>JAWOAV010000139.1:0-8812 GCA_046498365.1 Desulfosalsimonadaceae bacterium
AGTTCCCGCAATTTGTTTTCCACGTAATTCTTGAGGGTCAGTTCGGAAGCCGCGCAGGTGGCACATGTTCCGATGAGTTTCACGTAAACGGCATTGCCGTCCACATCCACCAGCTCGATGCTGCCGCCGTCCTTTTCCAGGGCCGGCTTGATTTCCCGCTCCAGGGTCTCCTCGATCATCTTTATCTTCTCGATATTGGTCAGCTTTTTTTTCGGCTCGGCCGGGGTCTCGGTTTTTTGGTGCACCCGGTCGACAATCTCCTGGATCGCATCGTGGCACTGTCCGCAGCCGCCGCCCGCCTTGATGTAATTGGTGACCTCATCCACGTATTTGAGCTTGTTTTCCCGAACCGACGCCTCGATGGCCTTGTCTGTCACCCCGAAGCACTCGCATACGATGTTTCCCTCGATTTCCGGGGCCTCCAGCCCCCGATAATGGAGGATCGCTTTTTTCAGGGCGTCTTTTCCCATTACTGAGCAGTGCATCTTTTCCTTGGGCAACCCCCCCAGGTACGCGGCGATGTCGTCGTTGGTGATTTTTTCCGCCTCCTCCACGGTTTTGCCCATGATCATCTCGGTCAGGGCCGACGACGATGCAATGGCACTGGCGCACCCGAACGTCTGAAACTTGACGTCCGCAATCCGCCCCCCTTCGTCCACATTGAGCATCAACTTCAATGCATCCCCGCAGGCCATGGAACCGACCTCCCCAACCCCGTCCGGGTTTTCGAGCTCCCCCACGTTCCTGGGATTCAGAAAATGATCCCGCACCTTATCCGTATATTCCCACATAATCGTCCTCCTGATAATGACTCGCACTTCCGCTTTCTGCAAATAATTTGATGGGCGCCCCACCCTTTCTTCCCATTGCTTTTCTCTGTGAATCTCTGTGTCTCCTCTGCGCCCTCTGTGGTAAAAACCCTCTCCCCGCATTTTCTACCTGAAGTGATCTTTATTTTTTAAAATGGCTTGTGGTAATTGACCTATATTAAACACATCTTTGGAGAATTTTAAAGGGTTTTGCATTACGGGCCAATGACATTGGACCTTGCGGTGGCCGAATCAGGCAAGGTTGTATTTTTCCCGCAGGCGGGCGGAGAGATTCCGCGTCACCGCGAACCCCTTTTCAACGGTCTTTTCGATGTCCGGGTTGACAAGACAGCACGTGGCGGGCGAAATAAGACTCTGTGCCAGAAGCTGCTCCCGGTCGATCCCCTTTTTGAAAAGCTTTTCCCAGGTTTCCTCAAGCATCGCTTCGAGCGAATCCATGGATTCCTTCTCAAAGGGCTCGAAATTGGTGGGCACGATCCCCCAGGAGAGAACCCCGCCCCTTTCAAGGAAGCGCTTCACGCCGGGCGCATAGGAGGCGAAAACATCATGATTGGTGTAAATGTCCAACGACAAAATCTCCATGTCCAGGTTCAAAAGAAAATCCCAGTCCGGATTGCCGCACAAATGGACCCCCCTCGGCCGGTCGATCATGCTGAAAAACAGCTCCATGTCGGATCTGGCCTGGACATCCCCGTAGCCGGACATGGCGGAAAACAGAAACTGGAGCCCCGGCTCGTCGATAAACATGAATGCATTGTCGTTTTTTTCCAAAAGGCGCGAAAGCTGCACGTTGATCCGCCGGGCCATGAACTCGAACAAAAACGGACGGACCGTGTCGTCAAACAGGATGGGCCGGTCGTTTTCGTCGATCACGTTGAAGCCGAAGCTTATGGGGCCTTCAAGCTGCCCCCGGATGGCCGGGCGGTCGGACAGGTCGAACTCCAGGAAACGGTGGTATACAGCGGAATATGTTTTGCTGATATCAAAAATCTCCGGGGCATCGAAGCGGTTCATCACGTCTTCGAGCTCGGCCATGAACTTTTCCATGGAAAACTTGAGCGTCCGCTTTTCAAGGTCCAGAACAATCCCCGGGAAGTGCTCCGCGGCCTGGACGTACATGTCTTCGTGGTAATTGAGCCGCGGCAGCTGCGGCCAGAACGGAATGTCCAGGGTCAGCGCCGTTTCAAGGGCCCGGTCGATATCCGTATGGGGCATCACAGCCATGGCCGTTGTCAGCAGGTTACCTGGAATCGTCATCGTTGCCTCCTTTTTTCCGGTGGAATCTGTTGTCGATCGCTGTTTTCAGCCGCAGAAGGATCGCGTCTCCGTCTTCGGCGACGATTTCCGCAAAACGCCGGCCCCGGCGGCTCTTTTTTCTGTATTCGTCCATGCACCATTTCACGATAAAAAGGACGGTTTCCGCGTCATGGATGCCGGGCAGTTCATCCGCCAGCCGGGGATGCCGCCCCAGTTTTCCGCCGATCATGACCCGGTATCCGGATTCGCCCGCGTCGATCTTGCCGGTGGGGCAGACCGCGATGCAGCTTCCGCAGGAAATGCACCGCTTCGGGTCGATGATCGGGGTCTCCCGGTCCGTATCCACGTAAACGGCACTTTCCCGGCAGGCATGTTCGCACGCCCCGCACATGATGCAGGCGTTTTCCGTAAGCACCGGAACAGCCGCTGCTACAATGCCGATGTCCTTGATCTGCGGTTGGGAGCACGCATTGGGGCAGTCCGACAAGGAAATCTGGAACGCATGGTGGGGGCGCAGCGGCCCGTTTACCTGCCGTTTCAAAAACGTCCCCAGGTCTTCTTCTTCAAGAAGGGCGCGGATACGGCCTGCGAGCCTTATGCTGTCTTCGTTGGCCTGCCCGTGCGCCCGGTTGGGGCACGCCCCCTCCCCCCCGCAGATCTCAAAACGATATGCCTCCGCAGTATGCGTGGTTCTTGCGGCAGCGCCATGGCCGGCGCCTTCGACATCCGGGAGCGTCACGATATCCCTTCCCGCCTTCAGAACGGCCGCCTCTGCGCGGGCCTTTACTTTCCGGCGCTCGGAAACCGGTATCCGTCGTATTGCGGCGTCAGCAGCTTCCTCCCATTTCATAAGCGCATTCCTTTTGTTTTTTATCGGGCCTTCCGGCAACCCCGATGGCTGCGGTGAAACCATTCAGCAGCAAGACTTCCCGCAGAGGATATACGGGCACGCACGCCATGCCTTTACAGGCCGGCAGAATCGTTTGTACCATATTTGTATCGTCAATTGCTTGACTTGAATCAAATCCCGTTATAAAAAAACCCGGAATACCCGAACCCATCTCAACATCCGGATTTCGGCCGAAAGTCCATTTTTGCGATGGCTTGCAACAAAAATATTCGTATACAGGATCCTGCCGATGAAAAAGTACATGCCGCTACTGAACCAGTCCGTTTTGTTCGGGGGACTGCCCGAAGAACATCTGGAGGCGATCCTTTCCATCGCCGCCGAAAAACAAACAGCAAGCGGCGAGATGATCTTTTTTGAAGGCGACCCTGCGGACGGATTCTGCATGGTCGCCGACGGCATGGTAAAAATATACAAGCTTTCCCCCGGGGGCAAGGAACAAATCCTGCACATGTTCGGCCCCGGAGAGCCCTTTGGCGAAGTCCCGGTTTTTTCCGGCGGCGTGTTTCCGGCAAACGCCGAAGCGGTCAAAAACAGCACGATACTGTTTTTCCCCCGGAAACGCTTTGTGGATCTGATCATTGAAAAGCCGCACGTGGCATTGAACATGCTGGCGATCCTTTCCAAGCGGCTTCGCCACTTCACCGTCCAGGTGGAAAACCTGTCGCTCAAGGAAGTGCCGGCACGGCTCGCGGGATATTTCCTGCTGCTTTCCGAAGAGCAGAAGAGCACGCGGACGGTCACCCTGAACATTTCAAAGGGGCAGTTGGCCGGGTTTCTCGGCACAATCCCGGAAACCCTCTCCCGCATGCTCAGAAAGATGAGCGACCAGGGGCTCATCGAGGTCGAAGGGCGCAAAATCCGGTTAAAAGACGTTGACGGACTCATCGACCTTTCGGAAACCGGCCGGCTGGAGTCCGCGGAAATATAGTCAATCGGCAGAAATACCATCAGCAAAGACACAAAGGTTTTTACATGAACGAATCCTCCATGCTGGACAAACTCCGGCTCCGCACCAGCCCGCTTCGCATCGGCGACAAAACGCTTGAACTGCTCACCGTTGAAAACATCGAACCCTTTCTCAAGGACCTTGAGGAAAAAGGAGAGGAAACGCTCGCCTCGTTTCCCTACTGGGTCAAAATATGGGAGGCCGCCATCGTGCTTGGGTCTTACCTGGCCGAACAGCAACTGGATGCGGATAAAACCGTAATCGAACTGGGGGCCGGCATGGGGGTTGTGGGGTTTTTCCTTGCCGCCTGCGGCCACCCGGTGACCTTGACCGATTACGATGACGACGCACTGGCCCTTTTGAAAAAAAATGCCGCTGCAAACCACCTCGATTCGGTTGTCGTACAAAAACTGGACTGGAACCGCTTTGAAGCACCGGGGCAGTTCGACATCGTCTGCGGCGCCGAACTGGTTTATCGGCAAGCGGACATAACACCGGCCATGGATGCCGTCCGGAAATGCATAAAGCCGGGTGGGACGGTCTATCTTGCCCACGACATCCGGCGCATCTCCATGATCGAATTTCTGGCCGAGGCCGGCAAACACTTTGAACTCGCCCACACCGGCAAATCGATTGATATGGGCAGCGGGAAAAAACAGGTGGTCATTCACACCATGACGCCGAAACCATAGATTGATGCTTTCGTAAAACTCGGTTTTAGACGGCAAAGTAAAAAGTGCAAGATCAAGGCGCGTGCAATTTTTGAAGAATTGATCGTACTTAGCCGTACGTGAGATTCTTCAAAAATTGCGCGTAACGCAGATATTGGGCTTTTTGCGAAGTCGTCACGTTTCGTCTTCCGGTTCCCCGAGCAGCTCATACACCCGTGCGCCCGTGACTTCCTCGTTTTCCAGGAGGTCGTCGGCAAGCCGCTTCATTGCGGATCGGTTTTCCTCCAGAACCTTTGCGGCCTTGGTGTAGGCGTTTTCCAGGAGGGATTCCACCTCCCGGTCGACCTCCCGGGCCGTCATTTCACTGTATTCCCGATGCCTGGCGATTTCCTCCCCCAGAAACACGTTCTCGCCGGGGGAGCCCAGGGCCATGTGTTCAAACCGCCCGCTCATGCCCCATTCAAGAACCATTTTCCTGGCAATCCGGGTCGCCTCCTGAAGATCATTGCCGGCCCCACTGGTGGCTGTTTTGTAAATCATTATCTCTGCGGCCCGGCCGCCCATCATGACGGCAAGCCGGTCGATGAGATATTCCCGGTGAAGGATATATTTTTCCTCCTCCGGAATCTGCTGGGTAACGCCCATGGCCTGTGACCGGGGAACGATCGACACCTTGTGAACAGGATCGGCATATTTCAGTTTCGCCCCCACGATGGCATGACCCGCTTCGTGGTACGCCACCATCTCCTTTTCCTCGTTGGTCAGCGTCATCCCTTCGCGTTCAATCCCGATCATTACCTTGTCGCGGGCCTCCTCCACATCTTCGTTGTCAATTTTCTCCTTTGATTTGCGGGCGGCCAGAAGGGCCGCCTCGTTCAGCACATTCTTGATATCCGCACCGGAAAAACCCGGTGTGCCGCGCGCAAGCCGGTCAAGATCCACATCATCGGCAAGCTGCTTGTTTTTGATGTATACATCGATGATTTCCCTGCGGTCCTTTGCGGTGGGAAGCTCGACGACGATGCGCCGGTCAAACCGGCCCGGGCGCAGCAGTGCCCGATCGAGCACGTCCGGCCGGTTGGTTGCGCTCATGACGATGACGTCGTGACTCGACTCAAAGCCGTCCATCTCGGAGAGCATCTGGTTGAGCGTCTGCTCCCGCTCGTCATGGCCGCCCCCCACGCCGGCACCCCGCCGCCTGCCGATGGCATCGAGTTCATCGATGAATATGATGCTCGGCGCATTCTTCTTGGCATCCGCAAACAGCTGACGCACCCTTTTGGCCCCGATGCCTACGAACATTTCCATGAAATCCGAACCGGTGATGGAGAAAAAAGGGACGCCCGCTTCGCCCGCGACCGCTTTTGCCAAAAGGGTCTTGCCCGTACCCGGCGGCCCCACGAGCATGGCACCCCGGGGAACCTCGGCGCCAAGCCGCCGGACTTTATCCGGTTCTTTGAGGTAGTCGACCAGCTCCGTCAGTTCGGCCTTGGCCCCCCTGGCCCCGGCCACGTCGGCAAAAGTTACGGATTCCTGGGACTGGTCGTAGAGCTTTGCGGGACTTTTACCAATACCGAAAATCCCTTCACCCCCCTGCCCCTGGAACCGTCTGTACTGGTAATAAATAAGTCCGATCAAAAGCAGAAAGGGGAGCATCGTTAACAGCGCATACAAAAAAGCGAAGTCCTTCTCCGGATGCGTCTGGACTTCCACGTCGTGGCTCTCCAAAAGCGCCAGCAGGTCCTGGTGGCCCGAGGACGGCAGGTACGTGACGAATTTCCGGTACGTTTCGGACGCTTCTTTCTCCCCGCTGTCCTCATCGTCCGCATCATCGTCCGCATCGCTGCCGAAAAATTGAAATCCGGGGCTTCCTTCCTTCCCGGGGACTTCAGCGGGCTCCCGAAGCGTCCCGGAGATTTCCTCCCCTTCAATATCGATGGCTTCCACGTTTTCCGCCCTGACCTGCGTCAGGAACTGCGTATAGGTTATCCGCTCGGGGGCGGCGGGTATCAAAAAAACGGAATACACAAAAAATATGAAAAGAAGCGCCATGGCATACCACATCCACCGGTCCGGGGAATGCCACGGCTGTTTCAGAGGAATATATTCTGCCTCGAGGTTTTTCTTCTTGTTTTCCTTCTGCTGCTGCTGATCGTTCATCCTGTCATCCTTTCTACCGCCTGTCTCGCTGCACTGGATTCAACCGGCCCTGCAAAACCTGTAAAATTTGGTTGTTCAATTATTTCTTATCTCATTATAAATCTAAATGCCTGCATGTTCAAATAAAGGGGAAAACCCGCTTGATTCTATTTCCTTTCTTCTGCTATAAGTATTTATTCTATTTTCGTTTATCATCTTGCCATATTGACGGCAATCCGGATGGCGGGCGGCCATTTCATACCAAACCCTTCAACATGCAAGCAGAATAACAATGAAATTCAACACGGAAACCATAGATGACATAACCGTCATCGAAATGCCAATGGATGCCCTGGATGCGGGCAACGTCATGACATTCAAAACCGATATCGCACCGATCCTGGACAAATGCGACGATGTGGTATTCAACATGAACCGGGTCAAATTTGTCGACAGCTCGGGGATTGGGGCGATTTTATCCTGCCTTCGCAAAATCCACAACCAGGGCGGAGGTCTCAACATGTGCTGCGTCAAGGAACAGGTTGTACAGCTGTTCAAACTGGTACGGATAGACCGAATCATCGATATCCACCCCACCAAAAAAGACGCCATAAGAGCCTTCCAGGGCGAACCGTCAGATTCGTGATAAAATGACAATGTCGGAAAAACACGGTGAGACGCAAAAGCGGAAGGAGGCCGCAGCCGGGACGGTTTTATACCTTCCGTTCCTTCGCCTCCCCAAAAATCCGGAAGAGGCGTTGGAGCGCCTCGCCCTGGCATCCGGACTCCATGCCGGCGACCTGCGCTACAAGATCGTTGGCAGTGGCGTAAACCGCCTCACCCCGACGCTGCCGCTGCAGAAACAGAAGGATCTCGTGGCAGAAATGCAGGATATGGGAATCCCCGCGGTAATTGTCGACGAAAAACGCCTTCAGCGGCGAATAAGGCTGCCGGTTGCGCGCCGCGTTGAGATCTCCGATTATGACATGCAGTTTTACGACCGGAACGACAACCCCGTATTCCGGATCGACAAAGATACAGAACTGCTGATCGTCGTTGCCGACCTCGCTGAAAAGAAACGGAAACAGGCATTCATAAACCCGGATTTCGATGAACAGGTTACGGTGCCGCCTTTTGAAAACGCATTGAAAAAAATTTCCATCGGCAGCCCCGCGGCCGTATTCTGCCGCATCGGCGGGGAAGACGTTGAATGCGTTCTCCTGGAGCACTCCGCCTTTCATTATCGCAGCATGGACGAATACATGCAGATGAGTTCGGCCGCCAATTTCCGGGAGATGGTCCAGAGGGCCATGAAATACGCGAAAACCTGCATTTCCGACAACGGGTTCGCTACAACGACCCTTGCCCGCATTGTCTATGACGAAAGCAGCAGCAAAGCCGAAATCCTTTCGAACCTCGCCCGCTATGCCAACACCATGATCGCTGCGGCAGAAGCCGGCCTGGTCACGCCAGGCGGCCAAACAGCGGCTGATTTTTCCTTCAAACCGTTGCTTCAAGGGCTTGTTCCGGGTATCAAAAGCGATCAAAAAGATCCTTCCGCCCCTGCAAAACCGGTTCAGGCGGATCCAGGGGATGAGGAGGACGAAACCGAGCAGGATAACCACCCCAAACCCCCGCCGCCGCTGCAGCACGGGGGGATTATCGCCCGGATTTTTTCCACCCCCCTTGAAATCATCTACGCCGCGGTCTTCCTGCTGGCGCCTTTCGCGTCCGTGTTCGTACAGACAGGCGACACCGCAAACCCGCTATTCTGGGAAACCGCAACCGGCATCCTGCTGACGGGCGCTGGCCTCCTGGTGTTTCCGTACGGGCTTGTCCTGCTGAACTACAAGCGCATGGTGGAAAACACCCCCACATCGAAGGTGCGGTCCATGGCAATGGGCATAGCCGAGGTCTCCGGGCAGGCCCGGCAGTACTATGACCTCAAAACATCGCACAGCGGCACGCGGTGCATCTATTTCCGGGTCCGCTATTACCGGAAAAGAAGCGCCCGGATGTCCGGAGTGTCTGTTCTCCAGCCGAAGACGAAAAATTCGGA
>JAWOAV010000231.1:0-9234 GCA_046498365.1 Desulfosalsimonadaceae bacterium
CAGGGGCAGCTGGTCCGTCCGTCCGACCGGAAAAGACCCGCACGGGTCGCGTGGATTCAGTGCGTGGGCTCCCGCGGCATCAACCGGGCCGATGTTCCCTATTGTTCCAGTGTCTGCTGCATGTACGCCCTCAAGGAAGCCATCGTCACCAAGGAGCGCTTTGCCGAAGAGATTGAAGCCTGCATTTTCTATATGGATATGCGGACCTTTGGCAAGGACTACGAACGCTATCTCAACCGGGCCGTGGAGGAATACGGCGTCAACCTTATCCGCTGCCGCCCCCATTCGGTGGTGGAGGATCCGGAAACCGGCAACCTTTCGATCACATATGCCACGGACGACGATGCCCGGCACAAGACCGAGGTGTTTGACATGGTGGTGCTCTCCACGGGGTTTCGAATCCCGGACAGTACCGTGGCCTTAGGCCAACGCCTGGGTATTGATCTCAACGAGCAAGGTTTTGCGCAGACGGGCGGTTTTTCACCGGTGGCGACTTCCCGCCCGGGGATCTATGTCTGCGGCGTGAGCGAAAGCCCCAAGGATATTCCGGAAACCATGATCCAGGCCAGTGCGGCCGCGGCCATGGCCGGCACGCAAATGCCCCTGGCGGAGGGTGGCGTTGAAGAGGAAGAATTTTTTCCCCCGGAGCGGGACGTATCCGGCCAGTCCCCCTGTGTGGGCGTATTCGTATGCGATTGCGGCCCCAATATCGGCGGCGTAATCGAGGTCTCCCGCCTGGTGGAGGATGCCCGGTCCTTTCCCGGCGTGGCATACGCCGAAGCCATGGGGTACGGATGCAGCAAAGAGTCCATGGACCGCATGGAAGCCTTGATCCGGGAGCACGGGTTGAACCGTGTGGTTATCGGCGGATGCTCCCCCCGGACCCATGAAACCAAGTTTCAGGACATGCTGCGCCGCTCCGGCCTGAACAAATATCTCGTGGAAATCGTCAATATTCGGGACCAGGATACCTGGGTGCACATGGACCGGCCGGCCGATGCCACCCGCAAGGCCGTAAAAATGCTGGAGATGGGGGTTTACGCCGTCAGCCGGGCCCATCCCCTGGTGGAGCATTCCCTTCCCATGAACCGCAACGCCCTGGTGGTCGGCGGCGGGGTAACCGGCATGAACGCGGCCCTGCTTTTGGCCGACCAGGGGCACCGGGTCTACCTCGTGGAACGGGAATCCCGCCTCGGGGGAATTGCCGCCACGGTGCGCACGACCCTGGAAGGCGATGATGTGGGCCGGTATATGTCCGATTTGGTGGAAACGGTGCAGTCCCACCAGAAAATCCAGGTGCTGACCCAGGCGATCATCGTGGACCACAAGGGGATGCCCGGCCGGTTTACCACCGGCATCCAGACCGGACCGCGTATGCACTACATGCAGGTCGAGCACGGCGTGACCATCCTGGCCACAGGCGCCCTGGCCAACCGGCCCGCCCAGTATCTGCTGGGAGAAGATGACCGGGTGCTGACCCAACTGGACATGGATGCAAAAATCGAAGATGATCCGGAATCGATCCGTTCCATGAAACAGGTCGTGATGATCCAGTGCGTGGGCTCCCGGGAGCCGGGAAATCCGAACTGCTCGCGCATCTGCTGCCAGAGCGCCATCAAAAACGCCCTTCGGATGAAGGCCCTGAATCCGGATATGCAGATTTATGTGCTGAACCGGGACATTCGGACCTACGGCTTCCAGGAGGACTATTACCGGGAAGCCAGGAAGCAGGGCGTGCAATTCATCCGGTATGAACCCGACAGGCGGCCCGACGTCCGTGCCCTTGAAAACGGTCTGGTGGTTGACGCATATGACGATATTCTCGGCTGCAACCTGGAGATTTCTGCAGATGCCGTTGTATTGAGCACCGGCCTGATCGCCGACGATGAAACCACCGAGGACCTCTCGGTGCTGTTTCACGTCCCCCGATCCGATGACGGCTATTTTCTGGAAGACCATATCAAGCTGCGCCCCACGGACATGTCTGTACGCGGGTTTTTTCTCGCCGGCACGGCCCATGCCCCCAAATCGATCCGGGAAAGCATCGCCCACGGCCAGTCTGCAGCCGGCCGGGCGATGACCATGCTCACAAAGCAATGGATCAACCTGGGTGCGGCGGTCGCCAAGGTGGATGGCGCCAAATGCGCGGCATGCCTTATATGCGTCCGGGCATGTCCATATAACGTGCCTTTTATCAACACCGAAGGCTATTCGGAAATCGACCCGGCCAAGTGTCACGGCTGCGGTATCTGCGCGGCCGACTGCCCGGCCCGTGCCATACAGCTCATGCAGTATGAAGACGACCAGATACTGGCCAAACTCGACGGCCTGTTTGAGAGGATGAACTGATGACAGACGCTTTTGAACCGGAAATTGTGGCATTCTGCTGCCATTACTGCGCCTACACGGCTGCGGACATGGCCGGCAGCAAACGGATTTCTTATCCGCCCAACGTCAAAATCATTCGCGTGCCGTGTACCGGCAAAGTCGATGCCATTCATATCATGCGGGCCTTTGAAAAAGGGGCTGATGGTGTCTATGTGGCCGGATGCCTGGAAGGAGACTGCCATTTCAAGACCGGCAACATCCGTGCGGCCCACCGGGTCCGCCGGGTCCAGGCCCTTCTGGAGGAGATCGGAATGGAAGGCGGGCGCGTGGAAATGATCACCATGTCCGCGGGCATGGGAGAGCGGTTTGCACAGACGGCCCGCGAATTTACAGAAAAGATCCGGGCGCTTGGCCCCAGCCCGATCCGGGACGCGATTCGACAATCCGGCCGACGGGCGGCGGGGTAACTATTGAAAACCAATCTGGAGACAACAAGATGATCACGGCTGTACGAAAACCCATAGAAGAGATTATCGCATGCGTATCCCCTTATGACCGCATCCTTCTGGTCGGTTGCAATGAGTGCGTCAGCGTATGTTCGGTCGGCGGCAGAAAAGAAGTGGCGCTTCTGGCATCGGCCCTGCATATGCATTTTTTGAAGCATGGAAAAACCATGGACATCCGGGAAATGACCCTGGAGCGCCAGTGTGATCCGGAATATGTGGAGGAACTGGTCAATTATATGGATAGCGCAGATGCCGTTTTGTCCATGGCCTGCGGCTGCGGCGTTCAGACCATTGCGGCGCGCTACCGGGAGAAACCGGTTTTCCCGGCGGTCAATACGACGTTTATGGGCGCATCCGAGCGCCAGGGCGTATGGTCCGAACGGTGCCAGGGATGCGGGGACTGCGTGCTCGGCATCACCGGCGGCATCTGCCCCATTGCCCGCTGTTCCAAGCGACTGATGAACGGCCCCTGCGGCGGATCCACAAAGGGAAAGTGCGAAATCGACGCCAATATCGACTGTGCCTGGCAGCTGATCTGGGACCGCTTAAAGGCCCTGGGCCTGGAAAAGCGGATCGAGGACATTATGGAAGCAAAAGACTGGCGGACCAGCCGGGACGGCGGCCCCCGTACAATTACAAGAGAGGATCTGGCATCATGAAAACCGAAAGCAGACTGGAGAAGGTACTGGCCTCGGGCGCGCTGGCGGTCACTTCGGAGTGCGGCCCGCCCAGGGGGGCCGTGCCCGATAAAGTGAAGGAAAAAGCAGAGATGTTGCGGGGCTGCGTGGATGTCGTCAACGTTACCGACAACCAGACGGCCATGGTGCGCATGTCAAGCTGGGGCGCGAGCGTGATCATCAAGCAGATGGGAATGGATCCGGTGCTCCAGATGGTGACCCGGGACCGCAACCGTCTGGCCATGCAAGCCGATATCATCGGCGCCTATTCTCTTGGAATCAACACCATGCTGTGCTTGTCCGGCGACCACCCCCATTTCGGGGATCATCCCCAGGCCGCGAATGTGTATGATCTCGATTCGGTCCAGTTGATTCAGACGGTGGTCAAGATGCGCGATGAAGGAAAATTTCAGGGGGGGAAAGACATCGACCACCCGCCGAAAATGTTCGTGGGCGCGGCCGCCAACCCCTTTGCCGATCCGTTCGAGCTGCGCGTCATGCGGCTGGCCAAGAAAGTCAAGGCAGGCGTCGATTTTATCCAGACCCAGTGCATTTACAATCTCGACAAATTCGAGACGTGGATGAAAGGGGTATGCGAACGGGGCCTGCATGAAAAGGTGTATATCCTGGCGGGGATCACCCCCATGAAAAGCGCCGGCATGGCCCGATACATGAAAAACCGGGTGCCTGGCATGGATGTGCCGGACGACGTTGTCAAGCGGATGGAATCGGTCCCCAAGGAACAGCAGCCGGAAGAGGGCATTAAGATCGCGGTGGAATCCATTCAACGGTTAAAAGAAGTGAAGGGGGTGGCGGGTTTTCATATCATGGCCATTGAATGGGAGGAAAAAGTGCGGGAAATCGTGGAAAAAGCGGGTCTGTTGCCCCGTCCCGAGCTGTAGCAGCAGCCCGATGGCGCTTTTGATAAAGAAAACAATTCAATTAATCAGCAAGGAGCCGAACCGATGAGTGAACAGAAATTGATTATGGTCGTCGATGACGATCCGGATCTGGTGGAGGCTGTCGCCATGAAGCTGGCGTCCAAGAACTACCGGGTCGCCAAAGCCTATGACGGCGAAGAAGCCATTGAAAAAATCAAAGAGGAAAAGCCGGACCTGGTGATTCTCGATGTCATGATGCCCCGGAAAAACGGATGGGTGGTCTGCGATGAGATTAAAAAGGATGACGGCCTCAAAAACATCATTGTGGTGATGCTGACCGCCGTGGGGGATGCCGTGCAGAGCACGAGTTATACCCATCATGAGGGGAAAACCACCCTGGCGGATGATTACATTCCAAAACCCATTGATATGGATCAGCTCATGGAAATTGTTGATGATCATGTGGGCTCCTGATGTTTGACAGAAAATGACTCCTGTAAAGATAAACGAGGTTCGATTAAGCAGCCGGTTTCTTCGGCTGCAGCAGGGCCTTGCAGATGAAGTCGATTCGCGGTCCGTTTGCTTGTACCGGCAGCTGGCCGCCGACAGAATCAACATCT
Source organism: Desulfosalsimonadaceae bacterium (assembly GCA_046498365.1). Lineage (GTDB taxonomy): Bacteria > Desulfobacterota > Desulfobacteria > Desulfobacterales > Desulfosalsimonadaceae > B1SED10-16. The sequence goes on from JAWOAV010000231.1 coordinate 5,013, forward strand.
CATTTTTGCATCTTGACTTTCTGCGCTCTCCGAGACAGGTCACCTGTCTGGTGGCGCCGGAAGCGGTGACCCGCCTTGAACAATCCCCCGAAAAGGACCAAAACGGGGGTAAAGAAACTGAACCAGGCCGTGCTGCCGGCCTGGTTTCCCTGTTCCCGCACCGATTCCATCCAGCCGTCATCGGTGCGGTTTTTTGCGCCCTGGCGCAGGAAAATGCCGGATGGCATTGCATGGCCACCTCGGGCTCCATGGTGACACTGGCAGTGGATCTTTCCCGTCAGGACAGAATCGCAAAGGCCATTTGCCGGTTTGTGGATCTCCCGCCAGGCAAGGAGCGGCTGTGCCCCGGGGAGGATTATGACGTTGTCGCCCGATCCCTGAAAAGCGCACCGGAAACCGTCGCCCAGTATGTGGAATTCCGGATAAAAACCTACGGCCTCCAGGTGAAAACCGGCCTGACGCTCTTGAGTGCATATATCCCGACGGATGAACTGGGATCGTGGGGCCGGTCCCTGATTGACATAACGGAGAGGGGCTTTCGTTTTTCCTATGCGTCTGCGGCCGTTGGGGGGGACGGGAAGAAAATCAAGCTGGATCTGGTGATCGATCCCGCCGGCGAAAAAAGCATAAATCCGGATATTGTAAGGCATCTGCCGGAAGGCGGCGGCTTGTCCCGGCTGGAAATTACCGAAAACGCAGAGATGATTTGTTTCCACGGCCCTCACTTCGGGGACCGCTATGGAATTGCCGACAAGACGTTGAGCCGTCTCGAACATTTTCATGTTCCGGTCTGGTTGGCCGGCTGCGTGGGCGCGACCGTGACGGTGGTTGTACCTCCGGACATGGGGGCTGCGGCAGAAGAAGCCCTTTCGGATGTATTTTCTACTCCCCCGAGGGACAGAGGCAATGGAAAACACGGGAACCGACATGAATGAAGCAGTCGACAACGAGGAATTGAACTGGCGGGTGCGGGTTTTTGATTCCCTCTCCTACCCGACGATGATTCTCAAGCCGGATTATACCCTGGTCAGTGCCAATCAAAAATTTCTGGAACTTTTCGATAAAACGCTCGAGGAGATCCGGGGCCGGAAATGCCATGCGTTTTTTTACAACAAGGAAACGCCTTGCCAGGCGGAAGAGTGCCCCTTGGTAAAAGTGCTCCAGACCCGCAAAGGGCAGACCCTGCCCTGGCGCAAGAAGGGGGGATGGGAGGATCGTGTGTTCTCCCCGATTCTTGATGACCAGGGGGAGGTGGCCTATATCATCGAGAGCATTCGGGATGTCACCCGCGTCAAGATGCTGGAAAGCGAGTTGTCCGGGATCAAGGAACTGATCAGCCGGGTGGTGCACAGTTCCGCCAGCCCCATCGTGGCCGCAGACCGCCAGGGGAACATCCAGTTGATGAACAGGGCGGCCAGGGAATTGCTGGGCGTGTCGGATGTGTATGAGCGGACGATCCATAACGCCGAAGAGCTCTATCCACCCGGCAAGGCCAAGGAAATCATGACCATGCTCCGGGATGAAAAGCAAGGCGGGAAAGGGAAGCTCTCCGGCGTGCCGACGACCGTTGTGAGCGCCAGCGGCGAGGAGATCCCGGTGGAAATGAGTGCGGCCATTATCTACGATGATGATGACAACGAGTCGGCAACCATGGCCATTTACAATGATTTGAGAGAAAAGCTGGAAATCGAAAAAAAACTTCAGGAAGCCCGGAAGCAGCTGGCCCAATCCGAAAAGATGGCCTCCCTGGGGCAGCTGGCAGCGGGCGTGGCCCATGAAATCAACAATCCCCTGACCGGCATTTTGATGTATGCCAGCATGATCTTAGAACAGCTGGATGAGAACAACCCACAGCATCAGGATGTGGAATGCATCATTGAAGATGTCAACCGCTGCAAAGAGATTGTCAAAAGCCTGCTGGTCTACAGCCGCAACACGGATTCCCAAAGACATATCACGGATGTCAACGAGCTGGTGGAGCAAAGCTTCCGGTTGACCCGGGATCAGAAAATTTTTCGGAACATCCATATTGAAAAGCAATTGTCCGACGAGATGATGCTCATCAATGTGGATACCAACAAGCTCAATCAGGTGATCATCAACCTGGTGATCAATGCGGCCGACGCCATGGACGGCAAAGGCACCTTGACGGTCCGCACATACCGGGACAAATCCATCCGGAAAGTATACCTGGAAATCTCGGATACGGGGTGCGGCATTCCCGAAGAAAACCTGACCAGGATTTTTGACCCGTTTTTTTCCAGCAAGCCCCGGGATAAAAGCACGGGCCTGGGGTTGAGCATTGCATACGGAATCATCGAGGAGCACGAAGGACACATTTCCGTCAAGGATACGGGCCCGGAAGGGACCACGTTTTTGATCGAGCTGCCGCAGTATATTCCGGCAGAAGGGTAAGGGGAAAATATGAGCGCAGACAAAGAAAATTCAACAGGCAGTTCGGCGGATGAACCCCTGGAGGCGGCGACGTCCATAAGGGACAGTGTGGAGAATATTTTTTTTCGGCCCCGGCTTCTCGTGATCGACGATGAGCAGAGAATCCGCGATGCATGCGAGCGGATGCTCACCCAGGAAGGATTCGAAGTGGCATGCGCCCCCGACGGGGAAGAGGGGCTGCGCCTCATCGAGGAAATGCATTTTGATATTATCCTTCTGGATTTGATGATGACCGGCCTTTCCGGTTTTGATGTGCTGGGCCGGGTCAAATCGCTCCATCCGGATACGGTCGTCATTGTCATCACCGGGTACGCCACCATCGAGCATTCCATCGAGGCGATGAAAAAGGGGGCCTTTGATTTTCTGCCAAAGCCGTTTTCCCCGCAGAACCTACGGCTGGTGGTGGCCAAGGCCATTGAATTTATTCGCACCCTTCAGGACATCGCAACGGAAAAGTCCCGGATGCGGGGCTTGATCAACCTCTTGACCGACGGAGTGCTGGCCACGGACAACCAGAAAGTGGTGGCCCTGGCCAACCCGGCGTTTCTGAAAATGCTCAACTGTCCCCGGACAAGCGTCCAGGGGCTCCCGGTGCAGGACATCGTCTGCGAGCCCCTTCTGCTTGACATGATCGAAAAGGCCCTGGCGCAGACGGACGACAGCCTTGTGCAGATCACCGAGGAAATCCGGATCGGAGGCACAGAAACCTGCGAGGAGGCCATTCTCGGGGCGACGTGCGTTCCGTTCAGGGACCGCCTGGGGCGCAACCTGGGGACGGTGACGGTGCTAAACGACATTACCACATTGAAAAAGCTCGACCAGGTCAAGTCCGATTTTGTATCCATGGTTGCCCACGAAATCAAGGGGCCGCTCAACTCCGTGCTCATGCTGTTGAACAACGTGGAATCCGGGTTGGCCGGGGATCTGACCGACAAGCAGTCGGAAATCCTTGGCCGGGTTTCGGAGCGGGTCAAGTCCATGGTCGCCCTTTCCTCGGAGCTGCTCGACCTGGCCAAGATAGAGTCGGGATTGATCAACCAGGAAAAAGAAGCGCTCGACATCGGCGCGCTGCTGGCGCAGCAGGCAGACCTGTGCAGGGAAAAAGCCGCGGCCAAATCCATCGATCTGGTCGTGGCGCCGCCCGATTCTCCGGTGGTGGCCATGGGCAACCGGACCAATCTCCAGGAAGTGATGGCCAACCTGATCTCCAATGCCTTGCGGTATACCCCGGAAGGGGGGCGTGTTGTTATTTGGGCGGGGATGGAGGAAAGCTTCGCGGTCTTTGCGGTCACAGACACGGGGTACGGGATAGCACCTGAAGAACAGGACCGGATTTTTCAGCGTTTCTACCGGGTGAAAACCGAGCAGACCCGATCCATCAGCGGCACCGGCCTGGGTCTGGCCATTGTCAAAAGCATTGTGGAAACCCACAACGGCATGATCCGGGTGGAGAGTCAACCCGGCAAAGGCAGCACGTTCAAGGTCTATCTGCCCAAAATTATTGAATAGAACCAGACGAAAAGCGCCCGTTTAAAGCAAGCCTTCCTCTTTCAACCGGTCCATAATTTCACTGATGGACTTGCTGCGGTTCATGGTGTAGAAATGAAGCCCGGGAACACCTTGCTTCAAAAGGTCTCGGCACTGGTTCACGGCAAAATCGATTCCTGTTTGTACCATTGTTTCCTTGTCCGCATCTTTCACCGCATCCAGTTTGTCCTGCAGCGCAGGGGGTATGGCGGCGCCGCAGACCTTGGAGAGAATGTTGGTG
>JAWOAV010000058.1:0-5520 GCA_046498365.1 Desulfosalsimonadaceae bacterium
CCGTTCTGGCCGGGTTCACAGGGCAAATGAAACGAAATTACTAATTTTTACATTCTTGTATAAACACGATAAATATTCCCACAGAATTTGAGCCCGTAGGGGCACCCCTTGCGGGTGCCCGGATTTCGGGCACCCGCAAGGGGTGCCCCTACGAGGCCTTCCTGATCATCATGTCTATTGATAAATGCAAAGATTTGTATATATCATACCACAGCTATGAAACATTCAGCAATACGGTAATGCCGGGATAAAGGAAAAGGGGGTTGCGGCGGTGCCGCACCCCCTTTTTTTCAGGTTCGCAATAAAAATTCCATTGCGGGATTCTATCTACCGCAGCAGGGATCCAATAAAGCACGTGCTGCTGTCATCGTCGTCATCGTCCTCGTCCTCGTCCTCGTCGTCGTCTATGGCGGCGGCTTTCCTCACCCGGAAATCGCGGTGCGAGAAGTCGTCATACACCTCCGTCATGGAGGAAAAATTCTCATCAAACACCGGCATCCCCGATACATCGGCCAGGATCGTGCCGGACTGGCCGAGCGCGAACATGCTCTCGATGCGGGCCTGCCCGTCTTCGGTCATTTCCACGACATGGGCGAAGGTGGATCGGGAAGAAAAGGGCATGGTATGGAGGGGATTAAGCGCCAGCGGGGGTTCGCTGAAAAAGGGATGATTGAACTCGATAACATCGCGCTTGCCCACGCCCCATGGCCGTTCATTCAACGGCAGCTGCGCCGCCAGCACATTGTCCAGGGCGCCAAGGATGATCTCTTCGGCCGTCTGGGGCGCTTCCGGGTCGGCATTGTTTTGAAACCAGTTGTAATTTTTTATCACCGACGAGCCCTCCCCGGCAAGGCCGTGCAGCAGCACGTTAAAAAGCACGGTGGGGTTTTTGAGCTCTTCTTCTTCCGCATCGTATTGAACGGATCCGGCAAGCTCATCCACAAACGTGAGCCGAAGCACCTCGCGAATCCAGGCATCGGCCAGCATCCAGCCATCGGACCGGTCCATCCCGTCCGCCCAGTTTTCCGGACCGCCGTCAACGAAATGGCCGTCAAAGTCGTCCATTATATCAAGGGCCGCCAGCCGGTCCTCCGTGGGATCGGCCAGGACGGCACCGCGGAAATCGTCTTCCACGAACGCCCAGGGATTGCCGCCGGAGCCGAAAGAATCCGTAGTGGCAATGTTCAGGGCCAGGTCGCGAATCTCCTCAAAGGTTAAATCGTCGTTTACGGAAAGATACGCCTCCAGGACGTGGGCCCGGTGAAAAGGGCCGAAAAAATAGCTCATATTATTGGCGCTGTTGGGGTATTCGACACTGGACTTGTTGTTCCATCCCGCGTAGAACCCCTGGTCCGTATTGCGATCCGTGGAAAGCGGCTTGCGGTTCTCCGCGCTCCACTGGACCGGATCGACCAGCGTACCCTGGGGGAGACGCCAGTCCACGCGCTTTCCGTCGGCATTGAAATCCTGGCGGACCGGATCCACACCCGACATCCAGTAGGCGATATTGCCGTTGCGGTCGGCATAGCAGAAATGCTGGGAAACCCCCACATCTTCAAGGGAAGCGCCGAATGCATCCATGCTTTTTGCGCGGGTCATTTCCAGGAAGGCGGAAATGGTTTGAAGCTCCATGCCCCAGTGAGCGTATTTCCATGAGACGATGGGATTTTGGGCGTCCGGGACATAGGTATCCGGGTCAAACGGCATGGGATTGACCACCGGGCCGTTGGGGGTTCGGTACACCGGTATGGTTACCGGTTCCTGGCCGGCCACCTGGAAGGTTTCCATGCGGGACGTGTAGTACCCTTCGGGGGCCTGCCCCGGCGCCGGCTCAAAATAGTAGTCCAGCGTGCGGGCGTGTCCTACCTGCATGGACCATGCATGGTGAGGGGTCCGGCCGATAACGATGCCCGGGAGCCCGGGGATCACCATTCCGGAGACCCGGATCCCGCCCGCGTCAATGGAGCCTTCCGCGCAGATGGCGGGGGCGCTGAATCCCATCTGGGGACCGGAATACAGTATGGGATTGCCGGATGCCGTCTTGTCGCCGGATATGGTCCAGGCATAGGAGCCCATCTCAGCAAAGGCATTGAGCTTTTTCAGGTTTTCTTCACGATCCGCCCACATCCCCTCCACGTTCCGGGCGACCCCCGACAGATCCCCCATGCTGCGAAGACCGGCCAGATCCGCCCTGTCGGCATCGTGAACCGGCATCTCCTGCATGGCGGGCTCTCCACCGGCGGAAGTTCCGGCCGGATCCGGAATATATGTAGTGGCCGCTCGATCATTGGTCCAGCGAAGGTCATTGAACATCACCATCCCCTGGATTTCACCGTATACGGTGGTCAGATACTGCAGCAGCGCGGCGTTGTCGAGCTGCCCCTGCTTCGTCGCCTCCGGATCAAAATTACGCAGCATTGCGGCCTGCCATGCCATCACATCTTCGGCCGTCCAGTATTCCGGAACGAAAATTTCTTCAAGGCCCAGCTGCTGGGTAAGGGCATGAAACTCAAAGGGCAGCTGCGCCGGATTCTGGGCAACTTCGTCTATCCGGCGGTTGAAACCGGCCACGTAGCCGTCGACCATGTCCTTGGCTTCCGAATCCAGGGCGTCATATCCGGCTGTCAGTTCAGCGTCGGTATATCCGGTAACCCGCACCAGGATGTCGTCGTTCAGGTAATCGGCCCCGAACAGCTCCGCAAGCCTCCCTCTTGCCGCCCGTCGGAAATTCTCGGCCTGCCAGAGGCGGTCCGTGGCAACGGCATATCCCATGGCTTCGAACACATCGTAAAGGCTTGCGGATTCATCGCCGGTAATAAACCAGACGCCCTTGTCGTCCCTGGTAGTCTCAACCGTGCTTTCCGCCGACGCAACCCCGGCTGCGGACGCCAGAAGCAAAAATGATAACACAACCCTGATCCATCGTCCTGGTTTCATGTTTTCTCCTTTCTTTTCAATCAATGATTTCCCTGGCGCCGCCGCAAATGCAACGGACACGACTTACATACTGCCGGCAGTTTTTCTCGCGGACATACAATCTGGAGCGTCTGAAGGTTTCATCGAAGGGCCGCCATGAAGAGTATCCTTCCGGTACTGCGGCTTTCTGCGAAAAAAATCACAACCGCATTTTCATCTGACAATTGGCCTGCGCCACTATTAGTAAAAATGCCCGTTTTCGTTCAAGCATTATGGAGAAATGATCGCAACACCCCGGAGCAGGTTCAATTTCCACAGGTTCAATTTTCCATTGATTGTTCTACTATAATATAGTCTAATGGTTCCCGGTTTTCAATTTATAAATGGCGGTATGGCCCCAGATTGCAAATCTTTTTTCGTGAAACCCCATCCGATCGGCCATACCGTTTTGGCGAAGCGCTCTAGGAAATGCCGCTCAATATCCAAATCATCGGGAGATTTTCCGTGCAACCAATCCAATACGATCCGGACCTGTGCATCCAATGCGATACCGTCGATTGCCTCATGAAATGCCAATACATTTCATTTGCCGGCATTACCGAGGCCAAAACGGAAAAATTGAAGATCAACGAGGGAAAAGACAGCCGCGTACTGCGGGAATGCCTGACCTGCTATGCCTGCCAGGAGTACTGCCCCTTCGACAACAACCCGTTCTACCTGCTGGTGGAACGCCAGGAGGCGCTGGGGATTCTGCCTGCGCCAAAGCCCATCGTGGAAGAGCAACTCCGCATGATGGCCCCCAAGGGGAGAATCACCCCGCAGCCGGTTTCCGGGGTGGTGGTGGATATGTGCGCGTTCCCCATGTTGACCGGGTGCATCCGGGGAAAACTCTTTGAAGGGGCCACAACCATCGTGGGGACGGATATTTTCTGCAATATCATGTGGCTTCATTTCGCGAAAAATTCGACGATCCGGGAGCGCGTCCCCCGAATCATCGACAATATCATGCATTTTTATTTAAAGGAGTCAAACATACGGGAACTGATCTGCTTTCACGATGAATGCTACGGCACCTATACCAGCGTTGCGGACGCCTTTGGCCTTGACGTGCCCTTTACCCCCGTGCACCAGTTTGACTATATCACCGGGCGGCTGAACGAGCTGCAAGACCGGATCAAACCCCTGAACGTGAAAATTGCCTACCAGCGCCCCTGTTCGAACCGGCTGGTCCCCCACACGGACAAGGCGCTCGACGAAATTTTTGAAAAAATCGGCGCCGAACGGGTGCCGAGAACCTACGACCGGGAAAATGCCCTGTGCTGCGGCGGCGTGCCCCGGGCCCACCAGCGGGACGAACTTGCCGATGAACTGGTGGAAAAAAATATCGACGACATGATCCGGACGGGCGCAACCTATTGCGTGTTCAACTGTCCGTTCTGCATGGCCACATTGGCGCACGAAGTTGCAGAACGCGGACTGATGCCCATTCTGGTCAGCGACCTGGTACAAATCGCTTTGGGAGAATAACATGACCACGGACCTGATCTCCAGCCTCGAGACGATTGTGGGCCCCCGGTTTGTTTCCGGGGCCGCGGAAGAACGCTACCTCTATTCCATGGACCAGGGGACCATGCCCCCCTCCGAGCCGGATGCCGTGGTCCTGCCGGCAACGACCGAACAAGTTCGGCAGATCGTGCTGCTGGCCAATGAACGGAAGGTGCCGGTGGTGCCCATGGGTGCGGGACTGGTCCTGTCCGGCCTGACCCGGGCGCTGCGCGGCGGGATCATCGTTGACATGAAGCGCATGAACCGCATCATCGAGGTAAACCCCGCCAGCCGATACGCCGTGGTGGAAGGCGGCGCCTCCCAGGGCATGCTCAAGGCGTATCTGCAAAAGCATCACCCGAAGCTCAAGCATTCCATGCCCGACGCACCCCCCGTTGCCACCGTGGCAGGGAATGTATGCATTCACGGGTCCGGGCATCTCTCGGTACTCGGCGGCTCCCATTCCGATATGCTCACCGGCATGGAGGTCGTATTGCCGAGCGGCGAAATTGTCCGCACCGGTTCCTGCGGCGTCTCCGGCCAATGGTTTTCCCGGTCCCCCCTGCCGGATTTGTCCGGGTTGTTTCTCGGGTGGGCCGGCACCACCGGCATTATCACCCGCCTGGGGATCAAGCTCTTCCCCAACTACCGGCACAATGACGTGCTGATTTTCGTGGCCGAAGACGCGGACCTGATGCCGGAGATGATTTCCCGCCTGACCAGCGTCCAGGCGGGCGAGGACATGACGCCCTGGATGACGCCCAAACCGGACTGGGCCCGGGGTTTCCTGCACATCAACATCGCCTACGGCGCGCACACCAAAAAAGAACTGGTCTTCAAGCGAAACCTGCTCCAGTCCTCCGTGCGGGAATATATCGACCGAAAAATCGCCGGATTCCTCCCCCTGCCGCCTCCCCAGAAAGGCCGTTTCCTGAAAATTCCATCCCCGGACCTTGCACGGTTCGCGGATCTCCGCCGGGGCGGCGGGTTCGAATACGTGGGGGCCATCATGGCCATCGAACATTTTCCAAAAGCCTACCGCATGGGCCTGGCCATCGC
>JAWOAV010000166.1:0-22098 GCA_046498365.1 Desulfosalsimonadaceae bacterium
TAAATGGCCTGCCCGCGGACTTTTTCGTTCCTTTGACCTGGAGGGCGCAATCCTCCTGCGCAATGACAACCGAAACGCCTTTGTATTCGATGGCCTCCTTCAGGGCCGCCATGCTCTTTTTCACGTTATAGGGTTTTATGACGCTTACGTGCCCCACCCCGATGCCGCGGACAACGGATTCTATGGATATCCGGTTGAAGCCCTCCATGCCGTAGGCCTTCATGTCGACCCCGGGATGCGGCTGGTGGCCGGTCATGGCCGTCGTCCGGTTGTCCAGGATTACCAGCGTCATATCGTGGTTGTTGAAAACCGCATTTACGAGCCCCGGGATCCCGGAATGAAAAAATGTCGAGTCGCCGATATAGGAAATCACCTTTTTGTTGGTGGCCTTTGAAAAACCCCCAGCCGTGCCGGTAGAAGACCCCATGCAGATCAGAAAATCACCCGCGGACAAGGGGGGGAGAAAGCCAAGGGTGTAGCACCCGATATCGGTGGGCTTGATCGTCTCCATGCCGGCAGTTGCCTTGTTTACTTCATAAAAGACGGCCCTGTGCGCACAGCCCGCGCAGAGATTGGGGGGGCGCTGGGGCAGCTCGGGAATATCGGAAAGATCCGGTTTTTCAGGAGCATCATAGGGAATATCAAAATATCTGGCAATTTTTTCACGGACCATTGCCGGGTCGAATTCAAAAAGCCTTGAAAACAGACCCTTCGCCTTCCCCTGGATTGGATTTACAAAACCGGCTTCCTGGGCAATGGCCTTGACCGCTTCCTCCATGTACGGTTCGCCTTCTTCCACGACCAGGACTTTTTCGCAGCCGGACAAAAACGTCCGGACAAGGCGGGCCGGCATGGGATGGGAAAACCCGATCCGCAGCACACGCGTTTTCTCCCGGATTTTCAGGTCCATGATCGCATCCTCCACATACGTGGCGCTCACCCCGTTGGCAATGATGCCGAGCGTGCCGTCCCCCCGGATAACATTGTATTGCGACTCACAGGAGATCTCCTCGGCGCGCTTGATTTTCTCCAGCAGCTTCACATGAAGATTTCTGGATACCGCGGGGACGGTTACAAGGTTGAAAGGATCTTTTTCAAAGCTACCCGCCGTCTTCGGCGGGATCCGTTTTCCGAATTCAACGGCGCCGGTGGAGTGATTGATCCGGGTGGTCGTACGGACGATCACCGGGATGCCCAGATCCTCTGAAAGATCAAAGGCGTCGGCGATAATCCGCCTCGCCTCGTCAATCGTGGACGGCTCGAGGATCGGAAGTCCGGAGAGTTTCCCGTAGTACCGGTTGTCCTGCTCATTCTGGCTGGAAAACATGTAGGGGTCATCTGCGGAAATGATGACAAGACCGCCTTTGACGCCCACATATGCGAGGGTCATGAGCGCATCGGCCGCCACGTTGACGCCCACATGCTTCATGATGCACATGCTTCGCAGGCCGCAATTCGCAGCGGCCGCGGCGACTTCCAGGGCCACCTTCTCGTTGGTGGAATATTCGAAATACAGTTCGCTTTCCCCGGCCATACGGAAAAGGTTGAACGAAATCTCAGACGAAGGCGTACCGGGGTACGTCGACGCAAATGCAACCCCCGCTTCGACGGCGCCGCGCGCGATGGCCTCGTTGCCGAGCAGAAACATCTTCTCTCCCGGCTTGTCCTGAAGTAATTTATGCATTTTCAGTCCTTTGCTCCGATAGTCTTACAGATTTCCAACGTCAGCTAAATTGCAAAAAAAAGCACCCATATCGGGCCTTCCATCAGAAGTTTCTTATAACAGGGATGCTGTTCATGTAAAGAATTTTCTTGACCCCTTCCACGCATAGCACTCCCACAGCCGCCTGAAAAAATCCATTTACATTCCCCCTGAAATCGTTTATATAGTGTTGCTTTTATCAATCATGCTGTTTTTATTTTTTCCAAACACACGAAAATGCTGTGATCTATCGATAAAATCGGTCGTTGCATCAAGCGGCTTTTTATACTGAATTTGCCATGGACGAAACAACCACAATCGTTATCGCTACCCGAAATCCGGGAAAAACAACTGAAATCCGGGCTATTTTAAAGAACTACCCCGTTGAAATCAGAAATCTCAATGATTTCGGACCCATTCCCGAAGTAGAAGAAAATGGTACCACGTTTGAAGAAAATGCCTATAAAAAGGCGTCTTTTGCCGCCCGGGTCCTGGGGTTCCCCGCCCTTGCCGACGATTCCGGGCTCCGTGTTGCGGCCCTAAACGGCGAGCCGGGAATTCATTCGGCCCGTTTCGCCGGCGCCGATGCCGACGATGAGCAGCGCTGCAAACTGCTGTTGGACAGACTGAAATCCGCCGATGATCGGAGGGCGGCTTTTGAGTGCGTGATATCCATTGCGATCCCAACGGGACAGGCATTGACATATGAAGGCCGGTGTGAAGGCGTGATTGCCGAAAAACCCGCCGGGAAAAACGGGTTCGGCTATGATCCTGTGTTTTTTTACCCGCCGGCCGGCCAGACGTTCGCACAAATGCCGCCGGAGGAAAAAAACCGGGTCAGTCACCGCGGCCGGGCACTTACGGAAGTCGGCAGCGAGTTCGACAAGGTCCTCAAGTGGATATCTCTCCAGATGCCGGTTATTCCCAAATTTCCGTGCAAGCGTTAATTTTTGCCGCCACCCTTTTGCGCCGTGTTGTCACGCCATTATCTTTTGGAATGTTACATATGATGTGCGACAAAGACATGTCCTGCATATATAAACAATAACAAGCGATAACAGAAGGTGGAAAAAAGCCATGAAATTTGTCAACGCGTTAAACCGTATGCTGAGAAATCACCCGGATGTACGTACCGATCCCCCACGGTCCAGCGTAATCGAGCAAGTCATAAAGCAAAAGGAAGCCATGGTGCTTCCGTGCGGCGCATTATCCACCTGGACACCCCCGGAATCCACCGGGCGATCCCCGGATGATACGGTTCTGGTCAAACACCCGGAGCTTTCAGAATATATTGACTGGACGTCCCCCAACAATCTTCCCATGGATCCGGAAGTCTTCGACGAACTCTGGACGGACGCCCTTACCTGCCTCTGGAAAAAACCGCGCCTGTTTATCACGAATTGCGTCATCGGTGCGGATCCCGACTATGCGCTTCCGGTGCGCACCGTAACCAATTATGCCATTACCAGCCTTTTCACCATGAACATGTTCCGCCCCGTACCCCGAACCATTGATAAAAGCGTATTTGCAGAAAAGCCTTTCACGCTGTTGGTGGTCCCCTATGACAAGATCGATGCCGCCAAATACGAAGGGAAGCTCAGAAAGCGTGCCGACGGCGGCACATCGGACATGGTCATTGCCATAGACTTCAAGAACCGCCTGGGGCTGGTGTTCGGATCCGCCTATTGCGGCTCCGCCAAAAAGCTGCTGTTCACCGCCATGAACTATTACCTGCCGCTCGAAAACATTCTTCCCATTCACTGCTCCGCAAACGAGGACCGGCAAGGAAACGTCGCTCTTTTCCTGGGGCTTTCCGGCACTGGAAAAACCACGCTTTCCGCGGATAAAGACCGCTTCCTCATCGGCGACGACGAGCATGGCTGGAATCACAGCGGTATCGCCAATTTCGAACACGGCTGCTATGCAAAGCTCATTAATTTGGATCCTGAAAAGGAACCGGAAATCCACAGGGCGGTTTTCAGTACAAGGGATACGCTGGATAACGGCGTCATCATCGAGAACTGCATGACCTACCCGGATGGCACTGTTGACCTGTCCGACGACCGGTTTACCCAGAACAGCCGCACCTCATATCCGCTGCGATACCTGACGAATGTAAAACTCGATGCATGGGCGGGGCATCCCAGCACCATCATCTTTCTGACGGCCGATGCCAACGGGGTTCTCCCCCCCATATCCGCGCTGAATCCCCAACAGGCCATGCTCTGGTTTCTCATGGGATACACGAGCAAGCTCGCCGGTACGGAAACCGGAATAAAAGAGCCGCAGAGCGCTTTTTCCCGCTTCTTCGGCCAACCCTTCATGCCGGCCCGGCCGTTTTACTATTCCGACCTTCTCGGGGAAAAAATGAAGGAGCACAAAACGCAGGTTTTCCTGGTCAACACGGGATGGAGCGGAGGCCCCTACGGCGTGGGTTCCAGAATCGACATCACCCTTACCCGGGCCATGATCAACGCCGCTATTGACGGGAAGCTCAAAAATGTCGAATACACGTACAATGAACTGTTTCATCTCAATGTGCCCAAAACATGCCCGGGCGTGCCCGACGAGGTGCTCATTCCCGAGAACACCTGGAAAGACAAGGCCGAATTTGAAAAACGGGCAAAAGCCCTGGCCATTGAATTTTCAACCCACTTCGACAAGGCATACAGTGATGCAGACATCGATGCGGCCATAAAAGCCGAATGCCCGGGAAAATAAGAATACAGAAAAGGGGAAACAGCCCTTTGAGCGCTCCAGCAAAGGGCTGTTTCCGCAATCCCGGCTCGATATACCCCCGCAAGAAGTAAAACCGTTAAAAAAAAATGACAAGCAAATCCGCTTCATTGAGATAAACATCCGCGCAATTCCGGTTCCGTCATCGCTGCAATGGTTTTTTAAAAGCCCCGCATTTTATCCTGTTCTCATTTGCGACCCGACGATTGACACATTTTCCTGTTGCTGCAATACGTCATCAGCGATATTATTATCAAAAAAAGCCGATGCCTTTACGGCATCGCCACTGCCGTTTCTTTTGGCAAAGGCGTTATAACTTCTTTGCCAAAAGAAACGGCAGCAAAAGGCATACAGGATGAAACCAATGGATATGGACGCCAAAACCGAAGAGAAACGCCTCGCCGAAATACACCACCGTCGCATGGCAAGCCTTACGGCCGACAAGAAGCGCATTTTCGCAATGGCGCCGGAAGACGCCCTGGACGCGATCCTCGATCACCCCACAAACCGGGCGCTTGTACATTCAATGGCAGAAGAGGACTTCTTTTTTTTACTCAACGGCATCGGCCACCATGATGCCATCGACATCCTTTCCCTGGCCTCCAACCGCCAATGGGAATACATTCTGGACATGGAAGCATGGCATCGCGATCGGATGCAGCTGGAAAGGGTCGGCTACTGGCTGAATCTTCTGCACCAGGCGGATCCCGGCCGCTTTGTCGAGTGGACCATGCAGGAAAAATACCCTCTTCTGGAATATTATCTGAACCGGACGGCTGATATTTTCGTCCGCGAACATGATGAAGACCCAAGCGATCTGGGGGACGGCTTTTTTACTTGCGACGATGTATTTTATATCCGGTTTTCAAAGGAGGCCTTTACCGGCATCGAGGAGGAGGAAGACCGGGAAGAAATGGAAAATTTTCTGTACACCCTGATACACCGCATTGCCGATGAAGATCACATGGCATACCAAGTGATGCTTCTCCGCGCAGCATCGGTAATTCCCGGCGAAAGCGAGGAAGAGGCCTTTCGCTTCCGGAACGTCCGGCTGGCGGAAAAGGGCTTTCTCCCCTTTGATGAAGCGGTAGGCGTGTATGCGCCGGTGAGGCCGGAGGCCATCCAAAAGGACCCCAGAAAACGCATTGAAAAAAAAGCAGCAATGGATTTTACCGTACCGGTGCCCATTAACCATGCGGTCATGCTTCAACGCGACACCCTTTTCGGCAAAGCCCTGGCACATATCGATGCCGAGGAGGTATACAACGAGATACAGACCGAATTCGCATCCCTTTGCAACCGGATCATCGCAGCGGATCAAATCCCCATAAAAGAAAGGGAGCAGCTGAGATCCGTTGTGAACAAAGCATGCGGCTACCTGGGTATGGGCATCCAGCGGCTAGCGGAAACCAAAGCGCCACCCGAAGCAAGCCGGAGCGCTTCGATCATTTCCAATTATTCACTGACAGACATCTTCCGCACCGGGTATGCACTGGTTCTGGCCTTGAAAAAAAGAGCCGAAAAATGGCAGAAACAAAGCTGGTTTGCAAAAAACCGGCTGGCGCTTGCCTTCTGGGGCGAATACCTGGTTGGACATATCGGGGGGCTGCTGCTCAAGCATCCGAAACATTTTGACAATTATAAATCCGGTTACCTTTACAGGGAATTTGCCGCCATCGATGACATACGGGAAGCCGAAGCGGCCCTGAACGAAGCCATGATTTTCGACCGGATGCTCTCGCTTATGGATATCCATACGGAGGGGTTGCCGGAGCAGCAGTTTGTCACCTTTCATGCCGTTTTGCTGACGCTGTGGGCAAAAAGCAGAATCGACATCCCGCCCTATGACCGGGTGGAGCCGATCCCCGTCAAATCATTCCGCCCGTTCTACCGTTCCCTGTGGGAGAAAGGAGCAAAAACGGGGCATATCAAAGATTCCGTAAAATCGGATTTTCTTGACTGGCTTTCCACTTCTACCGGGTTTACGGCGCATGATATTTCCCTGAAAGCTGCTTCATCCCTGGAGAATCTCTTTGCGGCACTGGAAGACGAATTTGCGGATGTCGATGAAAAAGACCTGGATTCCCGTTTCGTCACCCTGTTCTTGCTAAGGAAATAAACCCGGCAACCCGGGAGTCATAAAAATGAACCATTCGGATGAACCGATCCAGATGAAAGATATAACAAACACGGCAACAGATGACATCGACCGGATGCTGTCAGTGATGCCCCCGCATATCCGGGAGGCCATAAAAAACCACCCGGACTGCAGCGATTTGATTGAAATCGTCCTCGACCTTGGCAGAACACCGGAAGCGCGGTTCCCCGGTAAAATCCATGAGATCTCCGGGGAATGCGGCACCCAGAATGACATTGACTATATTGTCGGGAGGGTGGGACGGTTTACGGGGGACAACCGCGCCGGCATCGAACGCACGCTGCACCGGATATCGGCCATAAAAAACCGGTTCGGGACCGTCATCGGGCTGACATGCCGGGTCGGACGGGCAGTATTCGGCACGGTCGATATTCTTCAGGATGTCATCGAAAGCGGGCTTTCCATTCTGCTTCTGGGTCGCCCCGGGGTCGGCAAAACAACGCTGCTGCGGGAAGCGGCACGGGTTCTTGCCGATGATATGGGAAAAAGGGTCGTCATTGTGGACACCTCCAATGAAATCGCCGGAGATGGGGATATTCCTCACCCGGGCATTGGAAGGGCCAGGCGCATGCAGGTACCTTCGATCCACCTTCAGCATGCCGTCATGATCGAAGCCGTCGAAAACCACATGCCCGAAGTGATTGTCATCGACGAGATCGGAACCGAGGCGGAGGCATTGGCCGCCCGAACCATAGCCGAACGCGGCGTACAATTGATTGCCACCGCCCACGGCAACACCGTGGACAACCTGATGGCGAATCCTACCCTGTCGGACCTGGTGGGGGGTATATCCTCCGTAACCATATCCGATGAAGAAGCCCGAAGGCGAAAGACCAGGAAAACCATCCTGGAGAGAAAATCCTCACCGACGTTTGACGTTCTCGTGGAAATACAGAATCGCGACCATATGGTTGTCCATTATGATCTGGGGCATGTCGTCGACGCCATGCTGCGCGGCAGTCCGGTCGAGCCCGAAATCCGCCAGCGCGGCGACCAGGGACAAATTTTCACCCGCAAAACGGATATTCCGGTTTTCCGGCAATCCTTTCTCCACGCAAAACCGAATGCGGCTCCCGGTGCATATCAGGCGATCCGAATTTTCACATACGGGGTAAGCCGGAAGCATACCCAGCGGGCCATCAGCGACCTGCGCGCCCCCGCCTATCTGGTCTCGGACATGGAAAGCGCTGATATCGTTCTAACGCTTAAATCACAGGAAAAGAAAAAACCGCTGCGGCTCCGCGAGGTGCAAAAAAACGGTATGCCCGTCCACGTAATCAAGAGCAACACCATCACCCAGATCGAAAACTTTCTTCGAAGCATTTTCCCGGAGAGCGCCGCAGGAAAGAATCCGGCCCACCCAAAAGCGGTTCCGGATGAATCCGCAGCGGAAAAAGAAGCGGAAAAAGCGGTTATTGCGGTACACAAAACCGGCTCCCCATTCGAACTTTCACCACAAAACGCCCGATTCAGGCGATTGCAGCACGAGTTCATCAACCGGCAGGGACTTGCCACGGAAAGCCGGGGGCGGAGCCCCAATCGCAGGGTGGTGGCATACCCTTTGTAATTTTCAATGGATGCACTGAACCACTGCAACCGCATTTCCGTCCGCATCCATGGCGACAATGAAACAGCGCACTTCCCTGTCTTTCAATTTTTCTATCCGGCATGCATCCGGTTTTCCCGGATAGAGCTCCGGATCATTTGTTCCGGCGATGCGAATGGACTGAGCAGCTTTATACTTCTTTTCATTGAACGGACCGGTGCCTATCACCTGTATTTCAAAGATGTCCCTGCCCAAAATATTGGTCACAACACCACGAAGGCTGTCTTGCATGTGCTCCTCCCAAAAGGTTTGCCGTCCCCGTAAAAAGCATCTCGCATATGTCAGGTTTCCAACCGGTTTCGGTTTATGGGGGATTCCCTTCCCGACAGGCGGCTTTCCGATACGGCAGCGTTTCGGAACCATCGGTTTGTGTTTTTCGCGTTTCCGCATATCCATCGGCAACATACATAGCAACAAGCATGCCACGAAACCCCTGTCAGGATCAGATATAACATCTTGATATAAAAATCGGATAAAATAACTCCCCCCGTCATCGCGGTAAAATCGTTACAATTTGTTACAATTCCCTTTCCCCTGCTGTAACACAATGAAACAAAAGCCCGGAAAAATTGAAAAAACCTTGTTTTTCTTAGACACAAACGATGTTTTCTGGTAGGAGTGTCGTATGAACCAGTCAACCATACTAATGATCGACAATAACGAAAATTTCCTGAAACTCTTCTGCTGCCTGCCGGAATCGGATGATTTTACCGTAGTACCATTTACATCCGCAGGGGACGCCTTCGACTACTTGCTCCGGAAAGGGGCAGACGTTGTTATTTCAGATGTTCAGATGCCGGAAATGACCGGTATTGAACTGCTCGCCCGGATGCAGGACATGCGTCCGGACATTCCCGTCATTCTGATTACCGCGTATGGTTCATCGGAAGAAGCGATCACCGCAATAAAGCAGGGGGCGTTTCACTATTTTGAAAAGCCGATTGACGACAAACTCGACCTCTTCTGGTCAACACTCCGTAAGGCCATTGACAAACGCCGGATGCTCGAAGAAATAGAATCCCTTCGGAAAGAAAAGGCCCTGCGGGCCGTCCGCGGGTCATCCATTATCGGCGTCTCCAGGGGAATAAAAAAAGTCCGTGAATCCATAGAAGAAGTCGGGGGCCTCAAGGTGACGGTACTGATTTCAGGGGAAACCGGCACCGGCAAAGAGCTTGTGGCAAGAGCCATTCATGAACAAAGCCCGCGGCGCAACAACAGTTTTTTCGCAGTGAACTGCTCCGAATTTGCGCCGGGGATCATGGAAAGCGAGCTGTTCGGCCATGAAAAAGGGTCCTTTACGGGTGCCGTGGTGCAAAAGAAGGGGTTGTTTGAGATTGCCGACAAGGGGACGCTTTTTCTCGATGAAATCAGTAATGCCCCCATGGTGCTGCAATCAAAATTGCTTCGCGTCCTGGAAGCAAGGGAATTCAAACGGGTCGGCGGAACCTCGAACCTGTACTCGGACTTCCGGGTCGTTGCGGCGACCAATATCAACCTCGAAACGGCGGTTGCGGAACAGCGGTTCCGGCAGGACCTGCTTTACCGCCTCAACATGTACATCATTGAGATCCCGCCCCTGCGGGAACGAAAAGACGATATCCCGGTTCTTGTTGAATACTATTTTAAACGATTTGCCGCGATCTACCACCGCTCGTTGGAGGGCATATCCGAAACGGCAATGAACGCGCTCATAAACTATCAATGGCCCGGGAACGTCAGGGAGCTGGTGAACGTTATTGAACGCGCGGTCATCACCTGCCGGAAAAACATGATAACCACCCGCAATCTGCCGTTTGCGTCCGAATCCGGCGCAACGCTTTCCAGCGTGAATCTGAAGGAAATGGAAAAGCATATGATCCGGCTGGCGCTGCAGACCTCGGGACACAACAAGACCCGTGCGTCTGAAATGCTGGGCATAGCCAGAAAAACGCTGATCGAAAAAATACGAAGATATCACATCGAAAAAAGCGAATAAGACAATGAAATCCAAACCGGATCTTGAGGAGCAGCTGCTGGTCACATGCGCGCTTTCCAGGCAACTCGGCCATGAAACCGGAAATTTTTTGCACAACATGGACCTTGCCGTGCACGGATTGAAAAGTGAGCGGCTCAGCCCCAGGGGGGAAAAAATCCTCCGGCTCCTTGCCGATGAAAGCGTTCGGGTCAAGTGTTATATGCGCAATGGCCGGCAATTCTTCCGCACCCCGGAAATTTCCCGTGAAATGCTTGATATGGAGGATATCATTGAAAATGCTGCAGGGAAGTGGCAAAAAAAACAAAATGGCGCCCCCATACAAACAAGTTATATATGGGCGCCCCGCTCTGCAATGGTCCTGGCCCATCGAAAGCTGATGGAAAAAGCGATTGTTCTCGTGCTGGAATCCGTATCCGAATCGGTATCCGACAACCCGGCATTGAAAATCCACGGGAACCTGGCCGACGACAATATGAGCGTCGCTATCGTCTCCCTCCGATACGTCCCGACGTCTCCGGAAAAAATAGCTGCTTATGGGCCCTTTACGGAAGACGGCCATTTATCCAAGGTGTTCACTGCCAAAGCCATAATAGAGGCCCACGGGGGGACGCTCTGCTGCAGGGGAAAGAATCCGGAAAAACAGGAGGCTTTTGAAATTTTTCTGCCCTGTTACCGGCCGCATGCCGACGAAAGGTCGCCCGGGGAACCTGAAAGCCATGCCTGCCCGTGAAGAAAGTGTGCTCTGACCATCGGACTTCAAAAGAAAAGGGGGAATCCTTTAACCGGGACCCCCCCTTTTATGAAGCAAAAAATTGTACAGGATGTTTTATAAGACGGTTACGTTGACTGCCGCCGGACCTTTTTTGCCCTGCTCCACCTCAAAGCTCACCTTGTCCCCCTCATTCAATGATTTAAAACCATTGGAATTGATAGCGGAAAAATGAACGAATACGTCCGGACCGTCTTCCTGTTCGATAAAACCAAAACCCTTGCTGTCATTAAACCATTTTACTGTTCCGTTTTTCATTTGCGCCTATCCTCCTTTCTCTTGATTTTCTCATGGTCTCAAACTGGAGGTAGCCACTCTGAAAAACGGGGTCCTTCCTTCTTGAAACCAGCCCGCCCACCAAACAAGGGCTTTTACAGATTGATTCCATCATAATGGGATTTATAAAAATTGCAAGCAGATTTTTCCACCTTTTTTTAAAAATGTACATATATCATCAGAATCTTAAGGCCGCTGTCCCCCGCCCCCTTGCCCTTTCTTTTCAACAAACTCCCGAATCGTGAAAAATATCGGATGATTTATTTGCCGCGAGGTTTTGCATTTTGTCCGCCGATGCTTAAATTAGATAAGTATCAGGGGTGTTGATTCCCGTATTCGATGATTTTCCCTTTTGGAGGATTGGATGACAGAAAACAGCAACAACGACAGCACCGATAAAGCGCCCGATTCTGGAGAACAGGAGCCGACAAGTGCTGAAGACTTCATGGCCATGTACGAAGAAAGCCTCAAGGCAATCAAATCAGGGCATGTCATTGAAGGTGAAATCGTTGACATAGAAAAAGACAACGTACTCATCGACATCGGCTACAAAAGCGAAGGGCTCGTATCCAAGAAGGAATTTCTGGATGCCGACGGCAGATTGAATGTCCATATCGGCGACAGAGTCGAAGTGTACCTTATCCGCAAGGAAGAGGACGGTTACCCCGTGCTTTCCCGGGAAGAGGCGATCCGCGACAAACGTTTCGACACGTTGAAAGAGGCCTATGAAAACGACCGAACCGTCGAAGGCACGATTGTTTCCCGGATAAAAGGCGGCTATGTGGTGGATATCGGCCTGAACGCTTTTCTGCCGGCATCCCAGCTCGACGACAAACCGGTTAAAAATCCGGAAGAGTGGCTGAATCAATCCTTTGTATTTAAAATCGTCCAGTTCAACAAGCAGGAGCGCAATGTCGTGCTTTCAAGGCGCGTTCTGATCGAGGAAGAACGGAAGCGGCTTTCGGAAAAAACCCTCTCTACGGTAAAAGAAGGGGATATCGTCGAAGGAACGGTGAAAAACATTACCGATTACGGTCTTTTCGTCGATATCGGCGGAATCAATGGGCTGGTGCACATCAGCAACATCTCTTGGGGACCGGTGCGCCACCCGTCTGAATTTTACGCGATCAATGATACGGTTCAGGTAAAAATCCTGGACATCGATGCCGAAAACAAGAAAATATCTCTGGGCATCAAGCAGCTGACCCCCGACCCGTGGGAAAACGTCGCGGAGAAATATCCGGTGGGGGCAACGGTAACCGGAAGGGTGCTCAGCCTGAAAAATTACGGTGCATTTGTATCCCTGGAAGAAGGCATTGTCGGGCTTATCGGCTTATCCGATCTTTCGTGGACGCAGAAAATCCGTCATCCCAACCAGGTTCTCAAAATCGACGATGAAATTGAATGCCAGGTGCTTTCCATCGATGCCGACAAACGACAGATGTCTCTGGGCCTCAAGCAGCTTGAAGCCAACCCGTGGGACACCCTTCACGAGCATTATCCGGAAGGCTCCGTAATCGAAGGCGTTGTCAAACAGGTAACCGATTTTGGCATTTTCATAGGGATCACGGAAGAGATAGACGGCCTTGCGCACGTATCGGACCTGCCCCAGGGGCAGAAAAAAATTGACGCCCATTACCGGAAAGGGCAGCCGGTGCAGGCAAAAATCCTTGAAATCGACCGGAAAAATGAACGGGTCAAACTGGGTATCAAGCAGCTTGCCCCCGATCCATGGACCATTCTTCCGGAAAAATATCCGCCGGGTACCACCGTATCCGGAAAAATCGCAAATATTGCCGAATTCGGGATCTTTGTCGAAATTGAACAGCAGATCCAGGGGCTGGTCCATATTTCCGAAATACCGCATGAAACCGGAGAAAATCCTTTGGAGCGGTTTGCGATCGGAGATTCGGTGGAAGTGTGTGTGCTGGAAATTAAGGCCGACCAGAAAAAAGTCCGGCTCTCTATGAAGGCGGACGCGCTGGAAAAAGCGAGGGAACCGGATCAAAGCGAAGAATCAACCGGGTTCGGATCGCTTCTGAAGGAAAAAATGGCGCAGCAAAAGGAGAACGACACGTAACCCCGGATAGCGGAAACAAAGATCCCGCATGCCCTATTGCCGGAAGGAAACGGAAGGAAAACGCGCCGCATCGGTATGAGGGAAAAATTTTGCCGCGCTGAAACGGTTCATGAACTCCTGGTTAACGTTGAGCTCCAGGTATGTGATGCGGTCCCGGATGGACGCAATGGCGTCCATGGCACCCCTTTCCATCAAAAGGCGAGCAGCCCCTTTCAGGGAAGCGTTCCCTATCGACCGGTACGTTTCTTCCGGCAGATCCGGAATCATGCCAATGGATATGGCCGACCGGGGTTTTATCAGCGAACCGAACGTACCTGCCACGTAGAAGGTTTTGATATCGTCAAAACCGATGCCCACATAATTCAGAAGGGTCTCGAGGATCGTATACATGGCGGCTTTTGACCGCACAAGGCTGTCGATATCCACCTGGCTTATGACAAGCGCCTCCCCGGTTGAAGACATGTCCTCCGGCACCAGTACAACGTTCGGGACGCCGTCTATTTCCCGGAACCTGTCTCCGCAGGCGTCGGGCACGAGGCGTCCCCGGATATCCATCATTCCGGAAAGAAAAAGGGCGGCGGCCAGATCGATCATGCCCGAACCGCAAATTCCCTTCGGCGGCTGATCGCCGATGGTGCGGATCTGAAATTCCCCTGTCTCCGGATCGACGGCAACGGCGTCGATAACTCCCGGACCGGCGGTCATCCCGATTTCCGAAACCCCTCCTTCAAGGGCCGGGCCGGCCGCGCCGGCACAGGCAACCAGCCATTCGCTGTTTCCCAGCAGCACTTCCGCATTGGTGCCCACATCAACCAGGATTGAAATATCCTTTGATTCATGAAATCCCGCGCAAAGGGCGCCCGCTATCAAATCTCCGCCAAAATAGCTGCCCACGTTGGGGAACATGAACACGCGGCCGCGCCGGTTTATTTGAATACCCAGATCCTCCGCCCGGACGGCGCCAAAACGGTTGACCGCCGGGATGTACGGCTCCCGGATGATTCCGCGCGGGCTGATTCCTGCGAAAAGATGCGTCATGCTTGTGTTGCCGGCCACGGCCATAAGATAGACACGGTCCCGGTCCATGCCTGCTTTCCTGCAAATGCGACCGATCTCTTCGTTTACGGCTTTAATGATCAGGCCATTGAGACGCGCAAGCCCTCCGGGTCTGTCCGCATAATGAGCGCGCTCAAGGATATCCGGCCCGATTTCGCACTGGGGATTGTCAAATACCGTCTCCAAAAGGCTTTCACCGGAGACAAGATCCACCAGCGACATGACCACCCGGGTGGTTCCCAGGTCCATGGCAATCCCCGCAATCGTTGCCGGATCCTCAGGGGGCATGATGTCTATCAGGCAAGACCCGCCGAGACTTTTAAAAAAAACGCATCGACACCGGTAGCCCCAGTTTTTCAACCGGGCCGGAAGTTCCCTGAGAATCCCAAGGTCGATCGCAACGGGGCCAATTCCGGTTTTCCGGAGAATCTCCTTTTGCAGGCGATCGGCATCCGCCGTGTTGTCGTGCAGGGAGGGCGGCGCCAACGCAAGGTCCACCACCCATCCGGAATCATCCATCATATATGCCGCCATCGTGTTACCAAAGAGTCGCCCGATCGGATATTTTGAATCCCCTTTTATGGCGCCCATCTCACCATTCGGGTTTCGTTTCAGGATCACTGCGGCCTCTTGTTTCAAACCGCAGACATACGCTAGTATTTCGAAGATTTGAAACAAGACGCCAGCAAAGAGATCGGGCCGGAAGACAATGTTGGAATCGCCTCTACACAAAGGCACCCGTAAAGGGCGCCTCTGCAAAACTTTCCGGATCGCAAGCCGGGCTGTTTACAAATAAAATTCCATGTCACGGGCAACCGCAAAACATTCAAGGGAAACATTTTTATCGGCAAGGACTTTATCACAGCACTCGACAATCGCGTCCACATCCCCATCCGTTCTTTCCTGGTTCAAATGAAAGATCCCGAGGCGGCGCACTCCGGCATCAAGGGCCAGCCGCATGGTATCCATATAGCTGGAATGTCCCCATTCAATGCTTTCCGCATATTCCGCCGGCGTATATTCGCCGTCGTGGAACAAGAGGTCCGCCTCGCCGCAGAATTCGACATATTCATCATAGCAAAGGCCGCCTTCATGGATGAATCCCAGCTCGTTATCGGTCAAAAAAACAAACCGCTTGCCCCCTTCTTCAAAGCTGTAGCCGCACCCGCCGTTCGGATGGCTCAATGAAATGGGAGTAATCTTGACTGAACCGATGGAAAAGGTTCCGGGGCATCCGTTTTTATAAGTAATGCACGCTTTCAGATCCGAATAACGAACCGGAAAATGGGGGGGGCGCAGGAGTTTTGTAACGATGGTTTCAATATATTTTCCCGGAAAAGGGCACCGGTGGATGTAAATGTCGGATTCCTTTTTGTGCAGTGGCTTGAAAAAAGGAAATCCCATCAGGTGGTCCCAGTGGGAATGGGTAAAAATAAAATTGAAAACCGAACGGTCTTCCCGGATAAGATGATTGCCGAGCCGGCGGATACCGGTGCCGGCATCCACGATAATCAGATCATCGCTTTCGGTGCGAATTTCAATACACGTGGTATCGCCGCCGTATTTATCATATTCGGCCCCGGATACAGGCGTTGACCCTCTTGATCCCCAACACTTGATATACATGGGTTTCCTTTACAGCATCCAGCAAAGGCCTGCCATTGATTTTTCACATGACCAAACAAACCGGATTTCAATCCCAAAACCGGCAAAAAAAGCCCATTTTCATGGTCTATATCAGAATCCCCAGGTCCCTGCAAGCGTATACCAGACACCGTCCTCAGACCACTTGCGCCCAATTTCGGCGCCATGGTGACGCAAATCGTCTTCAATGCGAATCGTGTGCGTACGAAGAAGACCGGAAAGAATAAACCATTTTTTCTTTAAAAAACCCGGGGCGCGTATCAGCCTTTTCATCACGTCGTAGTGAATGTTTGCAACAAGAAGATCCGCTTCCATGGCGACAAAGTCCTCGGCGCAGCCATGAACCGCCAGAACGCGATCCTGCAGGTTGTTTCGAAAAATATTGTCTCTTGTGGTTTCAGCCGCCAGGTAGTTTTTGTCTATCGCCAGCACATGCGCGCTTCCCATACGGGCCGACGCCAGAGACAATAGGCCCGTGCCGCAGCCGAGGTCGATCGTTCTTGTAACGTCGATATTTGAAAAGACCGCTGCCAAGGCACGAAGGCAGTCACGGGTGGTCGCGTGGGTCCCGGATCCGAAAACCACGCCCGGATCCAGCAGTATCAGGCTCCGGTCCGTTTTCTCTTTTGGCGCAAGCCATGGCGGTACAACGCGGATGCCGGCGGCGGAAAACGCCTGCAACGTTCCCCCGATCCAATCCTCGTAGGGCATGAAAAACCGGTCCTTCAAGGTCAGACCGTCCTTTTCGGCAACAAAAGACGCAACCGCTTCATCGGCCGGTGCTGAAAAAAAAAGAAAGGAACTGTCCGATTCCTGCCAGTTGCCGATAAACCCACCCCCGAAAACGTCCCTTCCGTTGGGCACTTTACCGTTTATATAATATATGTATAGATTTTCATACGGCATTTCCAGGGCCTCGCTCGGAAACATCACCCGTCCTGCATGAAGGTGTCAAACGCACGATAGGCCGCCTGGACAACGGGGCTATCTTCGGGCATCTCGATCGTGGGGCGGCCGGTAAAATCAAATTCATACACCAAATCATCTGCAGGAATCGAGCCAATGTATTCAATGCCGGCTTTTTTTATCATATCGAGGACTTCTTCCGGCGGATCCCCCTTTGCCTGGTTGATAATGATGCAGCTCCGTTTTACGCCGACATTGAGGCTGCCTGCCAACTCGTGTATCCGGATCCCTGCCTGCAGCCCCCGGCGGGAGGCGTCCGTGACAATCAGCAGGACGTCGATATTTTTCGTGGTCAACCGGCTTATATGCTCCATACCGGCTTCATTGTCCATGACGATATAGGGGTAATTGTCAGTCAGGCGCTCCAGAAAATTCGTAAGGAGCGTGTTTGCCGCGCAGTAGCATCCGGATCCTTCCGGCTGCCCCATGACGACCAGATCGACATCCCCGGATTCAATGACGGCCTGCTCAAGGCGCATGGAAATAAACACGTCCTTGGTCATGCCGGGGGGGACATCCCCCTTTTTCATTTCTTCCCGGGCCTGCCCTATCGTATCGGTAACCTCAAGCCCTAAGACCTCGTTGAAGTTGACATTGGAATCCGCATCAACGGCAAGAACCGGCGTTTTGTCATTTTTCAACAAATACTTGACCAAAAAGCCGGCTGTGGTGGTTTTACCGGTCCCGCCTTTTCCGGCCAGCGCTATTGACATCGACATATTGAATTATGTCTCCTTTCGGTATAGAAGTTTTCCCAAAGAATCCCATTTTTGTTGTTCCATGTTTCATAATAAGTACCCGGGCGGAAATTGCAATTCAGGCGATTCAATAATGATG
This sequence comes from Desulfosalsimonadaceae bacterium, assembly GCA_046498365.1. Taxonomy (GTDB): domain Bacteria; phylum Desulfobacterota; class Desulfobacteria; order Desulfobacterales; family Desulfosalsimonadaceae; genus B1SED10-16. The sequence goes on from JAWOAV010000166.1 coordinate 17,806, forward strand.
CCTTCGTAAAAGTCGTCAATAGTAGCTGCTCCCGTCCCAGCAGTGGGTGCACAGCTTTTCCTTGGGCAGCCCTATCGCTTCGATCATATCGTTTATTCGCTGAAACTTCAAAGACGTGAGCCCCAGCCGCCCCCTTATATTTTCGACCATTCGGGCGCACTTCGGGGTCCTGTAATCCGCATAATCGGCCATGTACTCCTGAATCATCGCCTCGTCATCCGTTTGTTCAACCGCATGGATCGCCTTTCGACCGACCAGGTCGAGGCTCGAGCGGGAAAACGAAAAATTCAAAAACAGGCATGGATGAATCAGCGTGGGGCAGGCAACCCGCATGTGAACTTCTTTTGCCCCGGCTTCAAAGAGCAGCTTGACATTTTCCTTGAGCTGCGTCCCCCGAACGATGGAATCGTCGCAGAAAAGCAGACGCTTGCCGTCAATCAAATCTTTAACGGGGATCAGCTTCATTCTTGCCACCAGATCGCGATCGGCCTGGTTCTGGGGCATGAAGCTACGCGGCCATGTGGGTGTGTACTTTACATACGGGCGCGCATACGGGATGCTGCGGATATTTGCATAACCAATGGCATGGCCGATCCCTGAATCGGGTATCCCCGAAACCAGATCAACAGAGGTATCGTCATTTCCGGCCAGTTTTCTGCCGCACCTGTACCGGACGGATTCGACGTTTATCCCTTCATAGCTGGAGGCCGGATACCCGTAATATATCCACAAAAAAGCGCAGACCTGCATTCTGTCGCCGGGGGGAACGAGCTGCGTGTACCCGTCCGGACGCATGCATACCACTTCCCCCGGGCCAAGAAAATATTCGACTTCATAGCCGAGGTTGAAAAAAGCGGTAGTTTCGGAGGCGACGGCATACCCCTGGTCCTTTTTGCCGATGATAAGAGGCGTTCTCCCCAGTTTGTCGCGCGCGGCGACGATCCCGGCGTCCGTCAGCAGCAGCATCGAACACGAACCTTTGATCCTTTCCCGGGCGTGTACGATACCTTCCCCAAAGCTGTCTTTCTGGCTGATGAGCATGCCAACGAGCTCGGTAGGGTTGACCGCGCCGCCGCCCGCCTCGGAAAAATGGATTTTCTGATGGAAAGCCGCCTTTGCAATCTCATCCAGGTTGTTGATTTTACCCACGGTGGCGATGCCGAATGTCCCCTGGTGCGTCCCCAGAATCAGCGGCTGTGCATCGTTGTCACTGATAACACCGATGCCGCTGGTCCCTTGAAAACCGGGAATCTCGGGGCCCATCTTGGTTCTGAAGTAACTGTTTTCTATCTTCTTGATCGATTTTACGATCCGATTATTGTTTTTAACAGCCATCCCGCCGCGGCGGGTTCCAAGATGCGAATGATAATCCGTTCCGTAAAACACATCAATAACACAGTCGTTTTTCAATATTGCGCCGAATAACCCGCCCATTATGACACTACCTTTTACTGATTATAAAAAGCCCTCTGTTTCCGCCGTATTTTGCATTGTTCAACCACGGGCCCTATCCCTGAAAAAAATTCTTTATTCCATCAAAATTGCCCCGTGTCAAACCGTATGAGCAATATGATATGGTTTTCATGAAAAATCCGGCTGCGAACTACCCGCCGCCAGGATCTTCCCCGGGCTCCGCGCGGCCTGCGGATCGGGAAAATTCCATTCCCATGCGGTATGCCGCATCCATGTATTCTGGAAAACGGAGCGCATCCCCTTCAAAATCGAGCCCCCGGCACAAGAGACGATTTTCGAGTCGGGCATCGAGCACGTCAAGAAAATATTTCATCGAAAGCAGCATCCCGTCAAAAAGCTTTTTCCCTTTTGTCGCGCCCGCTGCGATCAGGAATGCTTCTCTGGCAATTTGGCGCCGTTCATCAGCACCATTGCCGATCCAGTATTTTTTTACCCACAATGACTGGCACCGGTCCATGAGAATTTTCAAATGTGCGCTGACCGTATAAAAAAATACCGGGGTGGCAATCATGATGCCGTCCGCTGCAAGGAGACGATCCCGGATCTGCTGAAAATCATCCTTGATGGCACACTCCCCGTCCTTTTTGCATCCGTAAATTTCAAGGCATGGCGATATTTGATAATCCCGTAGAACAATGGGATCGATCTCCGCCCCGCCGTCTCTTGCACCCTTGACGGCCATGGAAAGCAGCATGGCCGTATTCCCGTTTCTTCGCGGACTTGCATATACCGCTGCAATTTTTTTTCCCATAAAATTTTTCCCATAGTGAAAACAGCGCAAAAAAGGTCCGTTTTATTGTGAGGACCCATACAACATATAATAAATTCTTTATTATTTACAACGATGAAAATCCGTTCCCTTGACATCAAACACCGATGATGCCATTGATTCATAGAACCATTTTCACGATGGCTGCCGAACGGCGGAAAATGGCCGACCGGGATTGCCAGTATAACCGACAATACAGCCATGTCGAAAGCCGATTTTCATGGAGACTGATTTCAAACCGACATACCTTGAAAGTTTAGGCAGCGGAGAACTCGCAGGTAAAATCAAAAAGGCCTGCGCCCTTCTTGAAGATTGCACCTTGTGCCCGAGGCAGTGCCATGTCAACAGGACCAACGGTGAAACCGGCATCTGCAATACCGCTCAAAAAGCGCGGGTATCCTCCATTCATGCCCATTTCGGAGAAGAGCCCCCCCTGGTAGGCACCCGCGGCTCCGGAACCCTCTTTTTCACCGGCTGCAACCTGATGTGCAATTTCTGCCAGAACTGGGACATCAGTCATGAGGGGTACGGGGAAGAGGTGACCGACAAGGAGCTTGGGGAAATGATGCTGGCGCTCCAGAAAATGGGGTGCCACAACATCAATCTTGTAACACCGACCCACGTTGTCCCCCAGATCCTTTCCGCCCTTGAAAAAGCCGCACAAAAAGGGCTTTATCTTCCCCTGGTCTACAACAGCAGCGGGTATGATCGGGTGAAAACACTGGCAATGCTCGACGGCATCATTGATATTTACATGCCGGATTTCAAATTCTGGGACGAAAACACGGCGGAAATGACGTGCGACGCCCGCGATTATCCCGAAACCGCCAGAGCCGCCATTGCCGAGATGCACCGGCAGGTGGGCGACCTCGTCATCAGCGAGGACGGAATGGCGCGCCGCGGGCTTCTCGTCAGGCACCTCGTCATGCCGGAAGACATTGCCGGCACCCGGCAGATCATGCGATTCATCGCCCGAAGCATTTCCAAAAACACCTATGTCAACGTGATGTCCCAGTACCGCCCGGCCGGTCGTGCCCGGGATATCCCGGCACTTTCACGCCCCCTTGCCGCTTCGGAGTATCGGCAGGCCGTTACGGCGGCCCGCGAAGAAGGGATTGTCCGGTTCGCCGGATAACCGTCTTTTTCTGAATCATCGATGCGCTTCCGATTTGAAATGGTTCCGGTATTTTCTCTTCCCACGGGGGTCCCCTTTTCCCCTTGACAAAAATAATATTCCCTACTAAAAATGATTTTTTAATATTTTGAGGATCGACTTGACATACGGGGACAGGGAATTGGTCGATTTTCAAACAGGACCAAACGGTGATGCGCCCGTAAAAAGTCGATTTTGGGCGGCAACGCAAAAAGATCAAGGCGCGTGCAATTTTTGAAGAATCTCATCACGCCTTTGGCGTGACTCAATTCTTCAAAAATTATGCGTAATGCAGATATTGGGCTTTTTACGAAGCCGTCAAACGGTATCCAGCCGGAAATCCATACCTCCGGGAAGTGATAAAGACATCAATAATTCCGCTATTATAACAATTTGTATGATTATATTTCTTGAAAGTTTTGTTGTAGTAATTCATATAAAATTATTAAAAGTTTATTTATTGTTTTATAGAAAGATGCTTGAGGGACTGAGAGGACAGGATGGGGTAAGCATAAAAGCTTTTACTGATGTGCTGCTGAGACTGTCAGCCCTGCTGCAGGCAGCACCGGAGATAAGTGAACTGGACCTTAACCCTCTTATGGGAAGCCCGGAAGCCGTAACGGCTGTTGACGCAAGAATAAAAATAGAGAGAGCAAACTAATAATTACTAAGAGATGAAAAGAAACGATATGTTTTTAGTGCTGTTCCTGGCAGCTCTCTTCACACCTTTTATTGTCAGTGACAGCCTCTATTATCATTATGACAGGCTCTATTCATCCTACCCTTTCACGGGAAGCTTTATCAAGTTTGCCATCCTGGCCACCACCGGTGAGCTGATAGGGCTGAGGATAAAAACAGGCCGGTATTTTGCCGCCGGCTTCGGTATCCTGCCGAGGGC
>JAWOAV010000121.1:0-2815 GCA_046498365.1 Desulfosalsimonadaceae bacterium
TAATGAACTCCGCCGGAGAGGGCAAAACTCACAAACCAGGCATAGGTATAAAGACTCTGTAAAAACTCTGGAACAAGCTCAGCATCGACGAATCCGGCGGCCACCAAAAACCCTGGAATACAGGGAATGATCCCCACCGCCAGTGCGACGATAGCGATGATATTATAGCCGCCCTGATACCAATATTCTCCCGATTTTTGATAGAGCGCGTCGAGGTTCAACACCGTCTTTCGGATCAGGAAATAATCGATGATCAAAATCCCACCGATCGCCCCGAGCAGCGCCGAATATCCCCCGAGCCAGACAAAGATATAATCGCCGGCCGTCTCCAGAAGTTTCCAGGGGAACATGGCGATTCCCAGCCCCGCCGTAACCATCCCGCCCATTCGAAAAGAAATATACTCCGGCCGCAGATTGATGATCGCATTCGCCGGTGAGACCACGTTGGCCGCGATATTTGTGGAGAGCGTGGCAATTGTCAGGGCCAGAAGCGCGATGACGATGGAGATGCCGCCGCCCATCTTCCCGAGCAAGACCGTGGGATCAAAAATAGGCTCTCCGTAAATCACGATCGTCGCAGAAGTTACGGCGATTCCGATAAACGAAAATAGCGTCATAAAAGTAGGAAGGCCGATAAGCTGTCCCAACACCTGATCGCGCTGACTTTTGGCATACCGGGTAAAGTCCGGGATATTCAACGAAAGCGTGGCCCAGAAGCCGACCATCGCCCGCAATGAGGGAAAGAACAAAAGCCAGAAACTCGTGTCCGAGCCGTTATTCTCCACAAGCTCCGTACTCGCCGACAACATGGTGCTGAAACTTCCAACCTCGAAATAGGCCCATCCCAGAAGAGCGAGTCCCATGGCCACCAGAAAGGGCGCCGCCCAGGTCTCGAGGATCTTAATGGACTCGATGCCTCGCCAGATGATCACGACCTGGAGGGGCTGGAAGAAAAAGTCCGGAAATGACATATCCCCGGTTCTCGGATGGACTGAAATACCCCGGTTGACACACTCCAGGCACTGGATGGCCTTGAGGGCGGCACCGCTGGCATCTTCCATGCTTTCTTCCACCGACAGGGCCCGGCGCACCGCACCGGCCGCATAAATACCGGTTCTCTGGGTCTCATAGGGAAAACAGATAAAATTGGAATCCGCGTACTTGTCAAACAGGTCATTGTCCCGAAAACCCGGGCCCTGGCGGTAGGCCAGGTTCACTGTGGGATCGTCGAATGTCACCGGCAGCATTCCTGTGGCCAGAACCACCAGGTCTGCGTTGACCCCGATGTTTTCCCCCAGGAGGGTGTCTTTTGCCGACACGACCAGCCCGCTGCCGTTTTTCTCAACGGATGTGACCTCGCCCTTGCTCATAAAAATGCCCGAATCCTGCTGGGCGGCCTTGTAAAAATTCTCGTTCAACCCCGAGGTACGCATGTGCTGATAGAAAATATAGGCCTTTGCGTCAGGATAATCCTCACGCACGTACTGGGCCTGCTTTAATGCCACCATGCTGGTGACCACCCCGGTGTAGGGAAAATCTGCATCCTCTCCGTTTCCGGGGCTCTGGACAAACACCACGTTCTTGGCTTCTTTGCCGTCCGACGGCCGGGTGATCTTGCCGGCTGCCGCCATTTCCTCGAACTGATGGTTGGTGACCACGTCCGGGCTTGCGCCCCATCCCAAATGCGGAAATTCATCATCTTTGGGCTGGTAGGGCCGCCATCCGGCCGCCAGGATCACAGCCCCGAACTTTTCGCCATTGGGATCCAGGGTAAGAATATCGCGCCGGCCTTCGTTATATTCCTTGTATTTTTCCAGCAGCGCCTCATGCTCCAGTTCCTTGCCGTTCTCATCCACACGCATTTCCGGAGGCAGAGGGTAGGGCACGTCAAACTCGATCTTTTCCCCGGGATTTTTCAGGGTAACCGTGAAATCTCCGGGCTGTCCGGCAATCCGGGCCACCACAGTGCCGGTTCGGATGTCAATTTTGGGATGATTTTCAACCGCTTTAATCTTATCAGCCACCATGGGGGGAATCAGGTTTTCATAGGGCGGCTGAATCGGCAGCTGCTTTCTCCACTTTTTGGCGTTTCCGCCAAGCTGGTCTTCCTTTTCCACGATGGTGACTTCATATCCCGCATCAGCGGCATCCAGGGCGGCACTCATGCCCGTGATCCCGCCGCCCATGACCATGATTTTGCGGCTCAGGGTTTCGAGCAGGTATGGCTCTGGCAGTTTGACCTTTTCCACCCGGGCCATGCCCATGCGCACGTAATCTTCTGCCATCATCTGCACGCGGTCAAAATTGTTTTCGTCCTGTTTTTCCTCTTCGGTGAGCCGGGGAAACGCATCCCGGGGATGGGACCAGACCACGCCCTCGCGCAGGTTGACCCGCTCGACAATGCAGCCGTCAAATTTAAAGGTATTGTAATTGACCCGGCGGGAGCAGGCGGCAATCACGAGCGTATTGGTGCCCTCTTCTTCAATGTCCTTTTTGATAAAATCCACGCCTTGCTGGCTGCACAGGAAATCATGGGTCTTGCAGGGCAGCGCCTCTTCCTCGACCACGTCGCAGATCGCCTCTATATCCAGGGCATCGCCGATGCCGCATCCTTTGCAAATATAAACGCCGTATTTTTTACTCATGATCTAACCTCCTACCGCTTCATCATGGTTTGAATTGCCTTTAAGGCAATACCGGTCGCATTCTGATTGGACATCATGACATCGGCTGGCCGGTTGGCACACCCGGTGGCAAACATGCCGCCCTTATCCAGGTCATTGATGATGAAGCCGTCTTCCGTGTAGTTCAGATC
>JAWOAV010000237.1:0-12723 GCA_046498365.1 Desulfosalsimonadaceae bacterium
CCGAACAGAAACCCCGTGCACTGCTGCCGTATATCCAATGCGGGCGTATCCTTCAGGCCAAGCTTGTGCTGCAGAATGCAGCCGGTGCCGGGAAAGAAAATATCCGGGCTCAAGGTGGCAAAAATAATCATGTCGAGGTCTTCAGGCGCCCAGCCCGCTCGGTCCAGTGCTATTTTCGATGCTTCCAGGCCGAGATCCGATGCCCCCACGCCGCCTTCTTCGGGTATCCATCTTCGCTCCTGGATGCCGGTTCTCTGCTGAATCCATTCGTCGGACGTATCCATCCACTGGGCCAAATCATGATTGGTCACCACCCTTTCGGGCAGATATCGACCGGTCGATCGGATAATCGATTGTTTCATTTAAATCTCCTGAATGATATCCTGAGTAGGTACCTTGATTGATATATCGTTGCACCAGAAGGCAACTGTTGCTTCGAGCAAGCAGAGCCCCTGCGAGTGGAAGCAGATGTATAAGGCGTAAATACCCTGTGAGGTTGACATTGCGTATTGCAGGTATCTGTTTTTTCCCTGCAGCAGATGTGTCAACCTGGTTGTATGCTTTTGATTTGGCAGCAAAGAACAATCGCCGCTTAGGACTCGACCTCGACCCCTGCTTCTGCTTTGTTCACATTTTTTGCCACGGGTCCACGCTGGCTTTCTTCGATATCGAAGGATACGGGCTCGCCTTCAGACAGCGTTTTGAATCCAGGTTGATTGATGGATGAATAATGAACAAAAATCTCGCGTCCTTCTTCCTGCCGGATAAAACCATACCCCTTTTTGTCGTTAAACCATTTTACTGTTCCGTTTGCCAAGGCTGAACCTCCTTTTGCTTGAAGCGTTTTACCAACCACGGTTTCCGTTTGCTGTCACCGATTTTCTTTTTGCGCTTACTGCGCATCGGGTAACATGATTTCAACAGTATACTTCTGTTTTAAAGACTCGATATACGGCTGAAGGCGGGCTGCAACCGCCTGCCGCCGGATTTCCTTTTCAATGGTGTCTCTCACCGCTTCAATAGGCTTAGTCTCTTCTGCCTGGCGATCTTCAAGCTGGATGATATGATATCCGAACCGGGTTTCGACAACATCGCTGACCTCTCCGATTTCAAGGGCAAATGCGGCATCTTCAAAGGCCTCAACCATCTGCCCCCGGCTGAAATAGCCCAGATCTCCTCCCCTCTGCTTGCTCGGGCAGTCCGAGTGCTCTTTTGCAAGTTTCTCGAAATCCGCACCTTCTATAATCGATACGCGGATATCCTCGATTTTTTTTCGATCGCCGGGTTCCTTCCCAATAAGTATGTGCCGGGCCCGTATCCGTTCCGGAATACGGAAGTCCTCCGTTTTGGTATCGTAGAAAGATTGAATCTCTTCGTCGGAAACATCCACTTTCGACGCCAGTTCCTGTTCAATAAGCGCCTCTATCGTCATGTTGCTGCGGATTTCATTTCTCAAAAAATCAAGCGAGTAGCCCATCTCCTCGATTCTTTGCTCAAAGCCTTCGGCACCCTGAAAATCGTTTTTAATGTCATCAATTTCGGCTTCGATCGCCGCCGGATCAATTTGAATCCCCTTGGCCCTGCTTTCCTGGAGAAGCAGTTCTTTTTCAATCAGGGAGTCCAGAATGATTTTTTTGAGCTCATCGAGTTGATGGTCTTCGAGGTTGAATCCCATCTCGTCATAACTGCTTTTGACCATGTCAATGTTCCGCCGGAACTCTTCCATGGAAATTTTTTTGTCATTGACGACAGCCACGTAGTCAATGGCATCCGCCCCCGTATTGCCTTCTTTTTCCTGCGAAGCGGCAATGGCATCTGTGACGAATAAAACCGCGATGACGAATGCAAGTACGGCAAGCACCGCTGTCGAAATAGGGTTTACATAGAATTTTTCGTGCAAGCGGATTTCTCCTTGGATTATCGGTTAGGCTGTCAGGTCATTGAAAAAGGGATAAATAATATCCGGACCGAAGGGGGCAGCAGAATGTATCAGGCTTCTTGGTATGATGGAAGGAATTGGTGTTAAATAAAACAAGAGTAAACTCTTTTTGCGGCTGAAACAGTTGCTGATTGGAGTACCAAACATTAATTGTGTGCAATTTATATAAAAAATAAAACGCGGATGATCAAGTATTTTTTGCTATGGGGAAAATGCGACCGACATTATTCAGAATTTTCCCTGTCCAGTATTTTTTCGCCTTCTTCGATACTGGTGACATTTTGCGCGTGATACCCTACTTCATACGAAATATTGTCGAACTGAAAATGGGCCATAGTGCCCATGGGGCTTCGCACGCGCACCACTTTTGACATTCCTGCACCAATAAGATCCTGCTGGGTTTCCCGTATATATTTTTCATAGATCCCTTCTGCCGGATTATATTTGCGCAGATCGGTCAGGCATGTAAAACCGTTTTTCAGTTTTCCGCATTCCCTGCGGATATTCTCCACAATTTCCTGCATTTCCGCTTCATCTGCAATAGCGCCAAACATGAGGTACAGCCGGTTTTTTTCCTTGTCGATGCGTATTTCGTACATATCATTTCCGTGTGTGCGTACTTGGTTTATTGTTGGGCGGCAATCGGCTGTCCGCCTCTGAGTGTTGATCCATGCATACGCCATTGACCAATGTTTATTGCAAAAAACGCGATTTATGTCAATTGTTTTGCACAGGTTGCTTGGTGTTTTTGAAGATATGCTCGAAAAAGCGATTATTTACGTGCAATGATGCAGACTTATAGAAAAAAATACAGGAAAGAAAATGACAACGGGGGCAGGGTTTTGTTCCGGGTCACCCTGAAAATGGTCGGGACGGCAGGATTTGAACCTGCGACCCCAGCGTCCCGAACGCTGTGCTCTACCAGACTGAGCCACGTCCCGACATTTGGAGTGATTTGTATGTAAGTCTTATTGGATTGTCAACCAAAAATTACGACAAAACCGGTTAATTTTTGGTTGGTGCCCGATTCATGGAGGCCTTATTTGAACGGATGGTTCAGGATGATCGTCTCGTTTCTGCCGGGGCCCACAGATATCAAGTCAATGGGCGTTTCCGACAATTCCTGGATTCGTTTCAGGTAAATGCGGGTATTTTCCGGGAGATCATCCGCACTTCTCGCGGAAGATATGTCTTCTTTCCATCCGGGAACGGTTTCAAACACGGGTTCGCATTCGCCCAGAACTTTCAGGCTGACGGGGAAATGATCAATGCGTTGATTTCTGTACATATAGCTTGTGCAGATGTTGATTTCATCGACGCCCCCCAGCACATCGAGTTTGGTCAGCGCAAGGCCTGTCAGGCTGTTCAGCATAACGGCATTTTTGATCATGACCATGTCAATCCAGCCGCATCGTCTTTTGCGGCCCGTGGTCGCACCGAATTCAGCCCCTTTTTGCTGCAGAAAATCACCAGTGGCGTCAAACAGTTCCGTGGGAAACGGCCCCTCTCCTACCCTCGTGGTATATGCCTTGACAATTCCGATAATGCGGTCGATGCGTTTCGGCCCGATACCGCTGCCGCAGCAGGCATTACCGGAAATGGTGCTCGATGAGGTTACATATGGATAGGTGCCGTGGTCGATGTCAAGATGGGTTCCCTGGGCCCCTTCAAACAATATCCGGTTTCCCTTTCGCAGCGCGTTGTCGATCCGTACGGATATGTCGGTTACATACGGGGCAAGCCGTTTTCTGTACCCGTCAAAATCCTGGATAAGCTGATCCACATCTATGGTATCAAGACCGTGAAAAGATTTAAGATAAAAATTCTTTTCTTCGGCAACGCCCCGGACGTTTTTTTCAAAATCCTCGTCCAGAAGATCGATAAACCGGATTCCCCTGCGCGCGGCCTTGTCTTCGTAGCAGGGACCGATACCGCGCCCCGTGGTGCCGATCTTTCTGGATTTGCCGCAGCCTTCCCGGGCGGCATCGATGGCTTTGTGATACGGCATAATCACGTGCGCCTTCTGGCTGATAAAAAGAATGTCCGGGTCGATTTGAATCCCTTTCCCGATGAGATAATCGATTTCCTGGATCAGCACCTCCGGATCAACCACCATGCCATTGCCGATGATACACTGTTTTTTCTGAAGGATCCCCGAAGGTATCAGGTGACTGATGAACTGTTCGCCGTCAACGACCATCGTATGGCCGGCATTGTTGCCCCCCTGGAACCGGACCACCAAATCGGAATGCTCTGCGAGCAAGTCGACAACCTTTCCTTTTCCTTCATCCCCCCACTGGGTTCCCACAATCACGAGATTCGACAATTGAAGCTCCTTATGCGTTATATCAATATCAGGTGAGCGGCGCCGTTTTCAAAACGATCGACTGCGGCATCAACCGTGGTTTCGTTTTGATCTGAAAAAATCCACCAGCAGTTGCCTGCATTCAGCTTCGCATAGGCCGCTTGTTATTTCAATAGGGTGGTTGAACAATCCTTTTTCCGAAAAATCAAACAACGACCCGGCTGCCCCCCATTTGGGATCATGCACGCCGAAAACGACCCGCGCAACCCTGGCATGAATCGCCGCACCCATGCACATGGCGCAAGGCTCGACCGTAGCATAGAGGGTCGTATTTAACAAGCGATAGTTTCCCTTATGCACCGCCGCCTGTCGCATCGCAAGGATTTCCGCGTGTGCGGTCGGGTCGCACAGGGCAATCGTCTGGTTGCATGCTTCGGCAATTACTGCCCCGTTTTCGTCTACAATCAGGGCGCCGACGGGTACTTCCCCCCTCTTCTCGGCCAGCCGGGCCGAAAAAATGGCCCGTTTCATGTAGTCAATATCATTTTCAGGCGACAAAGAACCATCATTGCAAGTGTCGTTCATAGTCAAAAGGCAGGCGAATGGATCGTTATTGGATTTACTTCCGCAAAAACCCGAAAACCTTTTTCGGGTTTTTGCTTTTGCTGTGCATTTCACGTTTTTTCAGACGTTCAAAATCGATCATTCCTCCCCAGCCCGTTTCAAGGGTGTCTGCCAGGATTTTTCGGTAATATCCTTTTTCGATGATATTCCCCTCTTCGTCCCGGATTTCATGAAGGGCCGGTGCCGGTCCGTAATCCGTGTATTTTCGAATCAATTCCGTGCTTTTTTCGTTCTCAAAGACCTTGTAACCGGTAATATACGGGAAATATCCTTCCAGCAGCTGAATGCCTTTGATAATTTTGCGGTAGCGCCGCATGCCCGTGACAAAATACAGGCTTGAATACCATCCTTTTTGGAACTGGATCATGGAAAGAAACAGCCAGCGCGGAACAAATCGGATTTTGGGAATCACGTGGCCGGGTACCGGGTCGTTTGCCGTATAATAGTGATACCCGAGGTCGTGCATATACCGGATCGTTGCACTGCGGGATCCCATGGAAAGGCGCAGTGTCCCCTGATGATACTGGTCTTTGGACATGATATCGGAGATCACTGCTGCGACCCAGTCCACCGGCACGATATCCGGGCGGTTGTCAGGGGCGGTCAAAAAGGGCAGTTTCCCCAGGTACCCCAGCATCATGACAACGTAGTGGAGGTTGTAAGCCCTTGTTTTTCCGGTTCCTGCCGCGCCGCCGATAATGGTGGGTTCGAAAATAACGATGTGGTCATCTCTGCGCCGGATTTTATCGAGGAGAAATTTTTTTGCCTCGGCCTTGGTTTGTGCATACGTGTTGTCCGGTTTTCCCGGATTGAAATCCGGATAATCCTCGGGTATCGGTTTTTTATATATGCCGTACGCATAGCCGGTGGATATGTAATAAAAAGTGGCCGGGAATTGGCCGGATGCTTTCCGGTTTTCTTTTATCTCTTCAAACAGGGCATATACTTTTTTTGTAAAATCCACGTTTGAAATTTTGATTTTTTCATATGGCTGGTCAAATCGTACATCTGCCGCGCCATGAAGAATTTTTTCCACATTTACGATCAATTCCCGGTTCATGGCCGGATCAATACCCATGTTTTCCTTTTCCACATCGATTTCAACCGGTGTTGAGCGCCGGACAAGGAATTTTTTCTGGGAGAGACTCAAATCAAGGGAGTTGGCCGCAGCTTCAAACCGCTCCCGAACGTCCATGTTTTTTTTGCCGCGCCGGATGGCAAAATAAAAATAGGGATTCGCATCTTTTCTCATCAGTTCTTCGATGATAATCGGCACAACGGTTCCGGTGATGCCAGTGATAAAGTAATTCATGGGAAGTCTCTTTTCGATCCGGAAGGCGGTTAGGGTTATATGGTGATCGGATAAAGAACATTGCTTGAAAAACCGGGCCATTTTGAAAATAATGAACGCAATGCACCGAAATTGGCATGATTCCGAAGGCATGTCAAGTTTCAAAAATTCACGCAATCCAAAACAGGGACTGCAACCCTTTACGCATGCGGATGTGCATTCCCCCAAACTTATTATTGACAGCATCAGGCGCTTGGCGTATAAAAGGCCAAATTTCATATGCGCCCGTAGCTCAGCTGGATAGAGTGCCGGACTACGAATCCGTAGGTCGCAAGTTCGAATCTTGCCGGGCGCGCCATAAAAAACAAGGGTTTACGAGTGTACTCGTAAACCCTTTTTGATTTATGTCCGTGAAGAACAAAAAAGATTACAAAGCCGGCCATTTGGGGGGGGCTGTAAGCCGTATAAAATGTCAGATACCCCCATCCTTCTTCTTACATTTGCCTCCTTCCTTTTCAACACCTACAAGATCAAGTGGTAATCAAGCCTTTACATACAAGTCAGAATCTGGTATGTATTCGGGTGTCAAAATCAGGTTCCTAATCACTGTGAGGCCACATTTCTGAAAGTCATCGGCGATTTCACATGGAACCTCCTTTCCGTCGTTCCCAAGGACCGCCACGACAATTCTATCGATTCCCTGGTCGATTTTCCGGTGGATGCGGAACCCGACAAGCCGGATATCCGAGAGATTAAGAAATGGCTCTCCGCTAAAGAATATATCGCTCGTTTGTGAGGCTCGTACCGGTGACGGGGCTGCTATCCCAATATTCCGGAAAAGAAGTGCCATGTCGAAGGGCGCAATGTTACGGATGCGAGTTTGACTCCTGTCAATTTATTTATGCGGGAAAATATGGTCACCTAAACTGTATTGCCTTTTTGCTGCGACAGTGGTTGTTATCGTTTATGCCCTGCGCGCCTGATATTCATGCCTTTTCTGATTTATGCCCCCGTTTGGGGGGTGTTCGCTATGGGTTTCGATGACCGGTGAGATACCATTGACTGAGGATTGACTAAAAAACGAGGAGGGGTGTATGGATGCCGGAAAGATTTTCAACGGTCTCAACAACGGGTTGAGAACGGCTGTGAAAAGAGCGGGTATGGGCGGACATCTGCATTCCATATCGAAAGCCGGGCCTTCGCGTCACGAGATGAACTGTCACGTAGATGGCATTGCATTCACCAATTGCAGTCTTTTTGACGGTATTCATCCCGGGCTGCAAAAAGATATGACTGTATTCGTTGTCGGCGAAAAGATTGTCGAAGTTGGCCGTAAAGAGAAAGTTGCCATTCCGCAGAACTGTTTCACCGTGGATGCCTCCGGCAGGACAGTAATGCCTGGATTAATTGATGGTCATGTCCATTTATGCTCCCCGTTTACTTATGATGTCAATATCGCTGCGGTTCGCCAGATGAGAAGGCAGATCGCGTTGAATCATCTGCAGACAGTATATAGCGGCGTCACCACCGTTTGCGACATGGGCGGCCCCCGGGGAATCATCAAGGAGTTCCAAGAACTTACAGACAAAAACGATCTGCCCGGACCGGGATCTTTAAACTGCTTTACATTGATTTCGCCGATTAAGGGGAAAACGCTTGGATATCCAACCCAGGTAAAACGTATTGATCCCTTTCAGGCATGGCTTCTGGAAGGACAGGTTGCAACCCGGCCAGAGAGCATAACGGAACTCAAAAAGGTCTGCTACAAAATCAAAGATGATGGCGGTGATCATGTTAAAACCACTTATCAACCCTATCCGTTCTCGGCCAAACGATTCTCTCGTCCAGAGGATTTTCCGGTTTTTAGTGATGATTGGATGCGGGCAATCCTGCGGATTGGGCGGGAAACCGGCATGACTGTGAGCATTCATTCACCGTTTGGCCTGGGAACGGAAAAATGCGTAGACCTGGCTATTGAAACGGGGGCGACGATCAGGATTCAGCATATGACCTTTGACACCGATCTCAAAGACACGGTTATTCAAAAAATGCGCGATGCAGGGTATTATATTATTCCAACGGTGATGGTCTACGGCGATGCGTTCCATATGCCGGAGTTTATTTCGTGGCTGGAAGAAAATCCGGAAACATTTATGACGCCTGAAGCCAACCGGCAGATTAAAGAAAGGATACAAAACACCATCGCTCTTGAGCCGCTTAGCGGGCAGGAGATTTTGGAACTTGATAATGTCTATTTCCGAAATCACTTCGATTTTGTGAGACGCAATACCCAGGCAGCGCATGATGCAGGTATTATCGGCTTGGGAACCGATATCGGCGGAACCTATACCGGTTTTTTCGGCAGAATATGTGATGAAATGATCTATTATTCAAAATTGGGGATCTCAGCACCAGACATCATGAAGTATGTAACCTCTGTGAATGCAAAAATTCACGGACGCAACGACCGTGGCGTTGTTCAACCCGGTAAAATCGCCGATTTAATCTTGCTTGACGGCAATCCCCTCGAAAATCCGGCTGCTTTGAGAAATGTACAAACGGTAATGAAAGGCGGTGTGTTTCTTAAGCATGACGGGGTGGGTCTCATATCCCTGTAATATCGACGGCGCCTCAGATTTATTATAATATATTGTTGTGTTTGGATCCTGATTGATATATCCGGAAGCAAAAGAGGGAGAAATGATGAAATGAAACATATTCTGCTGGTTAATCCACCTGTTTCCATCTATTTAAACAAAACCGCTTTTATACCTTTGCCGTTGCTGGTTCTCGGCACATGCCTGAAACAAATTCAAGGGCACGGCAACGTTTTTTCACATGAAGTGCTGGACTTGGATCTCATGCTCAAGCAGGGGGTTCTTCCCGATGATGAGCGTTTTTACAAGAAAGCGGGTGACCTGATCCTTGAAAAAAAACCGGATATCATCCTTTTTACCGTGCACGGCCTAAACCACCTGGTGGTTTTGAAGCTTTCGAAGCGGATAAAAAAACAGCGTCCGTGCCTCATCGTTGTGGGCGGGGTCGGCCCTACACTAAAGGCCGGGGAAGCACTTGTCCGGTGCCCGGACATAGACGTCATTGTCAAGGGAGAGGGTGAGCCCGTTATTAGGCACCTCATTCCAGAGGCTCTTGGAAACGGTGATTTTTCGAATGTCCCCTCGGTTGCATTCCGAAAAAATGGCAGGGTGGTTGAAAATCCAAGGGTTTATCTTGATGAAAACGAACCGATACCCTCCCCGGATTACTCTTTGGTTAAAATCGGTGAGTACATTACGCATAACAAACAAAATCCGTATGTTCACCCTGGGTTTGTTCTGATTGAGTCGGGGCGCGGCTGCCCATACCGCTGCTCATTTTGCGCACCCGCAAAAATGTGGGGGGGGAGAGTACGATACCGGCCCGTGCCGGAAATTATCGAAGAAATGACATATCTTGCAGAAAAAGGAGGAAATTTCAGTTTTTTTACCCAAGACAACCTTGAAAAGGATTTTCTTTTTGACCTGTCAAATGCACTGATAAAAGAAAAAAAGAATATTTCATGGGGCTGCTACTCTCGGCTGGACCGTTTGCCGGATAATATGGCACCGCTGCTCTCAGAGGCGGGCTGCAGGCTCATTTTTACCGGTTTTGAAACGCCCAATCGCAATGCACAAAAGAAAATCCGGAAAGTGGTCAATTCAACGTCCACTTTCGAAAAATTGAAAATCTTCAATCAAAACAAAATTCGCTTTATCGGAAGCTTCATAGCGGGTTTTTCCGGCGAGACCGAGGAGGAACTGGACAACACCATGCACTTTGCTATCGAATGCGCAGTTGGGCAAAATTTTGAAACCCTCAATCGGATGATCGATCAAACAGCGCAGCAGAATTTGCCATGGGCACCGGAAAATATTTGTGTTATTCATCCGCTTTTTTATATGCCGGGAACGGACGATTTTAACGAAGAGCAGGCCACGCTGCATATTTCGCGATATTCCCTCCATCCGGACTGTTATGGCAGTTTTTTGTTCAGCCATGATGAATTCAAGGATGACTGGTCGTTTCTCGGAAGCAATCCGTACATCAATCACCTGCCGGAAGAACAAGTTCGATATTATTGCTCCATACTCCGCCTTTTTAATTTTTTGAACAGCCGCCCTTATTTTTTTGCACAGCTGATGCGGGTGCAAAACAAAACGCCCCTGACGTTGCTCAAAAAGATGGCGGATAGTTTGGGGGAGGAGTTTGTACTTTCGGAGAAAATCGAAATATTTGAAAAAAAAAGCAGGGATTACGTGAAGCAGTATCTGGATTTTGTTCCGCCCTGGACGGTCAAAAAGGGGCAATAGGCGGCATGCTAAATTAAACGGTCTTTTTTTTCTTTCCCTCTTCGCTGCCCAACACGCGGCGGATTGTTTTTGCAAGATGCTCAATGGTGATCGGTTTCATAGTAAAAGCGCGGATGCCGATTTTTAATGCGTCCTCCTCGGTGATGGACCGGCTGAATCCCGTGCAAAGGATAATGGGAATGTCAGGCCGGATGCGCAACATCTCTTCAGCCAGTTTGACGCCTGTTAAACGGGGCATGGTCATATCGGTTATGACCAGGTCAAATTGATCCGGATGAACCCTGAACTCCTCGAGGGCATCCACGCTACTGGTCCGGACCACCACTTGATAACCCAACTGGCTGAGCACCTCACCGCCCATGTCCGCAATACTTTTTTCATCATCTACGAATAGAATTCGTTCACTTCCTGTTTGAACCGGCGTGTTGATTTCATATTTCGGCTGGGTTGTCTTTTCAACAATCGGCAAATAGACACTAAAGGCGGTTCCGTTTCCCGGGCTGCTTTCTACGGTGACCGCACCATGATGGCTTCTGACAATGCCGTGAACAACGGAAAGGCCCAGTCCGGTCCCCTTTCCAGGCTCCTTGGTGGTAAAAAATGGCTCAAACAAGCGCCCCATAATTTCTTGGGGTATTCCTGTGCCGGTATCGCTCACGGTGAGACAAAGGTGGGGCCCCGGTGTTGTTCCGGGATTTCTATCAGCGCACGCCTCGTCAAAATGGACATCCTTCAGCCTGACCTCAAGAATACCCCCGGATTCAAGCATCGCATGTTCTGCGTTCGTGCAGAGATTCATCAGTATCTGGTGAATCTGGGTCGGGTCGCCGAATATCAAGGAATCGCTTTCCAGGTAGTGCCGAATTTCAATGGTGCTCGGAATCGATGCCCTGAGCAGCTTGAGGGCTTCGTTGATTACCGTTTTGGCCTTCACGGTTCTCATTTCGTGCTCGGCATGACGACTGAAGGCAAGAATTTGTTTCACAAGGTCCCGCGCACGGTATCCGGCCTTTAGAACTTGCTCCATTTTCCGTTTGAGTTCGGGATTGTCCGAAGCATCGTTTAACCCCAGTTCCGTATATCCGATAACCGCCGATAGGATATTATTGAAGTCATGCGCGATACCGCCGGCCAAAGTACCTACAGCTTCCATTTTTTGGGATTGCTGAAGTTTGGCTTCCAATTGTTCTTTCTCGGCTTCCATCAGCTTTCTTTCGGTAATGTCACGGGAAACGCCCAGAATGGTCTCGGGGCGGCCATTATTGTCCCGGATGAATTTTGCCGTGATTTCAAGCCAAATGGATCGTCCGTCTTTGCAGTACTGATTGACTTCGATGGTTTTGGAGCGGCTGGGGTCCGGGTTGGCTGTTTTTTCATTTTTCAGCTCTTCCTTGATAAGCCGGGTGGCCTGCGACAATGATTTTGGCGTAAAAATGTCTTTGGGAGCCAGTTGGACAAATTCCTCCGCGGTATATCCAAGGATATTTTCAATCGATGGGCTGACATAGGAAAAACTTTGGGTAGATAAATCCAAAACCCAGATGATATCGGAAATATTATCTGACAAAAGCCGGTAGCGCGCCTCGCTTTCGCGGATTTTTGCAAAAGATCGGGCGTTGATGATACTGATGGCCGTTTCCGAGGCAACCCCCATCAGGAGATTCATGTCGCTTTGGCGTAAGTCTGTTTTTGATCGGTCGTTATCCACCGCCAGAATGCCAAGCGATTTTTTTTCATATACAATCGGTACGCAGATGAGGGACTCTCCACCAAGTTCCCTTGCGAATTCAAGACTTTTGGAAGAAAATGTATCTTCTATGGAATTGAGGGCTTCGCTGGGGGTGTGTCCGTTCTTTCGAAGCACGGCATATTGGGCCTCCATGACACCGGCCAGACAACCCATCAACACACCGCGCTCTCCGGTCAGGTCACTATAGACTTCCTTTTCAAAGGTTGTGGGGAAGAGGTAGCCCGACCCGATGGCCACTCCCAGAGCGAGGGTGCGATCCAGGGCCTTCCCGGTAAAATCCTGAAACACGGCGTAACTGGCGTTGATGCCGCTCCCATTCAGGAAATTGGTTCGGACCGTGCGGCCGGAGCCCTTGGGGGCCACTAAGATTTCAGAAATCCATTCTGAAAAGGAAGTCCGGCCCTCATAATAGTAGCCAAAACAGGCTCTTCAGCAGGTAGTTGCATATCGGCTATCCCCAATGGG
>JAWOAV010000238.1:0-7561 GCA_046498365.1 Desulfosalsimonadaceae bacterium
GAAATGGATTATATCTACCGGACGGAGATCCCGGAAGATTATGTCACCATTACCTCCGGCATATGACAACTTCACTAAGCTGTGCTTCAGCTTCTTCATAAACGCGAGCAATAGAAGGCGCATAATGAACAAAATGGAAGAGGTTGAGGCGGCCGTCATCGTCCGCCTGGTACATGCACATGGGCGCCATCACGATGCGGTTTTTTACAGTCATCTTCCGTATCGTTAAAGGCTCAAGGTTTCAGCCATGGTTCACCTCGCGCTGTTTGTGGGGGGTTGCGCCGGGATTTCGCAGGGTTTTCCGGCGACCGGCTTGCATGTGGCCGGATGGTATGTGAATAGTAATTTTTTACAATCCCCATGTATAAAGATTGTTGTGGTGGTATTGAAACAATTGATGAAAAGAGTAAAAAAAATTGTATGAACTTTCAAGGTATTATTCAATTCGTTACAAAATTGAATGGTTTTACAGAGGGTTTTTTGTAAGAGGTGATTTGGTGGTGAAACAGGGGGGATGAAAAAATTTACCATCTATTTGTAATTACAAATAGATGGTAAAAAAATGATTTTGTATAAATCTTGTAGCAAAAAAAATGGGTTTACAAAGAATCTCTGTAAGCCCTTATGAATGGTGGGCCGTGAAGGAATCGAACCTTCAACCTACTGATTAAGAGTCAGTTGCTCTGCCTAGTTGAGCTATCGGCCCCAAAGGTGTGATGCGTGTTTGAAAATTCAAGTTTGTTTTTATAGCCGGATGATTTTGCCGTGTCAATTCTTTTTTCAGGATTCCCCTGCTGCCGGCGGCGCAGGGGGGGCGGAAAGAAAAGCAGGTATCGGCAATAAGGCATCCCCATGCCGGCCGTTTTTTTACAATGCATCCGGCCAGGCTTTGTCTTTTTTGCGGCGGTGTTTCCTCTCCTGTTTCCACTCCAGTTTTTTCTTTTTCCCCTTTGCCTTTTTGTTGACGGCCGATTCGATCATTTCGGAAGTTACGGAAAAAGTGCCAAACTCATCTCTGGGTTTTGGCACTTTGGCCGGTCCGGTGTGTTTTTCTTTTTCCGGCACCTTGGGCAGGGGCGGGCCGGTAAAGGTGTCTGGCGGGAGGTATTCCGCCATGTAAAACATTTCGGCAAACTGCTGAAAAGATACGGATTGTTCCGCCGTTTTTGCCGTATGAACGGTCACGAGAACGGCATCCCGGTCCTTTCTCCGGCCGAGGCGTTCTGCCATTTCTCTGTCCGGAGTGCATATGACGCGGCTGTGCTCGGCCGGGGAAATTCCTTTTTCCAGCACATGCGGGTATGCTTTTTTCCGGACGCAGGTGAACAGGATTTTTGGCACCTGAGTGCACGGTGTCGTTTCCGGGAGGTGCTGCCGCTGAACGGCCCTTATGCGGCTGCCTTCGATTTCAAATGGCGGATCGCTGACAACGAGCATCAGCTCGTTCAGACTGCTTTCCCGGATATGCCGCCATCCCTCTGTTTCATGAAAGGCTTTCAGAAGATCCTTGATCTTCACGTAACCGGATTGGTCCGGGATGAGCCCGAATTCTTCGGGATGCCTCTCCAGTATGTAGGAAAGAAACCGGGCAAGTTGTCTGTGCATTTTTGAAGGCGTCATCCGGCTGCTCTGCGGTAAAGGGTTTTCGATCGGTCCGTTCCGGCATACGCGTAAACAGCGTCTGCTTGACGGTGTTGCATGTCTCTGTTACAGGGTATACTTTCTACAATAAATCCTTACATGGATTTTTGTAGCAGTGTCAACGGGTGATTTGTCTGGATACTTTATCTGGCGTAAGGAGGATAGATGAAACGTGATACAAAGTCGCAGCGTCTTTATGAACGCGCCGTGCAGTTGATTCCCGGCGGAGTGAATTCGCCTGTACGGGCCTGCCGTTCTGTGGGGCGGAATCCGCTGTTTATTGATCGGGCACAGGGGTGCCGTGTCTTTGACGCCGATGGAAATGAATTTATCGATTTTGTGGGTTCGTGGGGGCCCATGGTACTTGGCCATCGCCACGAAGCGGTCATGGCGGCGATCGAAAAGGTCCTTGAACGGGGGGTCAGTTTCGGCGCCCCCGTGGATCTGGAAGTGGATATGGCGGAAATGATCTGCAGCGGGGTTTCCTCGGTAGAAATGGTCCGCATGGTAAACTCCGGTACGGAAGCCGCCATGTCGGCGATCCGTCTTGCCCGCGGATATACCGGCCGGGATGTGCTCGTAAAGTTCGACGGATGCTACCACGGCCATGCGGATACCCTGCTCGTGGCCGCGGGATCCGGTGTGGCGACATTGAATATTGCCGGGAGCCCGGGCGTCCCCGAGGGGACGATCCGGAACACGGTGTCCATTCCATATAATGATATAGAAGCGTTCAGGCAGTTGATGGCGGAAAAAGGGGACACAGTGGCGGCGGTGATCGTGGAGCCGGTCGCGGGCAATATGGGTCTGGTTCCGCCCGATCCGGAATTTTTGAATGTCCTGCGTGCAGAGACGCAGGCCCATCAGAGCCTTTTGATTTTCGACGAGGTAATGAGCGGGTTTCGCCTTGCGTACGGCGGCGCCCAGGCGCTCTATAAGGTGACGCCGGATTTGAGCTGCTTCGGCAAAATCGTTGGCGGCGGACTTCCGGTCGGCGCATACGGCGGGAAACGGGAAATCATGTCCCAGATCGCACCGGAAGGGCCCGTGTACCAGGCCGGGACGCTTTCCGGAAACCCGCTTGCCATGGCAGCCGGCATCGCCACGCTCAAGGAGCTGGGCAAGCCAGGGTTTTACGAAGCCCTTGAAGAAAAGGCGGACCGTCTGAGCGAAGGGATCCTTCGCATCGCGGACCGGACCGGTGTCCCCTTGTCGGTGAACCGCGTGGGGTCGATGATGAGTGTTTTCTTCACCGACAAAGTGGTCCGGAATTTCGAGGACGCAAAAACGTCGAACCTCGAGGTCTTTGAAGCGTATTACAACAAAATGCTGGAAAAGGGGGTGTATCTGCCGCCGTCCCAGTTCGAGGCGATGTTTGTCTCCGCGGCCCATGAAACCGCCGACATAGACCTTTTCCTTTCGGCGGTGGAGGCGGTGCTGCCGGAACTGGTGTAAAAGGCGGCGCAAACCATGACACATATCCATTGAAGGAACCTGATGTGGAGCAATCGGAGCTGGATCCGGGGCAAAACGTCATCCCCGAAACCGTTGCATCGGTTCACATGACGGCTGTCTGTGGCACGGCCATGGGCGCGCTGGCCGCGGCGCTGCAGGAAAAAGGGATTGTCGTGACAGGGGCGGACGCCGGTGTATATCCGCCCATGAGCACGTTTCTTGCCGGCCGGGGCATAACGGTCACGGAAGGCTTTTCCGCCGAAAACCTGGCATACGGCCCGGACCTGGTGATCGTGGGGAATGCGGTCCGGCGCGACAATCCTGAAGTGGCAGCAATCATCGAAAAACGACTTGCCTACTGCTCCATGCCACAGGCGGTCCGGCGCTTCCTGGTGGAAGACCGGCAGGCCGTGGTGGTTGCCGGGACCCACGGAAAGACGACCACGTCCGCCATTGTCGCATGGCTGCTTTCCTATGCGGGGTACGATCCCTCTTTTCTGATCGGCGGCATCCTGGGCAATTTCAACGCAAACTACCACGTGGGCGGCGGCGGCTATGCCGTGCTGGAAGGGGATGAATACGATACAGCCTTTTTTGACAAGGAGGCCAAGTTTTTTCACTACCGTCCGGACGTCGCCGTGCTCACCGGCGTGGAATTCGACCATGCCGACATATTCAGCGACCTTGCGCATGTCATATCCGTATTCGACCAATTCGTTTCCCGCATGAACCCGGCCAGTCGCCTGATCGCCTTTGACGGCGATGCCAACGTGACGCGTCTGATTGCCGGCAAGGCATGCCGGATAGAGACCTACGGGGAAAAGCCGGATTCGTACTGGCGTGCGGAAAAATCCCGGGTCGATTTTCCCTATAACGTTTTTGAGGTGATGAAAAACAAAGCGTACTTCGGTCGGTTCAAAACGACGCTGATCGGGGCCCACAACCGCATGAACGCCCTTGCTGCCGTGGCCGTGGCCGCGGGCATGGGGATTTCCGCCGAGGTCATTGCAGAGGGGCTTGCAGCGTTCAAGGGGGTAAAGCGCCGCCAGGAGGTGCGGGGCGTGAAAAACGGGGTGATGGTGATCGATGATTTTGCGCATCATCCGACCGCCGTTCAAAAAACCGTGGCCGCGGTAAAGGCGTTTTATCCGGCATCGCGGTTGTTTGCCGTATTTGAGCCCCGAACCAACACCAGCATGCGCAGCGTGTTCCAGGACATTTACCCGGCCTGCTTTGACGGCGCGGATGTGGTCTGCGTAAGAAAGCCGCCCCTGCTGGAAAAAATACCCGAAGGCCTTCGGTTTTCATCCGAAAAGCTGGTCGCGGACTTGAAAGACCGGCGGATGGACGCCCATTATTTTTCCGATACGGAGGAAATTATCGATTTTGCGGCGGCGCGTGCCCGCTCGGGGGACATCCTATTGATCATGTCCAACGGCGGGTTCGACAATATCCATGAGCGCCTGCTCGAAGCACTTTGAAAGGGGCTCTCCATTTCACGAAAAAAAAGGCGCAGTGAAAATCCACTGCGCCTTTTTTCCGCATCTGTCATGTTTGTCTCGTTGCCGGGGGCTCCCGGAAACCAGGAGGCTATTTTTTCTTCAGCTCTTCGTCTTTCAGGACGCGTCGCAGAATTTTTCCCACAGGAGAGACCGGTATGTCATCCCGGAATTCGATCTGCCGCGGCCGTTTGTAGCCGGCCATGTTCTCCTTGCAGAACTTGGAGATCTCTTCTTCCGTAGCGGTCTGCCCGGGTTTCAGCTTGATGTAGGCCTTGACGATTTCCCCGCCCTTTCCGTCGGGAAGGCCGATGACGGCTGCCAGCTCGACTTTCGGATGCGTGAAGAGCACGTCTTCGACTTCCCGCGGATACACGTTGAAGCCGCCCACCAGGACCATGTCCTTTTTCCGGTCGGTGATGATGATATACCCATCTTCATCCACATGGCCGATATCGCCGGTCAGGAAGTAGCGCCTGCCTTCTATTTCCCGGAATACCGCCTGGTTTTCCTCGGTCCGGTTCCAGTATCCCTTCATTACCTGGGGACCGGAGATGGCGATTTCGCCGTCTTCACCCTGGGGAAGGGGTGTCTGCCCCGTTTCGAGGTCGACCATCTTGATATCAGTACCGGGTACCGGGAAACCGACGCTTCCGATTCTGCGGTTGGAAGTGCTCGTCGGGTTGGCCGATGCGACCGGCGAGGTTTCGCTCAGGCCGTAGCCTTCGAAAATGACTGCCCCGGTCTTGGCTTCAAATTGCTTGCAAACCTCCGGGGGGAGAGGCGCGCCGCCGGAAAAGCAGCCCATGAGCGAGGTGCAGTCGTACTGGTCGATTTTCGCATGGTTCGTAAAGGCAACGAAAACGGTCGGCACCGCCGGCATGAGGGTCCCCTTGTATTTTTGAATGGCCTCCAAAACCACGGTGAAGGGCGGGTTTCCATCGCGCGGGTTCGGGATGCATACCAGCCTGGAGCCGCCGGCGCATGCGGAGAGCATACAGACCGTCAGCCCGAAGCTGTGGTACCATGGCAGTACGCCCATGTAGGTGTGAAAACCGCCCCTTCGCAGTCTTTCAGGTTTTCCGCCGGGTTCATGAATCAGGCGTCCCCACTCGTCCATGGCGGTGACGTTCGATGTGAAATTCGTGTGGCAAAGCGCCGCCCCTTTGGGGCGACCGGTCGTTCCGCCCGTGTATATGATCAGTGCCAGGTCTTCCGACGGGTTGATTTTGACGGAGGGGGGGCTGGGTTCTGCGGAGGCGATGGCATCCTCAAACGATATATGTTTCGGGTCGTGGCTTTTTGCCTTGGGTATCTTGCCGAGAAGGGAGCCCAGAATGGCCTTTACTTTAGGCAGGTACGACTTTACATTGCAATATACGACGGTTTCCACGTTCGTATTCTTGACGGCTTCCAGCGCCGTTGGATAGAATTCTTCGTGATCCATGCAGAAGACAGCTTTGGCCCCCGCATCTTTCAGCTGGTAGTTGAGCTCTGCTGGCGTGTAGAGCGGGTTGCAGGTTACGCATACGCCACCGGCCTTGAGAATGCCGAAGAAAATAGCCGGGTAATGGGGCAGGTTCGGCAGAAAGATCGCAACCCGGTCCCCTTTTTTGATCCCTTTGGCCGCAAGGAAGTTGGCTATTCTGTCGGCTGTATCCTTGACTTGCGAGAAGGTCCGCGTCGCATCGTTGAAAATGGTATAGACATGATTCGGGTAATCCTTTGCGGCATCGTCCAGAAATTTAAAAATGGGGTGATCATAGTCGCTTATGTCTTTTGCGACCCCTTCCGGCCACAGACTGGTGGGCCATTGCGTAGCTGTCATGTTCGGGCTCCTTTTGTTGTGATTATATTGTTTTCATGGGAACGGTAGTCGAAGAAGTCAATATTTTGTTTTCCTTATCATATGCCCTGTTGGTTGTCAAACGAAGTAAAGCGAAAAAAACAGCGTTTCAGCGTATAATATTCATTTCATGCGCCAAAAACGGTGAAATTGGTATTACAAATAGCAATAGTTCAACTATATGTAAAGCTTTTTGATGGAAAAACGGAATGATAACCTTTTACGACATGCAGGGGCATGCCATGTTTTCAAAGGGAAGGGGCGGCGGATCAATCGCTGGCGTTGAGCGGCGTGTGCCGGTAGAAGAGAACCTCTGCTTTTTCAAGAGTTACCATGCCCTCGGATATCAGAGAGTCCAGTTCCGGGAGGAAGGCGTCAATCTTGTTCCTGGTGTCGACGATCTCCACAATGACCGGCAGGTCCTGGGAAAGGCGAAGAATGCGGCTTGTATGAATGCGGCTGTTGGCGCCGAAACCCAGTATGCCCCGCAGTGTCGTTGCCCCGGCAAGACCGTGGCTGCGGGCTCTTTCCACGATTTCTTCGTAGAGCAGTCGGCCGTCATGCCGGTCGTTTTCGCCGATGAAAATCCGGAGCAGCACGCATTCGGAAGGAAGGTGCATTTTGTCTTACCCCATGGTTTACAGGGTTGTTATGCGGCCCAGTGCGATTCCTGCCATGAGCGCAAGAAAACCGAGTCCGTTTTGCAGGAAAAAATTGCCTGCCGCGGTAAAATACTGGGCGGTTCGCAGGAACTCCCCGGATTCCAGGATGTACGTTGAAAAAGTAGTAAAGGCACCCATGAAACCGATCATTACAATGACGCGCGCATCGGAGGAAACCGGCCACCGCTGTTCAAAAAGGGCCCATAGCAGCCCGGCGGCAAAACATCCGGTGGTATTGACTGCCAGTGTCCCCCATGGAAACGTGGTCCCCACAGCCCGCTGGGTGAGTCCGGCAAGGGTATACCGGCAGAGCGTCCCGGCGGCGCCTGCAAGGCAGAGCAGAAGAATGCGCTGTGCCATTATGCCTCTTTTGTGTTTTCAGGGCTGGATTTTCCTGCTGCCTTTTGATAGTTGTTATTCATTTTCATCAGCAGCCAGAAGATGCCCCCGTGTGAAAA
>JAWOAV010000162.1:0-9784 GCA_046498365.1 Desulfosalsimonadaceae bacterium
CTTAAAGCCGCTCGGTTGCTTGAATCTGCTCGAATCCCTATGGCATATCGACCTAGCACCAGGGCTTCGATATCAACATCGCCGGCACCCGAGCCGGCTCGCCCGCCGGCGGCTACCATCTGCCCAACCGGATGAACCTGGACGACATGCAACGCGGTTCGTACCTGACCGACCGCTTGACGGACGAATGCCTGCAGGTCATCGGGGACTGGCAAGATCGGCCGGCAGGTCCCTGGCCGAAATGGCGTCGGGGTGGTATTCCTTGACCAGTTTCCGGTATTGCTTCCTGAGGGTTTCGTTTTCATCGGCGGGCTTGCAGCCGAGTACTTCGTAATACCTGGCGTTTGGCGCTTTGATACGCGGGGATTTGTTGTCGTCGTTGTCATAGAGGTGCCCCACGGTCGCACCGGCAACGGCGCCCCACGGGCCGCCGAAAACAAAACCGATGCCGCCGCCCAGAACTTTCCCTTTGTATCCCATAGTATATTGCTTCCTGTATGGTAATGGTTATCAGGGCACGGCTTGCCGCGCCTGTATGGACTGTGCTATGCGATCAGTTCGCGCCGGAGCATGTCCAGGGCCACGTACGCGAAAATCTCCTTGTTGGCCGCCCTGTCCCGGAACGGAAGCAAGCGGCGTTTGGAGATCACCCCTTGGGGCCCGGCAATGGCAACGCAGAGGGTCCCCACGGGTTTGTCGTCCGTCCCGCCGGTCGGCCCGGCAATCCCGGAGGTGGCAACACCATAGTCCGCACCGGATATACGACGGATGCCCGCGGCCATCTCGCCGGCCGTCTGCTCGGATACCGCGCCGTACGCTTCAATGGTATCCGGTGAAACACCTAGTATAGCAGTTTTTGCCTCGTTTGCATAGGTGACCGCCGATAGGAGGAAATAATCGGAACTGCCGGACACATTGGTCAGATGATCAGAAATCAGCCCACCGGTGCAGCTTTCGGCAACGGCCACGGTAAGGCCTTTTCCCGTGAGGAGCCGTGCGACCACCGTTTCCAGGGCTTCCCCGTTGTCAGAAAATATCCAGCGGCCCAAAGCCTCGTGAACCCGACCGGCGGCCTCCTCGATCCGGGAGCCGATTTTGTCCGAATCCCGCCCGAATGCGAACAGCTTGACAATGATTACAGGGAACCGGGCCAGCATGCCCAGTTTCACCCCTTTGAACAGTTTTGCGGGCTCGATGAGGCGCTGGTTGACCTCGGCCTCGGGGAGCCCGAAAAGCGACAACTGCTTTTCCCGGTAGTGCTGTTGGCGGTCGGGCGGAATGTAATCCGCCCGAATGGCGGGAATCACCAACTCCGCCATCATGGTTTGCATCTCCCGGGGTACGCCGGGCAGAAAGAAAAACCGGCATTTCCCGATGGCCATTGCAAATCCGGGCGCCGTGCCGGAACGGTTGAAAAGGATTTCCGCGTTTTCCGGGAAAAGGGCCTGCTTGTGATCCGACGGGCTCATGGACCGGGAAAAGCGCTCAAAAAAGGCCTGGATGGAGGCAAGCGCCGCGGCGTTTTCAACCAGTGCAACGCCGGCGGCATCGGCAGCGGCCCGTGCCGTGATGTCGTCCACGGTGGGGCCGAGCCCGCCGGTGACAATGGCGATATCCGCATGATCTCCGATTTCGACCAGCAGTTTTCGCAGCCGGAGGGCGTCATCCCCCACGGCGGTATGCCGGGTGACGTGAAGGCCGAGCTCCAGAAGCCTGGCGGCGATAAACGCGGAATTGGTATCGACGATCGCGCCGGTGACAACCTCATCCCCGGTGGAGACGACCTGCGCCAGCAGAAGGGCATGGTCGGGGCCGTGGGCTGTATTCATATTTCCGGTTCCGTTCCAAGGATTGTTTTATAGGTCGATATCGCATCCAAAGACCGGATGCAAAGACCGGATGACGGATAGCAGGGTTCGGAAAAACCCGCAAATGGCATAATAATATGGTTTGCCCTTTTGTTACACCAATCGTTTCCAAAAGAAAACAACAAAAACCGCTTGACAAAGGCGGAACAAACCATTTATCTGGTACGTATAATCAACCGGATGAATAAACGAGCGGGCAGAAAAACAATCATGAATCAACCTTGCGCATACATGCAATACGCAGACCGACAGGACTGGTGGTGGCAGTACCGTAACAGGGACTGCCGGCGGATACCAGCGTAAGGCGGATTCAAGCCGTGGCAGCCCCAGGGGCCCCCCACGGTTTTTCAATTGATTGAACACAGACAGCAAAAAGGCCGTGGGAAGAGATGACCCCACGGCCTTTTTTTATGGACGGTGTGTCCTTACAAAAAAAAATGCACCCTGGCAGAATAAAAAGGCGCCCGGCGATGCGGTGCCGGTCGATTGAATGTTTACGAAAGATTTCCGGTTGCACAAACCGTTTTTCTAAGGAGCCGACATGCGATTGCGAGATTTTCCGGACAAAGAAAAATTTTCACGGCTGTACGGGCGGCACGACGTGGTGCCCGTCTGCCGCGAAATCCTGGCGGACATGGAGACCCCGGTATCGGTTTTGAAGAAAACCTATGACGCGGCCGGCCCGGCGTTTCTCCTGGAAAGCGTTGAGGGAGGCGAGCGATGGGGGACCTACAGCTTTTTAAGCACGTCGGCCCGGGCGCTCGTGAGGCTGTTTACCGATGAGATTGAAATCGACGAGCAAGGCCGGACAACGTGCGTCTCCCACGAAGGAGACCCCCTGGGGGCGCTTCGGAAGCTGATGAACCGATACAATCCCGCCATTATCGCCGAACTGCCCCGCTTCTGGGGGGGGCTGGTCGGGTATTTCACCTATGAAACCGTATCGTTTTTCGAGGCCATCGAAAACCAGCTGCCCCATGACCGGCCGGTTGCGAGCTTCATGATCCCCGATGAAATGATGATCTTCGACAACATCCGTAACACCATGATGCTGGTCGCCGTCGTATACAAAACCGACGGGGCGTCATCCGGCCAGGCGTATGAAGAGGGGCTCCAGCGTCTTCTGGACATGGAGGAAAAAATCCGGGCGCCATTGCCGCGGACGGCCAGGGGGGCGAAAGGGCCTCTCGATGAAGGCGACGCCGGAAAAAGCGTCGAGCTCTCACCGGTTTTCGACAAGGCCGAATTTTTACAAAACGTGGAGATCGCCAAGTCCCACATCATGGCCGGGGATATCATCCAGGCGGTGATTTCCCAGCCGTTTACGGCAAAAATGCCCGCGGACCCCATCGCCCTGTACCGGGCGCAGCGGTATGTCAACCCGTCCCCCTACATGTTCTTCATGCACTTGGACAACACGCTCCTGGTGGGGTCTTCTCCGGAAACCATGGTTCGCCTGGAAAACCGGGTCGCATCCCTCCGACCCATTGCCGGAACACGCCCCAGGGGGAAAACCGAGCAGGAGGACCGGAAACTTGCCGACGATCTCCTGGCCGATGAAAAAGAAAGGGCCGAGCACCTGATGCTGGTCGACCTGGGACGGAACGACCTGGGGCGGGTGGCGGAAACCGGGACGGTGCAGGTCACGGACCTGATGGTCGTGGAACGCTACTCCCACGTGATGCACCTGGTATCCAACATCACCTGCGACCTGATGGAGGAGATGGACGCATTTGACCTCCTGGCCGCGTCGTTTCCGGCCGGTACGCTTTCGGGGGCCCCCAAGGTCAGGGCCATGGAAATTATCGGCCAACTGGAAAAGCAGCCGCGGGGTCCCTACGGCGGGGCGGTGGGATATATTTCCTTTCACGGCAACATGGACCTGGCCATCACCATCCGCACCGCGTGCGTTGAAAACAAAGAGATGACGGTTCGGGCCGGCGCGGGGATCGTGGCCGACTCCGATCCGGAAAAGGAATACGTGGAAACCGTGAACAAGGCCATGGCGATCGGGCGAGCCCTGGAACTGATCAAAGGAGAGATTTCATGATTTTCATGATCGACAACTACGACTCTTTTACCTATAACCTGGTCCAGTATTTCCGGCAGCTCGGCGCGGAAGTTCACGTCGCCCGAAACGACGCCTTTGACCTGGACGTTCCGGGCAACGATGAAATTCACGGGATCGTCATTTCACCGGGCCCGGGCATTCCGGAAAATGCGGGGCATTCCATCGAAGTGATCCGGCGGTTTTCCGGAAAAAAGCCGATCCTGGGCGTCTGCCTGGGGCACCAGGCCATCGCGGCGGCCTTCGGGGGAAAAATCATTTCCGCGAATCGGATCATGCACGGCAAAACCTCTTCGGTCACGTCCGACGGGAAAACCATTTTTCACCGGCTCGACAAGCCTTTTGACGCGATGCGCTACCACAGTCTTGCCGTGTCGGAGCCCGATTTGCCGGCATGCCTGGAAATATCCGCCCGGACCGAAGACGGTGAAATCATGGGACTCCGGCACAAGGCGCATATGACGGAGGGGATCCAGTTCCATCCGGAATCGATCATGACGCCGGCAGGGAAACGGATATTGCGGAATTTTCTGAATCTGTGCAACGGAAATCAATAGGAAGGAGAATACGATGAGCAAATTCAAAGACAGCCTTTTCAAAATATACAACCGAACGGATCTGACCGAGGCGGAAATGTCGGCGGTGATCAGCGAGGTTTTTTCGGGCGGGCTCGCCGATGCGCAGATCGGTGCTTTCATGGGGGCACTGACCACCAAGGGGGAGACCTTTGAGGAGCTGGCAGGCGCGGCCCGGGCCATGCGGAAAAAGGCCGTGCGCATCGAAACCGCCGGCACGGATGTGATCGATACCTGCGGCACCGGCGGAGACGGGTCCAACACCTTCAACATATCCACCACCACGGCCTTTGTGGTGGCCGGGTGCGGGGTCACCGTGGCCAAGCACGGCAACCGTTCGGTGTCGAGCCAGTGCGGCAGTGCGGATTTGCTGGAAGCCCTCGGCGTAAAGATCGATATCGACCCGGAGATCGTCGAGGAAGCCATTGCCGAAATCGGGATCGGGTTCATGTTTGCCCCCCGTTTTCACGGGGCTATGAAATACGCCGCCAAAGCCCGGAAGGATATCGGCCTGCGGAGCATCTTCAACATGCTGGGTCCCCTGACCAACCCGGCTGCGGCGAACTGCCAGTTGCTGGGCGTGTACGCGCCACAGATGACCGAGATGTTCGCCGCAGCACTCAAGCTTTTGGGAACGAAACGGGCCATGGTGGTGCACGGCCATGACGGGCTCGATGAAATCTCCGTGTGCGCCCCCACCCGGGTGTCCGAAGTAAAGGACAACCGGATTTCCACCTACGACATATCGCCGGAGACCTTTTTCGGGCAGAGGGCCGCCCAAGAGGAGATTACAGGCGGGGACCCCGGCACCAACGCGGAAATTACGCGCGCAGTGCTCTCCGGGAAAAAAGGGGCCAGGCGCGATGTGGTATTGATCAATTCGGGGGCCGCCCTTGTGATTGCCGGGCGCGCGGAGGGCATAAAGACAGGCATCAAAATGGCAAAGGACGCCATCGACTCCGGCGCGGCAAAAGACAAGCTCGAAGCGCTGGTTGAATTTACGCGGGATAACGGGTAAGGGGCAAACAGCGTGGATTTTTTGCAAACCATTGTGGCGGCGAAGAAGAAGCAGGTGGAAGCGGCGATAAAGGCCGTACCTTTTGGCGAAGTGAAGAAAGCGGCTGCGGCAAGGACTGATTTCCGGGATTTTACCGGCCCGCTGATGCGCCATGAAAATAACCGCGTCAATATTATTGCGGAGATCAAGCGGGCATCGCCGTCAAAAGGGATGATCCGCGCGGAAGCGGATGCGGCCTGGTTTGCACGGGCCTATGAAAACGGCGGTGCAGCCGCAATTTCGGTGTTGACGGAGCCTGATTTTTTCAAAGGGGGGGCAGACGACCTGAAGGTCGCAAGAAGCGCCCAGGGGCTGGCTTTGCTGCGCAAGGATTTTATTGTTTCGGAATACCAGGTGTATGAGTCGGCCGCCATTGGCGCGGACGCCGTCTTGCTGATTGTCCGTATTCTCGATCCGGCTTCCCTTGGGCGGTATCTGGCGATTGCGCGGGATCTGGGTATGGAAGCCCTGGTGGAGGTCTATGACGGAGACGAGCTGGAAACCGCCGCCGCCGCCGGGGCCCGGTTGATCGGGATCAACAACCGGAACCTGGATTCCTTTGACACGGATGTATCCCGGGCTGCAACGATACAAAAGCGGCTCGGAAAGGGCATGGTAGCAGTGGCCGCAAGCGGGATTTCGGGGAGAGAGGATATCGAAGCCGGCGTGAACGCGGGGATCCGGAATTTTCTGGTGGGGGAAAGCATCATGCGGGCTTCCAATCCGGAAGCCTTTCTTCGATCGCTGATTTCGGGCGAATCCTGACGGTTTTTCCCGCTCCTTTTCATCGGGGTCAGTATCGGTATCGGGGTCAGTATCGGGGTCGGGGTCGAAACAAACAAATGCTTCCCATACTGTTTTTACAAGCCATCTCAAAAAAAAGATTTTGGTTCAAGATCAAGGCGGAGGTGAAATTGAAACCGGAGGCATACTGCAGTATTCCGAGGATTTCAATTTCACCGCCAACGAAGATATTGGGCAAAAGATTTTTTTGAGATGGCTTGTAGAAGGAAAGGTACATTGATGAGCGCACCGGGCTGGTCAACAACGGCAGTATCCGCGCCGCAGGTAAAAATCTGCGGGATCACGGTGGTGGAGGACGGACTGGCGTGCGCCTCTTTGGGGGCGGACGCGGTAGGACTGGTGTTCTACCCGAAGAGCCCGCGGTATGTGGATGCGGGCCGGGCCGCGGATATCTGCTCCTCGCTGCGGTCGGATGTGGCGAAAATCGGCGTGTTTGTCAATGAGGCCTTTGATGACATCATGGGCAAGGTGCAATCGTGCGGTTTGACCGGTGTGCAGCTGCACGGAAGGGAAAGCCCGGGCCTGGCAAGGCGGCTTCGGGAGGCCGGCCTGGTGGTCATCAAGGCCCTGTATACCAACAAGGCGCCGGGACTTGACCAGGCACAGCATTTTATTGATACGGCATTTTTGGTGGAATGCGCAGGAGGCGGACTCCCCGGGGGGAACGCGCTTCTGTGGGACTGGGGATCAGTCAAAAATTTTGGTGAACAATACCCGATGATACTCGCCGGGGGCCTTTCCCCGGAGAACGTAGCGGAAGCGGCGGCTGCGGCCAAGCCTGGCGCCGTGGACGTGAGCTCCGGGGTCGAGTCCGCGCCGGGGAAAAAGGACTACCATAAAATCAGAAAATTCATACACGCCGTACATTCACAGTCATGTACGCAAAAGATGGGGGGGATTTTTGGATGACACAGGAACAATACCGGCATTATCCGGACGAAAAGGGGCATTTCGGTCAATACGGCGGCCGCTACGTGGCAGAAACGCTGATGCCCGCCCTGTTGGAGCTGGAAGCCGCGTTTAGGCGCTTTGTTCCCGATCCGGGCTTCCAGAAGGAGCTTACGGTCATGCTCAACACGTATGCGGGGCGCCCCACGCCGCTGTACTACGCAAAGCGTTTGTCCGACAGGATGGGGGGGGCGGCGATTTACCTGAAACGGGAGGACCTGCTCCACACGGGGGCACACAAGATCAACAACACGCTGGGGCAGGCCCTGCTGGCGAAAAAAATGGGAAAGACCAAGATCATCGCAGAGACCGGCGCGGGGCAGCACGGGGTGGCAACCGCCACGGCTGCGGCCTATTTTGGCATGGAATGCAAGGTCTTCATGGGGGTCGAGGACATCGGGCGCCAGGCCCCGAACGTCAAACGGATGGAGCTGCTGGGGGCGACCGTCGAACCGGTGGAATCCGGTACCGGCACGCTCAAGGACGCCATGAACGAGGCCATGCGGTACTGGGTGTCGGCCATCCGGGACACCTTTTACGTGATCGGTTCGGTTGCCGGACCCCACCCCTACCCTGCCATGGTACGGGCGTTCCAGGTGGTTATCGGCGAAGAGACCAGGCGCCAGGTCATAGAGGAATGCGCTCGGATCCCGAACCTCCTGGTCGCCTGCGTGGGGGGGGGGAGCAACGCCATGGGACTGTTTTACCCGTTTTTACATGATGATGTGGCAATAATAGGCGTCGAGGCCGCCGGAACAGGCATCCAAACCGGCAAGCACGCGGCAACGCTGAGTGCCGGTTCGACCGGAGTGCTCCACGGGTCCAAATCCTACCTGCTGCAGGATGCCCAGGGGCAGATCATGGAGGCCCATTCCATTTCCGCAGGTCTGGACTATCCCGGTGTGGGGCCGGAGCATGCGCTCCTCAAAGATCTCGGACGCATCACGTACATGTCCGTGGAAGATAATGAAGCGCTCGAGGCGTTCGGCACCCTTTGCCGGGTGGAAGGAATCATCCCTGCGCTGGAAAGCAGCCATGCGGTGTATTGCGCCATGCAGGAGGCAAAAAAAAGAAAGCAGGAAGAAATTATCGTGGTCAACCTTTCCGGCCGGGGGGACAAAGACCTGGGCATTGTGGCCGGCGTCGATGAAATCAGGGGAAAATAAAAGGGGAAAGGGTAGATGACACGCATTGAAAAGACATTTGAAAAACTTGCCGCCGCCAATGAAAAGGCCCTGGTGGGGTTCGTCACCGCGGGCGACCCGGATCCGGCGCGCTCCATGGACATCATTTTCTCGATGATCGAAAACGGGGTCGATATCCTGGAGCTGGGGGTGCCGTTCTCCGACCCCACGGCCGACGGGCCGGTCATCCAGCGTTCATCAGCAAGGGCGCTCAAAAAGGGCATGAACCTGGAAAAAGTATGTGGGATGGTCGGGGCCATCCGAAAGAAGTTCGCGGATGTTCCCGTGATCGTGTTTTCCTATTACAACCCCATATATGCCTACGGAATCGAAAAATTCTACCGGGATTTTGTTTCGGCCGGGGCGGACGGTGTGCTGGTAGTGGACCTTCCCGCCGAGGAATCCGAAGAGATGACGGGACAATGGACGGGGGACCCCCTCCCCCTGATACGGCTGGTTGCCCCCACCACGCCGGACGACCGGATGAAGCGTATTGCCCGGGTCTCGGAGGGGTTCATCTACATGGTTTCCAAGACTGGTGTGACCGGGAGCGATGGATTGGACGCCGCCGAATCGAGCGGCCAGGTGGAGCGGTTGAAGGAAATGACGCGGCTGCCGGTTTGCGTGGGATTCGGTATCTCCACGCCCTCGGATGTGGCCCAGGTGGCCCGGGTAGCGGACGGGGTGGTTATTGGGAGCGCTTTTGAACGGACCATCGAGGAAAACCTGGAAGATCCGACGCTCGCAAAGCGTCTTGGCCAGCAAACAGCCGATTACAAGGCGGCCACACGGATGAAATAGCTTCCGGTCGGCCGAACAAGATTCTGCAGAGACTTTCCCTGCCCTTGTCGCACAGGGGCGCGCGCGCTGCGCCCCTACAAGCGCCAGAAGTGAATCCCGTTCTTTTTAATGGTCTCCGGGTCGAGCATCCCCTTGACGTCGATGATGCATCCGTTTTCTTTGAGCATCCCCCTGAAATCGGCGATGCGCATTTTCCTGTAGGCATCGTGGGAGACCGCGAGTATGACGGCGTCGAGTCCGGCAAGGTCGGCCGGATCGCACAGGGTGATCCCGTAGATATCGCGGGCAGATGCCGGGTCTGCGATGGGATCATGAACCAGGGGATCAATGCCGTAGTTTCGGAGCTCGTCGATAATATCAACAACGCGGGTGTTTCGGGTATCCGCGCAGTTCTCCTTGAACGTGAGCCCGAAAATGGCCACCCTGGCATCCCGGATATTGATGTGCGCGCCGCACATGAGCTTTACGGCTTTTTCAGC
>JAWOAV010000201.1:0-6072 GCA_046498365.1 Desulfosalsimonadaceae bacterium
CGCGCTTTCGCCCGGCATCGGCAGGCGCACCAGGCGCACGCTCAGCAGCCGCACGTCGATCCGCGGGAGCCTATGGTAACGGAAGACGTCATACGCCGCAGCTGGAGCAGCTTGTTGAGGAACAGGTGCCGCAGCCGGATGCGCCTGCGGATGCGCTGACAGTTTCACCGCCGCTTCCTTTGCTCACAAGCCCGCACGCGGACATGAGGCGTTTTATGTTTTCCGTTCCGCATCCAGGACATACGGGCGTTTCCTTCCCCATGACAAGCATTTCAAATTTCTTGTCACATTTATCGCAGAAATATTCATATATGGGCATGGGATTTCTCCTCCTTACAAAAAAATAACACGCAACAGCCCTCTGAAACAAGCCGGCAGCCTGATCAAGGGGGGCGCTATCCCCGGTCGACGGTTCCCGGGCCATTGGGTGATCATAAACAACAAAATATATATCATAATGGACAATTTGTAAAGACAATCCGGCTGGTCCCGGTTCGTATCAGGAACCGGCGGCATTTTTCTGTTTTGCACTGCCGGCGATCAGTTCCCTTGCGTTTTCCAGGTAACGGTCCGATTCCGCGTGGCCGCATGCAACGGCGGTTTCAAAGTGAGCGAGCGCTTCTTCGTACCGGTTGCGGCTGAAGTACATCATGGCCAGGCGGTGATGAAACAGGCCGTTTTTGGGTTGGATTTCCACGGCGTTTTCGCCGAACACAAGGGCAATTTCAGGGTTGCTGTTCTCGTTTTCATAGCACAAAGCCAGCGCGGAGAGGGAATGGGCGTCGTCCGGGCGCTGTTTCAGGGCCGTATTATAGGCTTTTATGGCTTCATCCGTGTGATCGAGCGCCATATTGCAGTCGCCCATGGCGCGATAAACGAGGTTGCCGGGAGTTTCATTTTTTGAAAGGGCCTGCTGGAGATAGGAAAGGGCTTCCTCAAACCGTCCGAGTTCATAAAGCGCGCGCCCCGTCTGAAACAGCAGCTCAAAAATATTGTCATCCGTTTTCATGGCGCGCTGGAAATACCCGAGCGCCTTTTCGCAGTCACCCTTCTGCATGTAAATATAGCCCGCATTGTAAATGGCAAAGGCGTCTTCGGGATCCAGTTCTATCGCCCGGTCGAAAGAGACCAGCGCACTGTCCCAGTCTTCTCTGTCTCCGTGGCAGACGCCGATACTGTTGTGCACATTGACGTTTTCAGGGTCGATGGCGAGCGCGCGTTCGTATTCGGCCAGCGCTTCATCCAGTTGACCGGCCTGGTAAAATGCATCTCCGCTTATATTCAGGCTGACGGCGTCAAAACAGACAATGGATCCGGGCCCGAAAAAATCCGCGTGTATAAGGGCTTTTTTGGCGTTTTCAAAGACGTCTTTTTTTTCAAAGGAAATGGTGGGGTATACGGCGATGCCGATGCGCACGGTTTCATTTGCGCGCTTCGCAATTTGCGCGCCGATTTTTTCGGCGGCGCCGCGGCATGATTTTTCATCCGCTCCAGGCAGGTAGCAGAGGAAAAAGCCCTTGTCGGTCATTCGCACTGCGCCGCTCGTTTTTTCGCAGATTTTTTCGATAATTCCGGTGGTATCCGCAATGGCCTTGTCCGGAATGCAAACCCTATCGGCAGCATCGATTCGAACGGCCATCGCCCCAAAAGTCTCAGCGCTTTTTGCCTCTTCAGTGGCATATTCCAGGAACAGCGCTTCGTCGGAAGCGGAGCTGCCGGAGTCCTCTTCGGTTTCGGATACCCCTCCTGCATCTTTGGGAGGCGTTTTTTTCGGCCGAACGTCGGTTTCCGACAGCAGGAGATGCCCTTTGCCCGACTTGCCGCGTAAAGCGTTCTTTTTATTATCCGTCATGATGCGAAGTCCCTCGTAAGTAATTCTCGTATATGATCCGTAAAACAGGCTGCAATATATTCTATTGTTTTTGTTTTGTCCAGCGTCCGAAATCGGGTCATCAATCCAGCAGCCTGACAACGGCGTCGCAGATAATATCGATTTCATCGGCCCTTACGGTGCGCACATCCATCAGGAAAACATCGTCCTCGATTCTTCCGATCACCGGAACCGGCCCCGCCTGGAGGAATCGATCGATTTTTGACGCGGACAGTCCGGCAATCCTCATTGCAACGCACACCGTGGGGATTTCAAGGAGCGGAAACGATCCGCCGCCGGCTTTTGAAACCGAATCCACGAGTCCGACCCCGATCCTTTCGTCCTCAATGGCGCCAAGCCGGGTATACAGGGCATCGGCCTTGTCCCGTATCTGGGAAAGGGGGCACGTGAGCATGGCAAGGGTAGGGATGGCCTTGATGGCCCCGGCCTCGTCCCGGTAAAGCCGCAGTGTTGTCTCAAGCGCGGCCAGGGTCAGCTTGTCAATCCTCAGCGCACGCGTCAGGGGGTTTTTTTTGATTTTGTCCATGATTTCCCTGGCGCCCAGAAGAATGCCCCCCTGGGGCCCGCCAAGAAGCTTGTCGCCGCTGAAGGTGACCAGGCCGACTCCCGCGGAGATGGACTCCTGGACCGTCGGCTCCTTCATCAGACCATATTGTTGAAAGTTTATAAAAGTGCCCGATCCCAGGTCTTCCATGACCGGCAGGCCGTATTTTTCCCCAAGGCCAACCATGTCCGTAAGCGGCACGCTCGCGGAAAATCCGACAATGGCGAAGTTGCTTGTATGGACTTTCAGCAGCAGTCCGGTTCGTTCATTTATCGCTTGCGCATAATCGTAAAGGTGGGTCCGGTTCGTGGTGCCGACTTCTCGTAAAATCCCCCCGCTCTTGGCCATGATGTCCGGGATGCGGAAAGAGCCGCCGATCTCCACCAGCTCGCCCCTTGATACGATCACTTCGCGGTCTTTTGCAAGGGTGTCCAGGGCCAGAAGTACTGCAGCGGCATTGTTGTTGACCACCATGCCCGCTTCGGCGCCGCTGATTTCGCAAAGAATATCCTCTACCGCCGAATACCGCGAGCCGCGGCGCCCGGTGGAAAGGTCGAACTCCAGGTTGGAATACCGGGCGGCCGCTTCTGTGACGTGCCGGACGGCGTCTTCCGCGATCAGAGACCGGCCCAGGTTGGTGTGGACCACTACACCCGTTGCGTTGACCAGGCGGACGAGGTTTTCTGACATGGCCGCGTTGATCTTGTCCCGTATGCGTTCCCGGAGGGCCCCGGGGGCAAGATCAAAACCGGAAATCCCGGCAGGGTTTGCGCGTATGGCCTCCCGCAGTTCGTCGATGGATTTTCGGATGGCGTCGATTATGACCGAGCGGGGAGTGTCCGTAAATTCAGGATCCTCGGTTATTTGCGCCAGCAGGGCATCGACAGCGGGAAGTTTTCGGAGCAGATCCTGCAGCTTGCTTGAATCGCTTTTTGACTCGGCCATGATGTATTGTCCGGATATCTACCTGTTTATGTTGTGAATGTACGTGGCTTGTAACATTATAACCGCTTCAATTTCAACTTCTTTTTTCCGGGGGGTCGCTTGCCGGGCAAAGGCGCGGCGGCTGCGACCTGTCCGTGGGTTCCGCGAACCCACGCAGCGCCCATTTCCTTGAGGGGGCGGACTTCTGCCAGGGACGGACGGCGAAAAATTTTCCCAACCCGGAAAAAGGGTTTTCCCCGCCGCCGGAAATCCGGTATATAATCCATATCCGGTGGATGAACCGATAATCTCCCCTGATTTCCCTTCCACCCCTGTAACGAAAGGAGAATATATACATGCGAACCGCAAAGGAATATATCGTGTTCCCCCTGGACCTGCCGACCGTGGAGCAGGCCTCCCGGTATATCCGCCAGCTTTCGGATTGCGTGGGAATGTTCAAGGTCGGCCTTGAACTGTTCGTCCGGGGGGGGAGCCGTATCCTTCAAACCATCCGGAATGAAAGCGATGCAAAGATTTTTCTGGATTTGAAGATCCACGACATCCCTGAGACCGTCCGCCGCGCCATGGAGCAGATCGCAGGCTGGAAAGTGGACTTTACCACGGTGCATTGCGGCGAGTCCCCTCACATGCTTGCGGCCGCAGTGGAAGGGAGCCGGGGGAAGGTCTCCGTCCTGGGGGT
Organism: Desulfosalsimonadaceae bacterium; assembly: GCA_046498365.1. GTDB lineage: Bacteria > Desulfobacterota > Desulfobacteria > Desulfobacterales > Desulfosalsimonadaceae > B1SED10-16. The sequence continues at coordinate 4,060 of JAWOAV010000201.1, forward strand.
CACGGTGCTGACCTCCGTGTCTGCCGAGGATATCGGGAATGCGGGGTTTGAAAGCCGGTACGCGGAAAATATCGCCGATCTCGTTGCGCTTCGCGCGGAAACGGCGCACGCGGCCGGATGCGCCGGTGTCGTTTGTTCCGGCCGGGAAGTGAAGATGATCAAGGAGCGCTTCGGTCCGGATTTTGTGGCCATGGTACCGGGAATCCGCCCCGCCTGGTCTTTGGGTGAAAAAGACGACCAGAAGCGGGTGGTCACCCCGGCAGCGGCCATTGAAAACGGGGCTGATTACCTCGTTATCGGCCGACCGATCCGGGACGCGGAAGAGCCGGAAATCGCAGCGGAAATGGTTGCCTCGGAAATCGACGGGGCGCTTTAGAATCCCCGAAGCGTCCGGTGGAGAATAAATGAAAGAATCATCACCGCAACGAGGACCGTGAAGATGACCTGGTGCGTGTTGAACTTTTTCATGGTTCTATGCAGGCTTGTCCAGGCCAAACGCCGAATGCAACGTCCGCACGGCCAGTTCCGTGTATTTTTCCTCGATAACGCATGAAATCCGGATTTCCGACGTTGAAATCATCAGGATATTGATGTTTTCGGCGGCAAGGGCGGAAAACATCCGGGATGCAACCCCGGAATGGCTTCTCATGCCCACACCGACAACAGACACCTTTGCAATGCTTTTATCCCCGATAACCTCTTCGGCGCCGATTTTTTCGGCGATTTTTTTCTCTATGGCAAGGGCCGCGTCAAAATCCGACTTGGGAACCGTGAAGGTCAGGTCGGTCATGTTGCCGGCCCGCGTATTTTGAATGATCATGTCCACGCCGATGCCCGCTTCTGCGATGGGCTCGAGGATCTGCATGGCGATGCCCGGCTTGTCCGGCACCTTGCTCAAGGTGATGCGGGCTTCGTTTTTGTTGTGGGTTACGCCGGAAACAACCACTTTTTCCATGTTGGCATCTTCATAGACGACCATGGTACCTTCCTCCTCGCTAAAGGATGACCTGACGTGGATCGGCACGTCGTATTTTTTTGCGAATTCGACGGAACGGATCTGGAGGACTTTTGCCCCGAGGCTTGCCATTTCGAGCATTTCATCGTATGAAATCCGGTCGAGTTTACGGGCGGTGGAACAGATGTTCGGATCGGCCGTGTAAATACCGTCGACGTCCGTAAATATTTCGCATTTATCCGCTTTCAGCGCCGCGGCCACCGCAACCGCGGAGGTGTCCGAACCGCCGCGTCCAAGGGTGGTCACGTCCCCGCTGGCATCGGCCCCCTGGAACCCGGCCACGATAACGATGTGTTTTTCCGCCAGCAGCTGTTTGATCCGCGACGCCTTTATGTCCAGGATGCGGGCCTTGTTGAACTGGCTGTCGGTAAGGATTTCGGCTTGGTATCCCAGCATCGAGCGGGCCTTGTAGCCCATGGATTGCAGCGTGATGGCCATCAGCGCGACAGATACCTGCTCGCCTGTAGAAACCAGCACGTCTGTTTCCCGCTTGTCGGGAAATTCGGTGATTTTTGACGCCGTGTCCAGGAGCTTGTCGGTTTCCCCGCTCATGGCGGATAAAATCACCACCATATCGTTTCCCGCGTCAAAGTTCCTGGCGATCTGGCCGGCCACGTTACGGATCCGGTCCAGATCCTTTCAATATTTTTATAATACAAAACTGTTTCGTAAACATCCCTGGGAGCATCTTCCGGAACCTCCATCTCAGAGGGGATATGGGTTCCAATATTATAGGGTCTGAAATCCAGCAATGGAAGGTGCCTGATCGCACTTATAGAAAGAATGAAACTCCCTGTAAAAAACAAGACGATCAATAACACTTCCACGCCATGTCTTAGAACATTCACAGCTTTTCTACGCGACCTGAATAGAATAAAAACAAATATCATAAAAACCAAGTTCTTGAAGAATGTTTCCCAATTCGTTAGGATGACAGCATCTCCAAAACAACCACAGTCTGACACAGGATTTGTCAGTGCCAGAATAAAGGTTAAAAC
>JAWOAV010000090.1:0-2795 GCA_046498365.1 Desulfosalsimonadaceae bacterium
GAGTTTTGCGGTCTGGTGGGGAAAAGCGACGTCATGCAGCAGGTATTTGCGACGATACAAATGGTGGCGGCCACCGAGCTGACCGTACTGATCACCGGGGAGTCCGGCACCGGCAAGGACCTTACGGCGCGGGCCGTCCATGAACTGAGCAGCCGGAGGAATCAACCGTTCGTTGCCATCAACTGCCCCACCGTGCCGGAGCAGATCCTGGAAAGCGAGCTGTTCGGTTACAGAAAGGGGGCCTTTACCCATGCCACGCGGGATCGCAACGGCCTTTTCCATGAAGCCGGCGGGGGTTCGATTTTTTTGGATGAAATCGGGGACGTGAGCCCTGCCATCCAGACCAAGCTGCTGCGCGTTATCCAGGAAAAGGAGATCAAACCCCTTGGCGACACCCGGACGGTGAAAGTGGATGTCCGGATTATCGCCTCGACCAACCGGGATCTTGAGCAACGGATTCAGCAGGGGGCATTCCGGGAGGACTTTTTTTACCGACTGAACGTGCTCCCTATCGAACTGCCCCCGCTGCGGGAGCGTCCGGAGGATATCCCGCTGATCGCCGCTCATCTCGTGCAGAAGCACTGCGCCAAGCTGCAGCGTCCCGGAAAAACGCTCTCCCCGGAGTTGCTGCAGGCCATAACCGCCTGCCGGTGGAAGGGGAACGTGCGGGAACTGGAAAACGCCATTGTCCAGGGAATTCTGTTTTCAAAGGACGATGTGATTCGTCCGGAGGATATTCCGCTGGGAGAGGCCCGGCCAAGCAGTATCGGCGGGTTTAATATCGAAGACATATCCGTTGCCCTGCCATACAGGGAAGCCAAGGAAACGGTCTTGCGGCGTTTTAATGACATGTACATCGGCCGCCTCCTTTCGGATACCGGCGGCAACGTCACCCGCGCTGCGGCCAAATGCGGACTGGAGAGGCAAAGCCTCCAGCAGGTCATGCGGCGCTATGATATCATCGCCGACGATTACCGGAAGTAAGATTTGCCCATAGCCAATCTTGATGAATTCGTAAAAAGTCGTTTTCAGACGGCTTTGTAAAATGTTCAAGATCAAGGCGCGTGCAATTTTTGAAGAATCGATCGCACGTAGCCGTACGTGAGATTCTTCAGAAATTGTGCGCAACGCAGATATTGGACTTTTTACGAAGCCGTCAATCTTGTTTTTATTTGACAAAAGGAAAGATGATCCGGTATACTTATTAAGTTTTATATTTTACAGGTGTTTTGCCTGTGCTGAGTAACCTTTAAGGGAGATGTCAACTGCTTTATGGAGAATACGGAAATGGATGACGAAGGTGGTAGTTATCACTTATCGATGTCTGTAATTTTCACTGAAAAGTATTTTCATGAAAACCCGCCCGTAGCGACACGCGGAAGAAACACGGGGTGTATGTGTAAGCGCAATACGCCCTGATTTCCTGCCGGAAGGCCTTGCCCTCCGGTCCGCCTGTCTATTGCGGCGGACCATGATCAATAAGGAGGTAGGGCCGTGAACGAACCCCTCAAGTTTCCAAGTAGCCCTTCTGCGCCCGGTTCGGGCGAATATGCTGAACATGCTGACGACCAGACGCTTCGGCGGTTGTGCGACTCCGAGCACCCGGCGGATCTTGCCGCACAGTTTTCCGAACTGGATCTGGAGCAGGCCGTGGATATCTTTTCACGGCTTACGCCGGATTGCTGCGCCGATGTCCTGGTGCACATGGACTATGACGACCAGCGGGAAATAGCGGCGAGGCTTCCCGATGACGCGCTGGCAAGAGTCATTGCGAAAATGTCCTCCGACGACCGGGTGGACCTGATCCAGTCCATGCCGGACGAACGCGGCGAAACCCTTCTCCACCATCTGGCGAAGAAGGAGCGGCAGGATATTCTCAAACTCAGCTCCTATGAAGAAGATACGGCCGGCGCGCTGATGACCAGCGAGTACGCCACACTCTCCCCGCACCTGACCGCCCGGCAGGCCATCGACAAGCTCCGCCTGGAAGCGCCCGACAAGGAAACCATCTATTATGCCTACGTGATCGACGTTGAGCGGCGGCTCATCGGGCTGGTTTCCCTCCGGGAACTGATCCTGGCCAGGCCGGACAAGCGGATCGAGGATATTATGCGGCGCGACCCTATTTGCGCCAAGGTTCATGACGATCAGGAGGAGGTGGCCCGGCAGATGGCCAAGTACGACCTTCTGGCCATACCGGTTACCAACGGCAATGACGCGCTGGTGGGCATAATCACCTTTGACGACGTGCACGACGTTATCGAAGAGGAAGCCACCGAGGACTTTCACCGGATGGGCTCCATCAGTCCCGGCACCGGCACGGAGGACCTCGTGGACATCGGACTTAGGGATGCAAGCTCGTGGCTGTTGATTCAGAAGCGGCTCCCGTGGCTGCTCGCCCTGGTGTTCATGAATATCTTTTCCGGCGCCGGAATCGCTTATTACGAGGATACCATACAGGCCACGGTGGCGCTGGTTTTCTTTCTTCCACTGCTTATCGGCAGTGGGGGGAACGCCGGTGCGCAGTCGGCCACCCTTATGGTTCGCGCCCTGGCCATCGGAGACGTCATGAAAAAGGACTGGTTCCGGCTGCTGGGAAAAGAAATCGGCATCGCCCTTTCTATCGGGGTATGCATGGGGATAGCGGTATCGCTTATCGGGATTTTCCGGGGCGGACCGGACGTGGCGGTGATCGTCGCCCTGGCCATGGTATGCGTGGTGCTGTTCGGCAGTCTTTTGGGGATGTCTCTGCCGTTTTTGCTTACCCGTCTGAACCTGGACCCTGCCACGGCAAG
>JAWOAV010000106.1:0-6865 GCA_046498365.1 Desulfosalsimonadaceae bacterium
AGTATTCTCTATAAATCCACCCCGGATGATGTCAAGTTCATCATGATCGATCCCAAGCGCATCGAGCTGTCCATATATGACGGCATCCCCCATTTGATCGCACCGGTTGTGACGGATATGAAAAAGGCGACAAACGCGCTGTTCTGGGCGGTCCGGGAAATGGAGCGTCGCTACAAGCTTCTTTCCGAAAAAAAAGTGCGCAATATCCGGCAGTACAACGCAAAAATTGAAAAAGAGCCCTCCCCCCCCAAGGAGGGCGAACCCCCGGAAAAGATCCCGTATATTGTGGTCGTCATTGATGAGCTTGCAGACCTCATGATGGTATCCTCGCGCGATGTCGAGGTCGGTCTCACCCGCCTTGCCCAGATGGCAAGGGCGGCCGGCATTCATTTGATTATCGCCACCCAGCGCCCCTCGGTGGACGTATTAACCGGGCTTATCAAGGCGAACTTTCCCACCCGGCTGTCCTTCCAGGTATCTTCGAAAACGGATTCCCGGACGATTATCGACGCCAACGGCGCGGAAGCGTTGCTGGGAAACGGCGACATGCTGTTCCTGCCGCCCGGAACGGCAAAACTGCAGCGGATTCATGGCGCATACGTCTCCGAAGACGAGGTGAGCCGAATCATCGAATTTTTAAAATCCCAGAAAACGCCGGAGTATGATCATGATATCGTGGAGGCAAAGGGGCCTGACAAAGAGGAAGACGATGACAAAGACTATGATGAACGCTACGACGAGGCCATCGCACTGGTGACAAAAACCGGCCAGGCATCTATATCCATGGTTCAGCGGCACTTGCGGATCGGTTACAACCGGGCGGCGAGAATCATTGAAACCATGGAAGCGGAAGGCATCGTCGGGCCTTCGGACGGGGTCAAGCCCCGGGAAATACTGGCAAGGCGGGACTATGACGACATGTCCTGACGGGGCGGGCACATGCCGGGAAAGGCGCTCAATGAATATTGATGAAACGACAATTGATTCGGTAAAGGGGTTTCTGGACAAAGACGAGGGGATGCGTCTCTATCATCTTGCGGCGGAAATCTCCGGAAACGCCCCCTGCCTGGAGATCGGTTCCTATTGCGGGAAGTCCACCCTTTACTTGGGTGCCGGCTGCCGAAAGAACAACAGCATCCTGTTTTCCATTGACCATCACCGGGGCTCGGAAGAACAACAGCCCGGCGAAGGGTATTTCGATCCGGAAACATATGATATGGCCGCCGGATCCATGAATACGTTCCCTCTTTTCCGGAAAACGCTGGCAAAGGGGGGGCTGGAGGATACGGTGGTACCCCTTGTCACCCGGTCATCCGTGGCAGCCCGCATGTGGGCGACGCCGTTGGGCCTTGTTTTTATCGACGGCGGGCATACCTATGACGCCGCCTTTACGGATTACTGCAATTGGTCCCGGCATATCATTCCTGGAGGGTACCTGCTCATCCACGATATATTCCAACGTCCCGAAGAAGGGGGGCAGGCCCCTCATTATATCTACCGACTGGCCATTGCGTCCGGATTTTTCGACGTGATGCCCATGACCGGGACGCTGGGCGTTTTACGGCGCCGTGAATGCGGCAGGATGCCCGATACTCTCCCGGACGTTTAATTGGCCGAAGACTGTCTTCGCGTCAATCGCAGTATCTTGTCGTCCCCGTCACGGGGGGATCCGCGTCCGTCCCGGTTGCTTGTCAATACATACAGCGCATCGTCCGGGCCGGTCACCGCATCGCGCAGCCTGCCGTAGGTTCCTTCAAACCAGTCGCTTGCAAACAGGCGGTCAATGCGCTTGACATCGTACGAGTCACCTGCCGGTTCCACATTGATGCGCACAAGGGCCTCGCTTCGCAGGGTCGCTACATATAGTGCGTTATTCCAGAAAGCCATACCGGATGGCGGTGTCGCCCGCGGCCACATGATAATGGGGTCAATATACGGATCCACACCGGCATCCCCCAGAACAAGGGGCCAGCCGTAATTGCCGCCTTTTTTGATGACATTGATGATATCCTTGTCCCGTAAACCGTATTCACCGGAAGGGCCGTGCTCGGATGAAAAGAGATCGCCGGTTTCGGGATGCCACGCGATTCCCTGCGGGTTTCGGTGGCCGAGCGAATAGACCGGCGAGCCCTCAAAGGGGTTATCCTCCGGGATGCCTCCCCCGGGCGTAAAGCGAAGGATTTTGCCCCCCAGGTTGTCCCTTTCCTGGGCGATTTCGGCTTCCCAGGTGTCGCCGGTGCAGACATAGAGCATGCCGTCCGGGCCGAATGCAATGCGTCCGCCGTCATGTACGCGATTCCCTGGAATCTGTTCCACGATGACCCGGTCAAATGACAGTGTTTCGCCGGTATCGCTGTACCGGCCGACCCGGTTAAACAGGGTGCCGTCTTCCTGGTAGGTATACATGACATACAGGTATGGCGGGTCGGGGTAATCGGGATGCTTCGCGATCCCCAGGAGTCCGCCTTCCCCCCTATGTTCAACCGCATCGATTGTTTTATACGGGGCATCGCGGAGGTGTCCGTTTTCAATCAGGCGGATGGCGCCGGGCCGCTCCGTAACAAGGGCCTTGTCATCGGTAAGGAAAACCAGCGACCAGGGGATCTCAAGCCCTTGAACCCACGGCTCGACCGTGTAATTTTCAGGCGCTGCAATAAAATTGTCTTCGACACGCTGCGGTGGATCACCGACAATGGGCGTGTCTTCTGCAAAAAGGTTGTCGCCGCCCGTGTTGCATGATACGGCCAACAACAAAATGAATAAGCAGGCGAATATTCTTTTGCGCATTGCCATACCTCTTTGTTGCAGGTGTTCAGGTACATCCGTTATTTGTCGGCGGGTACAATCCGGCAATCGGGCTGCCGCATCACCGGCTGCAGGTATACCCGTAAAAATGATGGTAGCAGAAGCCTTCCGGGTCCGACCATTTCATTTCGGTGTCTGCCATGCATTGACCAATCATTTGCCTGGATTTTTCCGCGTAGTCGGGCCTTTTTTCTTCCTCGCGCTTGCAGGCCATGCATATGGGCTGATGGTCATATACCGATAAAATCCGCTGGTCATCGACGCCAAGATTTTTCCGGCAGCGCGGGCATGACAGTGCGCATTGCAAGGAATCTTCCCACTTGTCCGTCATATGCCACCTCCTCTGGTTACAATCACTTTCAACAAAGCGCCTTTATACCAATAACTGCCGCATAATCCGGCGTACGGCAAGGCGTCGGCTGATTCATTTCCATTCGGTGCGACGCGTATATACCCTAATCATAACGGTCATTTTGCAATCTTCAAGCAATTCGGGGGAACTTGCGTCAACGCGCTCGCAGGGGAACGATCCTGTGGCTGCCTTTTCGGTTTCGGGACGGGGGTCGTATCGGGGTCGGCTTTGGCGGGATAAAACGCTTTTTGGAAAGCCGTCAAGGCTGGCTTCAACAGTTATCACATGGCTCTATGCATATTCTACTGGTTTGATTTCGTGAAATACGCCACAAAACTCTTGCCCATAACCGGGTTTAAGGCGAAATCGATTGCACGCGTCCATCTCGGTTTTTCCATAATGTCCCACGTCAAAAACCGGTTATACAGGGCAACGGGCAGGGCGGTCTCGTTTTCCGGCCCCACGAGGCACTTGAGCCACCAGTAGGGGGTATGGATGCTGTGCGAATGGTGGGAAAATCGTTTTTTAAGGCCGAGGCTTTCAAAAAGGCCGATTATTTCTTTTTTTTTGTAGATTCGTATGTGCCCCCCCCTGGTATTGCAATAGGCAGCAGAGAGCGTCCAGCAGATCTTTTCCGGGAAAAAACGCGGCACGCTGACAGTAAGGGTTCCCCCGGGTTTCAATACCCGGAACAACTCTTTGGCGGCGCTTTGATCGTCGGGGATATGTTCCAGCACCTCGGAGCATATCACGTGGTCAAAGGCAGTATCGGCAAAGGGAAGTGCGGTGATGTCCGCCGCCGAAAGGCCCCAGCTTCCCCGAAGTTTACCGCCGTAGGCTTCATGAACGAAGATATTGGTTTTCGCCTGGAGCAAATCTTCGATATTGATATCCGCACCGACGACCTTTGCTTCGTAGCCGGCGCATGCGCCGCTTACGTGCCGCCCGGGACCGCATCCCATGTCGAGGATCCGGTCGCCGGGGGATATATTCAGCCGTTTGTAATCAATGGTAATCACGTATCACCTTTCTGTATGCAGCTACCGTGTTCTGGGCCGCGGCATCCCAGGTGAGGTGCTTCTGCACCCTTTCGTAGCCGGCCCTGCCGAGTTCGTCCGCAAGATCCGGGTTGTCCAGCAACTTTTCGATGGCCTCTTTCAGGGCCGGGGCGTCCCCAGGGGGGACCAGGATGCCGGCATCGCCGACCACCTCCGGCAGTGCGCCGCCGGTGGTGCTGATGAGCGGGACCCCGCAGGCCATTGCTTCCCCTGCGGGCAGGCCGAACCCTTCATATATGGACGGCACGACGGCCATGGTGGCCCGGGCGTATTGCCGGACGAATTCCTCGTAGGAGATGCGGCCGGTAAAGGTGATCAGATGACCGATGCCCAGTGATCGTATGCGCCTTGCAACAATCGAGTTTTTTTTCGGTTTTCCGATGACGACCAGGTGGATATCCCGGGTCTTTGCAATTTCAGCGATGGCAAAAAGCAGGTAATGAAGGCCTTTTAAAGGGGTGTCCGCGCTGTTTGTCACCATGATCCGGTTCTTTTCCCGCTCGATGCCGGGAAAGGGGTAGAACAGGTTCGTGTTGATGCCGTTGGGTATAATGGAAAAGCGGTTTTCCGCCAGCTTGAATTCGCGGCAGATGTCATTCCTGGCGCAGCTGGAGACCGTTATGAAGTGGGGGATCGTCCGGGATACGCGCTTCTGCATATCCAGAAACGAGTACCAGCGGAGATGCTTGAGTTTTCGCCAGAACGCGGTTTCGGTTTTTACGGCAATGTCGCAGTCGACCGTAATGGGATGGTGAATCGTGGCAATGGTCGGAATTTTGCGTTTTACGGCCCACAGGCCGTAGGAGAGGCTCTGGTTGTCATGGATGATATCGTAGCGGTCCAAGCGCTTTTTCAGGTACTGCCAGGACCGAAGCCCGAAGGTGTATGGCTCCGGAAACCCCATGGTGGAGGTGCCCAGCCATTCGACGAGGTTCGTCATGTCTGAAAGCTCTGCCGCCGCAGGCATCCGAAAGAGGTTTTCGGCATTATACAGGTCCAGACTTGGAATTTTTACCAGGTTCACGCCGTCGGAGAGTTCCGGGTAGGGCTGGCCGGAAAGTACGTCCACCCGGTGCCCCAGCGATGTCAACGCCAGGCTCAGGTTCCGGACATACCCCCCCTGGCCGCCGCAGTGGGGGTTGCTCCGGTAGCTGAGCAGGCATATGCGCAATGGTTTTTCCGTGTTGGGGGTCATGTGTTCCGCAATGTTTTCCGGGATGGATATCAAATGTTTCAAATACGCTGACGGCGTCATTTCGTCAAGACGTTTTTGTTTTACAGATGGTACGTTGTAAGTTATAGGTTGTATGTTGTATGCGCCGTCCAAAGCGGAAGGCTTTAAAATAATTGCCCGCTTGGCAGCAATTTGCGATAAGCTGACTGGCGGTTTACTGTTTTGCTTACAACCTGCAACGTACAACCTACAACAAGGTTCCCGCATGCCACAATCAGTAAGGCCGCCCATACAATCAAACGAATCGCCATTACAGGTCCAAATCGGCGCTATCCAAATGAAAAACCCGGTGATGACGGCGTCCGGGACCTTCGGCTACGGCGTTGAATTTTCCGGGCTCATGGATTTGAACCGCCTGGGAGGAATCGTGGTCAAGGGGCTTTCGCTTGCACCGGTCCCCGGGAACCCGCCCCCCCGGATTGCGGAAACCGCCTGCGGCATGCTCAATGCCATCGGTCTTGAAAATATCGGCGTCGAGGCGTTCGTGAAAGAAAAGCTGCCCGTTTTAAAAGGCTTCGACACCCCGGTGATCGCCAATATTTATGGTACAAGCGTTGACGAGTATGCCCGGCTTGCCCAAAAGATCGACGGCATTGACGGCATCGACGGTATTGAGGTCAACATTTCATGCCCGAACGTCAAGGCAGGAGGCGTCGCTTTCGGGACCGACCCGGAGATGGCGGCCCAGGTAGTTGCGGCGGTGAAAGCGCAGACCGGCAAAACCATTATCGTCAAGCTTTCCCCCAATGTCACCAGCGTGGCCGGGATTGCACAAAGCGCGGAAGCAAGCGGGGCGGACGCGGTTTCTTTGATCAATACCATCACCGGCATGGCCATTGATGCCGAAACCCGGCGCCCGGTGCTGGGCAATATCACCGGGGGACTGTCCGGCCCCGCCATCAAACCCGTGGCGCTTCGCATGGTATGGGAGGTCGCACGGGCCGTTGCCATTCCCGTAATCGGCATCGGCGGCATCATGACGGCTGCGGACGCCCTGGAATTCATCATTGCAGGCGCCACTGCCGTTCAGGTGGGAACGGCGACGTTCGTGAACCCGTCGGCCTGCATTGACATCATCGACGGCATGGCGGATTACCTCGCGCGCCACGAAATCTCGTGTATCCGGGAACTCACCGGTACCTTGTCGCTTGATTGACCCCCTTCCCACAAAGCTTCGGAGAATCCCGCTATGGGGATGAACCGGTATTGCCCGTTGCAACCGTGCTGGATTGGGATATCTCTATGGCTCGTTTCGCTGTCCCCTGCAAACTCGCCCTCCGGGCTCAGACAATGCAGGGGGCTACGCTCCACTTCGCCAAGAGCTATCATCAATCCCGCCCGATGTTGCCCCGGCCAATACCGGTCCACCCCCATAGCGGAATTCATCATTTGATAAAAGCATGACGACTTCGTAAA
>JAWOAV010000167.1:0-2782 GCA_046498365.1 Desulfosalsimonadaceae bacterium
GGACCACGATCCCGCTTGACAGAATTCAACGGATCGAGATTATCCGGGGCGGGGGTTCTGTTATTTATGGCAACAATGCCACCGGCGGCGTGATCAATATCATTACCCAAAAAGGGGCTGAAAAACATACCGTTACTTCCAGCACCTCCATGGGGAGTTTTGATTATTTCAATCAGTCCGCAGGAGTAGCCGGCAGCACGGAGCGCCTTACCTACAATCTCCAGGGCAATTACATGGAAACCGATGGATACCGGGACAACAGCGATTTTCGTAATAAATCAGCGGGCATCAACCTGGGCTATGCAAAAGACTTTTTCGGAATTGATCTTTCCGCAGGGATCAAGGATGACGACTATGGCCTGCCCGGAGCGATCCCCGAGGGGACGCAACGGCGAAAAGACGCCCAGATGCAGGAGGACTTTGCCGAATCCCGCGATCAATACATTCAATTTACGCCGCGGCTTATGCTTTCCAGCGGTGCGGAGCTTTCATGGGGCTTGAGCGCTCGAAAACTCGAGTCCTCTGCGGAATACTGGGGCTATATTGACGAATCGGACCTTTACGACTATGGAATGGCCCCGCAGTACAACAATCAATTTGACTGGATCGGCATGCAGCACAACCTGATCGTCGGGTTTGATTACCAGTATTCAAACCTTAACCGTCCCCAATCCAATGACAGCAGACGATTGGAAACCGGGATATTTTTTCATGACAAAATTTCCCCCGCAGAAAACCATTATATTAATTTCGGATTCCGTGGGGGGAGGATTTCCTATAATATCGAGAATTCTCCGAATGATTCTTTCCGCGTTCACGCCGGGACCATCGGGTATACATTCAATTACGCGCCGGGCAGCAAGGCCTTTGCATCGGTTGAAAATGGATACCGTGGGGCCCTGGTGGATGAACTGGGGGGGAGCGAGTTCAATGAAATTCTCGACCCGCAGACCAGCCTTCACTACCAGGTAGGACTTTCCCACCAACTGAATCAATACGCCAAAATCGGCGCAACGGTCTTTCATATTGACACAAAAGACGAGATTTTGTTCGATCCGGAAAAGCCATCGGTTTTCGGCGGCCAGAACGTTAATTACGAAAAAACCCGGCGCCAGGGGTTTGAATTGGATGTGGCAGTGAACCCGTTCGACCAGCTTCGATTGTTCGGCAATTATACCTGGATGAAAAACGAATTGAAAAAGGGTGCCTATGACGGCAACGATATTCCCGGCGTTGCCGAACACAGCGCCACGGCCGGGGCAACAATTTTTCCGTTTGCGGGTTTATCCTTTGACATGCGGGCGCGCTGGGTCGACGGAAAAACCATGATCAGCGACTGGGAAAACGAGATCAAAGACAACTGGGAAGGCGGCGACTATATCGTGGCCGATGTGATGCTCAGCTATGCATGGAAACTGCTGGGGCTTCATTTGGGCGTCAACAACGTTTTTAACGAGGAGTACTCCGAGTACGGCGTCTACAGTCAGGATTTTGCCACCGGAGATTACTACAACGCCATATATCCGGCCCCGGAGCGCAATTACTTTGGAGAAGTCCGGCTTGCGTATGAATTTTAACCCTTTGTTTTAAAACAGCAATAAATTTTCAAGGCACCGCCACCGCACGGGTTTGCCGGACACAATATCGCAATACAGCCATGTTGCCTCCTCTTGTGATCCGGCACGCCCGTGCGGTTTTTTTTACCCGCGCGGGTGAAACTTCTCATGCATCCGCTTCATGTGATCCCTTGCCACGTGGGTGTATATCTGGGTGGTGGAAATGTCTGCATGCCCCAGCATCATCTGCACCGCCCGCAGGTCGGCCCCCCCTTCCAGCAGGTGGCTGGCAAAGGAATGCCGGAAGGTATGGGGGGATATTTTTTTGTCAAATCCCTTGGCCGTGGCATACTGCTTTACGAGCTTCCAGAATCCCTGGCGCGTCATGGGATTGCCCGCGCGGGCGACAAACACGTAGGCGCTGGTATGATGCTTCAGGATTTTCGGCCGGGCATGCTTCAGGTATTCATCGGTTTTTGCGATGGCATGGGAGCCGATGGGGATGATCCGCTCCTTTGACCCTTTTCCCATGACCCGCACAAACCCGGATTCCAGGTTCAGATCCCGGATTTTTACATGCAAAAGCTCGCTTACCCGAAGGCCTGCCGCGTACAGCAGTTCGAGCATGGCCGCGTCCCTTACGCCCTTGGGCTTTTTCGTGTCCGGGGCGCCAAGCAGAAGGGTGATTTCATTGACGGACAGGGCGTTGGGAAGCTTGAGGCCGAACTTGGGTAAATCAATGAGCCGTACCGGATCATGGGAGATGATCTTTTCAGCCGTCAGGAAACGGTAAAACCCCCGCAATGTGACCAGGTGCCGTGCGCGGGACCGGATATCCAGCCCCTCGTCCCGCAGATCAATGAGGTATTTCAGAATGGCAACGGTATCCGCGGCGTTGATGGTTTTGATCTTTTTGGCGGCCAGGAATCCGGAAAAGCGCAGAAGGTCTGCGCTGTAGGACGATATGGTGGCATTGGAAAGGCCTTTTTCCACCAGCAGGTAATTGATGTACTGGTCAATGAGCTGGTTGATGGAGGAGATATTTGCCATTTTCTGTCCTGGGGGGTGATACAGCGCACGATACGCCGCGTCTCGTCGTTGTTACAGCCGAAGCGGGAGGCGGTTGAGCACCTCCGGGCCGTCGTGGCGCACAAGCACCATGTTTTCAAGGCGGACCCCGCCCCAGCCGGGTATGTAGACGCCGGGCTCCACGGTGAATACCATGT
>JAWOAV010000026.1:0-12391 GCA_046498365.1 Desulfosalsimonadaceae bacterium
CGAACCTTGCGCAGCTGGTCTCCGCCACGGCCCGGGCCGCCCCTATGGCATGGGTCCGGTTTTTATACGGCCATCCGGACCGGATTGACGACGACCTTCTGGAAGCCATAAGAGAAAATACCAATACATGCCCCTATTTTGACATCCCTATCCAGCATGTAAGCCCGTCCGTGTTGAAACGCATGGGGCGCGGCAGTCACGGCGAAGAATTTTTTGAGGCGCTTTTTGCACGAATACGAAGGGTCGTTCCGGGAGCCGCCTTGAGAACTACTGTAATAACAGGGTTTCCCGGTGAAACGGAAAACGATTTTGCCCGGTTGTGTGATTTTGTTCAAAGGATCGGCTTTGATCACCTGGGGGCCTTTGTCTATTCGGACGCGGATGATCTTGCCTCTCACGGACTGTCGAGCCACGTTCCGGCGGAAGTGGCCTGCGACCGGATGGAACGGCTGATGGCCCTGCAGGCCGAGATTTCCTTAGGCAAAAACGAAACCCTTATCGGCCGGGAATTTGCCGTTCTCGTGGAAGAAGACCAGAAAGACGGCAGTTTTATCGGGCGCACCATGTTCCAGGCCCCGGAAGTGGACGGCATTACGGTTATTTACGCGGACAACGCCTCCGTCGGACAGTTTATAAAGGTCCGCATCACGGAGGCGACCGAATACGACCTGGAAGGAGTACCGGCATGACCGGGATCAAAGAAAAGCTTTTGTCCATGGTTGCACCCGACCTTGAAAAAATAGAGGTCGCACTGAAAGACAACCTGACCCCTCATCTGGAACTCGTAAAAGAAACCGCAGGGCACCTCATGTTTGCCGGGGGAAAACGCCTTCGCCCGCTGTTGATTGTTCTTAGCGCAAGAATCTGCGGCCACGAAGACGCATTCGTCACGAAATTCGCATCCATATTCGAGTTTCTCCACACTGCGACTCTCCTCCATGACGATGTCATCGACGGGGCAAGCGTGCGCCGCGGAAAACCGGTGGCCCATTCCGTTTACGGCGCGCCCGTTACGGTGCTGACCGGGGACTTTCTCCTTGCCCGCGCGCTCAATATCGCGGCCGAATCCGAAAGCATGCGCATCATAAAAGTGGTATCAGGGATGACCGAGGAAATTTCCCAGGGGGAGATCCAGCAATTGATCAAAAAAGGGGATGTCTCTTTTTCCGAAGAGGAATACATGGACGTTATCCGGCGAAAAACCGGCGTCCTTATCCAGGGAGCCTGCAAAACAGGGGCGATTCTGGCAAACGCTTCCGCCGGAGTCGAAGACGCCCTGACAAGATACGGAGACCACCTCGGCCTGGTTTTCCAGATTGCCGACGATATACTCGATTACACGGCGGATACAAAGGAGCTGGGCAAAACCGTGGGGGCGGATCTTCGGGAGGGGAAACTCACCCTGCCGGTGATCCACGCGCTGCGGGAAGCCTCCCCCGCCGACCGGTCTCGCATGGAAGCCATCGTCGCCAATGCGGACTTCACGAAAGACGAGTTTAACATCCTGCTTGGGCTGCTGGAAAAGTACGGCGGCATTGATTATGCAAAAACCGTTGCCGCCGCTCATGTCCGGAAGGCAAAGGCGCAGCTGGAGATGTTTGCGCCTTCCGGGGCAAGAAAGACCCTGGAAATGATGGCGGACTATGCATTGGATCGGAGGGTTTGACAAATCGCGACAAACAAGGATTTACGGCTTCGTAAAAAGCCCAATATCTGCGTTGCGCACAATTTCTGGAGCATCTCATCACGCCAAAGGCGTGACTCAATTTTTCAAAAATTGCACGCGCCTTGATCTTGAACTTTTTACTTTACCGTCCAAAATCGACTTTTTACGGGCTCATCAAGGATTGACATTATGAAAAAAACAGGACTACTTACCACTTTCGGCAAAATGGCTGCGGCAATATTGCTGCTTGCGCTTGCGCCATGTCTTGCCGCAGACTCCCTTGCACAAAAAGCGACAGACACCAATACCGTCGTTTCTTCCGGCTACAGCCGGATTTACGGCAACATTGGCGATGCGAGAAGCGCCGCGCTCGCGGAAAGCATCCGCTTCGCCGTCCAAAAAGCGGCCATGGAGATCCTTTCCGACGACCAGGTCTCGGATGATTTTCAAGCTGTCAGCCGCGTGCTCTACGGGAATCCAGGGCAGTTTGTTCAGGATTACCGCATTTTACGGGAATTGCAAGAAGACCGCTCCTATCGCATACTGGTGCGTGCCACGGTGCTGACGGAGCAGCTCCGGAAAGCCCTGTCTTCGGAAGGGCTCCAGACGCGTCCGCAGAAATTGCCGACGGTACTGTTCATGGTGGCGGAAAAGCAAATGGGCGAGATGGATTACCGGTACTGGTGGAAAAATGCAGTTCTCTCAGCCGAACCGGATACGGCCACTCGTCCCCTTACCGGCATTTTTCTGAATGAAGGGTTTCCGGTTATAGACCCGCGGCGTTTTATGGGGGATATCCCCCCTTCCCTTCGCGGGCTTTCGCTTACAGCTACGCCCGCAGACTATGAAGCCGCCATTTTCGCCAGGCACATGGGCGCCCACCTGGTCGTGCTGGGCACGGCGGAGGCTGCTCCGGGGGAAAACCGCATCGGAAATAACGCGGAAACCTATAAAGGCAGTATCCACCTGCGGGTTATCGATACAAATACCGGAAGGACATTAACCACGGTACGACAGCAGATCGTTGCCATAGGCAAGGATCCGGACGCCGCTTCTGCCAATGCCATGGCCGATGCCGCATACCAGGCCGGAATACAACTGACATCCCGGATCGATACCCTGTGGTACCAGAAAGAAGTCCCCTCCGGCGGTATTACCGTTTCGATTTCCGGCGGCGACATTCTACCCGACCTTGAGCAGTTTCGCAGGATCATTGCGGATGCGAAAGGGATCGCATCGGTCCAAACCATGCAGCTGTCCATGGACAAGGCAAAGCTGTGGGTAGATTACAAGGGAACAACCGACGAGATGGCAGACCTCCTGCTGAAACAGTCCTACGGCCGCTTCGGTATAAACATCACCGAAATATCTCCCGACAACCTGAAAATAGAAATCCTGCGGGATCTAAATACGGAAGTATTGACCGAATAAAGAGGTTTTCATGAAAAACACCGTCCGCTGGGAAATTGTTTTCGGCATCGCACTGATCGTTCTCGCTGCTGTATTGCACTTTCTGCATTACCTGATATTTGGCGAAGTCTCCCCGCTTTTGTCTTTTTTGGGCAAAAAAATCGCTTTTGTTCCCCTGGAAGTGCTGTTTATCTCCATGATACTTCACAGGCTCCTGAACGTGCATGAACGCGGCATGCGCAGGAAAAAGATGAACATGCTTTCAGGCGCGTTTTTCAGCGAAATGGGCAATGCACTTTTGAAGACACTCAAAAACAAAACGTCCATGAATCCGGAGCAAGCCGAAGGGATCTCTGTTCATAAAAACTGGTCGAAAAAGGATTTTGACAGGGCCGCCAGGGAACTGAAGAAGATCGACGTCACAATGGAGGCGGACACGGAATCGCTTGTCCGGCTGAAAAACCTGCTTTTGGAGAAGCGCTCCTACCTGATGCTCATGCTCGGCAACCCCACCCTGCTGGAACACGAGTCCTTCAGCAACATGCTCTGGGCCACCCTCCACCTTGCCGACGAACTGTCCCGCAGAGAGGATCTGCAGACGCTTCCCCAAAGCGATATACACCATCTGAACAATGACGCCAAACGCGCCTATCTCAAACTGCTTGCCGAGTGGTTCTCCCACCTCCGCCATCTCAAAGAGGAATACCCTTACCTGTATTCCCTTGAAATGCGGACAAATCCTTTTGATCCGGCCGCCTCGGTGATCATCCATCAATAGACAAAGCGGATTTGCACCTTGAACCATGCGGCAATTCATGCCATATTTCTTTTGGCGGCGCCCTATATTACGCCATCAGACACCGAGTCCGCTGCTTTTTGCGAGTGCATCCTTTTTGGCAGCCGCAAAAATTTCCGGCATGAAAAAACCAGGCTTTTATGGTGCCTCAGCGGTTAACATCCGTTTCACGAAAGGATACCCCCAATGAAAAACACCCCGCTCTACACGCCCCTTTCCGAGCTGCAGGCGCGCAGGAAAAAACTTCAGAAGCACCTTGCTGAAAAAAATATCGACGGCGCCCTGATCCTGCAGAACGCCGACCTTTTTTATTTCAGCGGCACCAACCAACAGGCCAGCCTCTACATCCCGGCTGCAGGAAAGCCCGTACTGATGGTGCGAAAGGACCTTGAACGGGCGAAAACCGAATCCGCCCTGTCCCAGGTGGTCCCCTTTGCAACCCCCCGGGAGATTCCCGGCATACTTCACGACGCTGGAATCCCCCTACCCGAAAAAATAGGAATGGAACTCGACGTGCTTCCGGCAAACCAGTATTTCAGTTTCCAGCGTCTTCTGGACAATACCGAACTGGTCGATATAAGCACCATTATCCGCATGATCCGGAGCGTAAAGTCGGATTATGAAATCGATCTCATCCGGAAATCCGCTTCCTTGTCAGACCGGCTTGCGGCGGAAGTTCCGGCCATCCTCCGGGAAGGCATGACGGAAATCGAACTGGCGGGTCTTATTGAGGCGACGGCGCGGAAGTGGGGGCACCAGGGAATTACCCGCATGCGCCTGTTCGGCGCGGAACTGTTCTACGGGCATGTCATGGCGGGACCGGCTGCGGCAACCCCCAGCTACCTGGCTTCCCCTACCGGCGGCATCGGAATCAACCCGTCCATCGCCCAGGGTTCCAGTATGAACCCCATCCGGGCCAACGAACCCATACTGGTGGACGTCGTATTCGCCCTGGATGGCTATTTGTCCGACCATACGCGCATTTTTTCCATCGGAGAACTGCCGGAATTCCTGGTTGATGCCCACAGAGCAATGCTCGATATCCAGAACACCATCAAAACCGCTGCCGTGCCCGGTGCACTCACGGGAGACCTGTACGACCTTGCCCTTGCAAGAGCAGAGTCCCATGGCCTGGCCGACTATTTCATGGGCGTGGGAAACCAGCGCATCCGTTTTATCGGCCACGGCGTGGGCCTTGAAGTGGACGAATTTCCCATCCTGGTCAAAGGGCAGCGGATGCCCCTTGAAAAGAACATGGTCATTGCGCTGGAACCCAAGGCCATATTTCCGGGAAAGGGCGTCGTGGGCGTCGAAAATACCCACGTTGTGCGGGAAGACGGCCTGGAACAGCTCGGCACGTTCCGCGAGGATATCATCGTGCTGTAATTTTCCCTGTAACCGAATCCGGCGGGCAGAGTGATATCCCCAGGGGATCGATTCCGAAAACCCATTGACAGCCATTGGAGAACAAGGATGTTTGATATCGAAAAATGGAACAAGGAAGAAACATACGCCGTCATGCTGGAACTGCTCTACAGTTTCAACTACATGTGGTTTCTCATGGAAGGCTGGGTAAAAACCCACTGCCCGGAAAAAGCGGACAGTGAAGCGTTCCGGGTTCTCTCCGAACAATTCGGCGCATACCAGGCGAAACGCCTGGAAAAAACCATCACCGAACCGGTCGAGGGCATTGACCGGCTGACGGCGTTCCTCAGGCATTCCCACTGGTTCGCCTTTGAAGATATAACGCTTGAAAAGCTCTCCGATACGAGACTCAGGATGCGAACATCGGGGTGCACCGCCCAGAAAGCAGCAAAAAAATGGGGCATGGACCACTACGCCTGCGGGGACGGCGGCTTCAGGCTCAGAAAAGGGTTTTTCACACGCGTCGATCCATCGGCTACCGTAACCCGCGTTTTCACGCCGCCGGATGAAAAACCGGCTGATATACCCGACGATATTTCCTGCGAGTGGATCATTGCCATCGATTAGCCCGCAGGCGACGCGGATCGAGGAGCCAAACCGGAAACGATCTGTATATATAAAGGACCTCGCCCATGGCCCGAATACCGGACACCGTTTATATCCATGAAACCGCTTCCCGCATGGGGGACGTGAAAATCGGGGTGTATTCCAGCCTTTGGCCCGGCGCCTCGGTGCGGGGGGATTTTTCCCCCATTACCATCGGGCGCTGCACCAGCATACAGGACTGCTGCGTGCTTCACTCCACGCCGACAAACCGCGTAACGGTGGGCGATTTTGTAACGGTCGGACACGGGGCCGTCCTCCACGGATGCACCGTCGAGGATTACTGCATGATCGGCATGAACGCGACCGTACTGGACGGGGCGGTCATCGGCCGGGGGAGCATCGTTGCCGCCGGGGCGGTGGTTAGAGAAGGCACACAGGTGCCGCCGGGATCCTTTGCCGCCGGCCTTCCCGCCCGCATAAACCAAGGGAAAGAAGGACAGGAAGACCGGATAAAAGCGGGCGTGCTGGCCTACATCGCCCTGTCACAGCACTACCTGGAAGGCGGCCAGGCCATCGATCCGCAGGCCCTGCTGGAGAAGATGGGGGAAGTCTCTGAAAAAATCGACGGCATTTAACCCCCGCGGACGTATTGCCATTATTTGCGATCGGCTTCTACTGCCGGATTTACGATGAAAGGCGAATATTCCGTATGCATGTAAGGACGCCGGTCCTCCCCCAGGCGCAGACCGTCCAGAACGGCCCGGTCCGTGCAATTGATGATCATGCCCATCAACTGCGCTCCCTGTAGAAAACCCAGGCTGCCCGATGCCGCTGAAATTTCGTCGAACCGGCTGACCCTGTCGGTGCGGATCGCCTTGCCCGCCATTATCAACGGCACGGTTTCACCGGAATGAACCAGTCCGGACCGGGAAGGTGTGCTGTGATCTGCCGTGATCACGGCCAGCAGGTCCTCCCTTTTGTCGAGGGCATCCAGAAGCCCGGCAAATCCGCCGTCCAGCTCGGCGATTGCCGTTGTTTTCAATAGCGGATCACCGTTATGGGATCTCTCGTCGGGCACCTTTGTGTGCACATGAATGAAATCGTGGTGCTTGTCATTGATTGCCGTTTGAATGCGCTCCGCCAGGTCATCCCCCGGAGATGCCGTGTCCTCGGCCCCTGTAAAGTCAAACCCCAATTCCATGGCAATTCCCCGATAAACGCCGCTGGAAGCGATCATGGCCGGGGCAAACCCCCATTTCCGGGAAAACGGTTCCTGGGCAATCCTGCGCCCCGCCCGCTGGGTTACCAAAAAATTGGGCCGGTTTTCAGGGGGTTTGCCGGATGCATCGGTTTGCATTCCTTCCAACTGATGATGGCACCACGACAGGTACCGATTCATCGCCGCCGCGGTTTTTGCCGCACGCTCCGGTTCGTCGCTTCCGGCAAGGGGGACGATTCGTCCGATGGGGGCGCCTGTGATGATGGGATCCGAATCGGAAATATCGGGAGACACATCCCCTTTTACCACCAGGATGC
Organism: Desulfosalsimonadaceae bacterium; assembly: GCA_046498365.1. Taxonomy (GTDB): domain Bacteria; phylum Desulfobacterota; class Desulfobacteria; order Desulfobacterales; family Desulfosalsimonadaceae; genus B1SED10-16. Next base: position 7,380 of record JAWOAV010000026.1, read on the forward strand.
CGTCATTGGTATGGGTATGGTGCAGTTCGAACAAAATCCCGTCATGCTCGTAGGGAGTGAGCCTGCCATAAAAACGGTTCAATCGCTCCCGGGCCCCCTTGATCCTATCCCGGCCGTATTCCAGGCGGGGAACGCCGCCGCCGGAAAAAGCCACCCGGCAAAGGTGCGCCAGGACAAGCACGTCTTTGTCGGCAAACGGAACGCCCTCGCCTGTCGCCTCCAGCAGCCCCCTGCCGGGAAACGTTGCCATGTCATAGCCAAACATCAGAAAATGTGCCGTTTCACTGGGCAGGCACACCCCCGGTGATGCAGCATGAAAAAGGCCGTTGCTCCCCATTGCAGATATCCGGTCCAGGTTCGGCGTATCCGCCGCTGCCAGCGGCGTACGGTTGCCGAGCTCGGCATAGGTACGATCCCCCAGACCGTCAAGAAGTACCAGGATAACCTTTATCGTGCGCGCCTCGTACATGGCAGGCTATTCCCCCTTTAAACACTGGGCCATTGCATGTTTTGCAACAGCCTCATGGTCCGGCACCCGTTTTTCCAGGTATTCGCCGATGATCCGCCGGGCTGCGGGGCCGGCGAATTCGTCGAAAAATCGGATCACCCATGCAGCATCCACGCCAAGCTCCCCTGCAACGCCCTTGTAGTTTCCTGAAAGGCAGCACCCGAGCTGGTCCTCGCCGCGCTTCCACCGCATTTCGAGAATTTGCTCGATTGCGTTGCCATCAATGATTTCCGCCAGGGGGAGTTCCAGCCGAACGCCGAACCTCTTTGCAAAATGCCTGTAAAAATCGAGCGCCCCGGCAAACTGGTTCACCTTTATCGTTCCGCTGTGGGAAATGCGCTCCCCCCCGATGACAGGCGCATTGCCGAGCCTGCAGGCCAGGGGAATCCGTATCGCATGAAGATAGAGATGACACCCTGTACAGGGCGTGTAGTTATCAAAAACCGCAATCAAATCGCTGATAAACCGCCCATTGAGAGCATGCCAGAATCCAGGGGAGCCGACGACCAGGAGAGGATGAATCCGTACGGAGGGCAAGCGCCATACCAGCCGGCGCACCGCTTCTTCGACGCTTCCCCACGCGCCGATATCCGTTCCGGTATACGCATACACCGGAAGCAGATGTTTGTATCCGTTTTCCGATACGGCCCGAACGGCCGCCGCAACGCTGTCCCGCCCGGCAATTTCAACAATCGCAAGGGACTCCATGGTGCGGTAGCTTTGCGCCTCTTTTTCCGAAAGCATCCATTCGGGAAGATCGATGACCATTTCAGGCTTGTCCCTGAATACCGCCGCCAGCATCTCCTGACGGTTATCCACCCCGACCCCTGTTGCCATGACCGCCCCCGAATGTAAATTCCCGACCCGACCAATGGGTATATGCATCATCAACACAATGAGGATAGAACCCCTCTCAACATTCGGATTTCGGTTCAAGATCACGGCGCCGTCTTGTTTCAAACCGCAGACATAGTCTCGTGTTTCGAGGATTTGAAAAAAGATGCCAACAAAGATATCGGGCCAAAAGACAATGTTGAGATCGGTTCTGTTGGCATTCTGTATACCATGCAAGGGAACTGCTGAATATCAAAAAAATACCTCGCGGCCCCAGGGAACCTTTTTTTCTGCCAAAATTCCGCGCCAAACACACGTAATAAGGACGATGCTGGCTTTTTCACGCAAACGCCATTACCATTATGACATCTTACTGTCCGTATGACAGGGCCGGTTCAAAAAAGATACAAATCATTGCATTTATCGATAGGCATGATGATCAGATGGACCTGGTTGGGGGACCCCTTGCGGGTGCCACGCTTCCGGGCACCCACAAGGGGTCCCCCAAAGGGCTCACATTCTGTGGGAATATTTATCGCGTTTATACAAAAATACGAAATTTCGTAAATCCCCTTTGACACCCAAATGCCCATGAAAAAACCGACTGCACAGGCAGAAATTTTTGAAGCGCTTCTTACGCCGCACATACCCGCCCTGTATAAAACCGCCTACCGGCTTACGGGCAGCAATGACAAGGCGGAAGACCTCGTCCAGGAGCTTCTGGTCAAGCTCTATCCAAAAACCGATGAAATACAAACGGTTCAAGCGCTGGGCCCTTGGCTGAAAAAGGCGTTGTACAGGCAATTTGTGGACGAATTGCGCAAGACCGCGAGGCGCCCCGAAGGCCGCCTTGCGGGATTCCAGGACGAAATCGAAACCGTGAAAGCACCTTCGGACAACCCGGAAAAAATGGCGGAAATCGCGCAAATCCGGGAAAATCTGCAGGATGCGCTCAACATACTGGACCAGCGGCACCGTTCGGTCGTGTTGATGCACCTGGCGGAAGGGTATACCCTTAAGGAAATCGCTACCATTCATAATGCGCCGGCAGAAACGATCAAAACGCAATTTCGGCGGGCCAAAACGCGCCTGAAAAAATATTTGAAAATGTGACCCCGTTTCTTACCAACCGACGTCTATGTCAGTAGGGCAGGAACACAAACACCTCATTCAACGATTATGGTCATATTTTGGGAGCCCTGTTGGGGACGGGGCTCCCAGGAAAGGAGACGTGCATCAGCGTTGAAGCCGGCGAAAAAACGCCGGGAAGTTTTGTTTCCCCGCCATGAAAGGGTATGGGAGAAAAAAAACAATGAACTGTTCAGATATAAGAAAACGGATCAACGAGGAAATACTGCAGGGCAAGCCCCTGCTGACACACGATGAGGCCGTTTGCCAGCACATACGTCATTGCGATTTGTGCCGAAGCCTGTATAGCGATGCGGTATTGGCGCACCAACTCAGGGAAATGCCGGTGCCGGAGCCGCACGACGACTTTGCCGCCCGGGCGATCCGAAATGCCGTAAAAAGAAACCGGATGAAACGGATAAGATCATTGGTCGGCATATCCGCCGCCGCGATGCTGATTGTCGCCGCGGGACTGGTTTTTACAAAAGGGCTGCCGGATTTTACCGGGCGCCCTGTCTCCGCACCGAATGCCGGCCTTAACGCGACCGGCCGCATGGAAAAAACCGTCCGGGTCATGATTGAAACCCGCCAATCCAGACAAAACGCGACACTGGCAATAGACCTGGCAGAAAATGTCGCGTTGAAAAATTATCCCGGACAGCGGCAGCTGACATGGCAGACGGAGCTGACGCAGGGCAGAAACCTGCTTGAATTGCCCCTCGTTTTCGCCGATGACGCGGAGGGATACGTTAACATCCGCTACCGCTACAACGGTAAAGATCAGCAGGTGCGCATCCCGGTTCGGGCGGGAAAAGAAAACGAACCCCAAACAACCATTACCAGTTAACGCCATATAAGGAGGTCCGTATGAAAAACAAGGGCTTGATGCAAATTGTATTTACGGTCGTGATCGGGCTTTTTCTCGCCGCCCCGGTTTTTGCCCAGGAAGAACCCGGCATGGAAGGCGATGATACAATAACGGTGCTTGGCGCGGATGACAGGCCGGAAGCCGTCGACAAAATCATTTCGCTTCCGGAAAATGCATCGGATAGAGCCGTTGAAAGGTCCCGGCACGGCTTGGAAACGGCCAACCAGGCCCGGGAAAGAAACCGGGAAAAAACCAGGGAATTCGGCTTGGAAAGGGCCCGGGAAGCCAGAGAGGGAAATATTGGTGAACAGGTAAGAGACCGGGCGTCACGCCCGGACAGACCGGATCGGCCCGAACGGCCAGAGCGCCCGGAACGCCCGGAACGGCCGGAGAAACCGGAACGGCCCGATATGCCGGAAAGGCCTGAAATACCCGACAGACCGGAGCGTCCGGAAAGACCGGATTTACCGGAAGCAGGGAATCCGGGAGTGTCGGAACCTTTCAGGGGCGACCGGTAAAAACGAATGCGAACCCGAACAACGCATTGGCTGCTGCTGCTGATCCTGCTTGTACCTGCGATGGCGGCAGCCACTGCAACCGATTGGTACCAGGCCGGCGTGGAAGCGTTTCAGGCAGAAAAATACGAAGAAGCGCTGGCCTTCTTTAGACGGGCCCAGCGCGAAGGAATCAATACGCCGAACCTTCGGTACAATATCGGTGCGGCCTATTACAAAACCGGCCAATACAAGGCTGCCGGAAAAGAGTTCCAAAAACTGGCGGACCATCCGGCCTGGAAGCCCCTGGCCTTATACAACCTGGGGCTGACAGACGAGGCCAGAGGGGACACGAAGGCCGCTATCGATCATTATTCCGAGGCCTTTACCGCGGCCGCCGACTCCTCCCGGATCAAGCAGCGGGCGGCCCTCAAGCTCCGGGAACTGGCGTCGACTGCGGCAAATGACACGACCGGGCGGGCGTGGTACGGATTGATCTCTGCATCTATTGGCTACGACGACAATGCGGTGCTGGCGCCGGACAATTCCCTGAACCGGGTCAGCAAAGAAAGCGACGTATTTACAGATCTTTACGGCTTTGGCGGCAGGTATCTGAAGGGCAGCTACGATGACGGTGTCCGCATCGATGCAGGGGGATACGCCCGTCTTTACGCACAGGAAAGGGAGTATAGCTACGGCACGCTGTTTACCGGCATAAGCAAAGACAACCAATACGGTGCATGGCGCACCCGCGCAGGCCTTGCCGCGAGTGCGGATTTTGTGGAAGATGACTTTTATGCGGTCACGCCCGCGCTTCAGTTGGTCCTTGACCACTACCGTAAAGACTTTCGGCTTCGTCTCGCCAATACGTTTGGCTGGGTCAAGTACGATGGCCCGCCCTGCACGCTTCCGACACGGATCTCAACCGACTCATCAAGCGCGCCCGCGGCGCCGGCCCGCATACCGACGAGGCGCTCTACGCGGAGATGCTCGACAACCTCGTTCGCGTGTCGTGGAACCTGGACCGCGAGGATATCTTGAGCGCGGCCGAGGATCTGGTGGACATCGCCACAAAGATTCGCGATCGCGCTGCCCCCTGTCGATGCTGATGTCAATGATCACAGAACCTTTCTTCATCTCCTTCACCATCTCCTCGGTAATAAAGAACGCAGGGTGTTTT
>JAWOAV010000115.1:0-14733 GCA_046498365.1 Desulfosalsimonadaceae bacterium
CCCTGCCACCGCAGCCAAATTTACAGCAAACAACGTCATTGTTTCCATCTCGGAACTTCCTGTTTATCTCTATTTCATACTTGATGAACTCGTAAATACCATGTTGGTCACAAACGATGTTCGAATAAGAAGTCACCATCAACTTATTCAACAAAGGAGGGGACCAACATGGCGAAAATCAATTTATCACAATTAAACGATGTTTTGGAAAAACAAATTGGTACTGTTTTTCACGTTGGTATGGGTGTTCATAAAAAGTCGTTTTCAGACGGCTTTGTAAAATATTCAAGATCAAGGCGCGTGCAATTTTTGAAGAATTGATAGTACTTAGCCATACGGGAGATTCTTCAAAAACTGTGCGCAACGCAGATATTTGACGTTTTACGAAGTCGTCATACTTCTTTAACCGATGATGCGGCCGGGCACCAGCGGATCCTCGACCGCCCGGCCCGCTTTCCGCTCTTCGATGGCCCTGCGGATGCGCAGGTGAATTTCCCCGCTGATGGGGTATTTCAGGGCAATCAGTATGGCCAGTCCATTGCACAGGCAGGGAACCAAAGCATACAGCACGCGCAGCGTCCACACCACGGAATCGGACTGAACCACGCCCGGCCGGTATCCGGAGACCCCGAGCAGGGCCAGGCCGGCGCCAACGCCTGCAGCGGCAGCCAGTTTTTTGGCAATCGACCACAGGCCGATATAGAGCCCCTCCCGCCGGTCGCCGGCAACCAGCTCGTCATAGTCGATCACGTCGGCCTGGATGGCCGAGGGGATGGCCAGGGTGGCGCCAAAACCGATGCCGGACAAAAAGACCAGGATGCCGTACAACACCTCGTCACCGGGGCCCAGGAAAAAAACCCAAAAAAATGCACCGGTATTGATTGCCATGGAGGCCAGCCAGGCGGCTTTTTTGCCGGTGCTGCGGGACAGGCGCACCCACATGGGCAGAAAGACAATCCCCGTGACGAAATAGAGCACCAGAAACAAGTCCGCCCTTGGGGATCCCAGCACGTACTGTACGTAATACAGGATCAATGTCGCCGGCAGGTTGTTGCCGATAGCGCTGATGGTGTATGCAATCAGCAGTATGCGAAACGGCCGGTTTGCAAGGCTTGACCGGATCCATTGGAAAATCTGAAACCCCGGGCTTGCCACCGGCCGGGGCCTCTCCCGGAACGCCGCGACGCACCATGCGCACGCCCCTAGGATCAAAGGGATATAGATCAAAGACAGAATAAAAAAGGTTTCCCGTTCACCTGCCGCGCTGCCGTCCAGTCCGGCGCCCCAGCGGACCGCACCGGGCATCGCGGCCGCAACAATCGTACCCGCGATCAGGGCGCCGTCCCGCATGGAAAACAGGGCGGTCCGCTCGTTATAGTCAAAGGTCAGTTCCGGGCCCAGGGATTCATACGGGACGATGACCACCGTCCAGAACAAAAACAGGGCGAATATCAGGGCCATGAAATAGAACCCGGCCGCGTCCGCGCCCATCGCTTCGGGCGGATTGAACAACAGCGCGATGGCAAGCACGGTAAAGACGGCCCCGACGGCGATAAACGGCCGCCGCCGGCCCATCGGCGTATGGAGCCGGTCGGAGACAAGGCCGATCACCGGGTCGGTGAATGCGTCAAACAGCCGGACGACCAGGAGAATCACCCCCAGTGCGGATATATGGACGCCCACCACGTCGGTGTAGAACTTCGGAAGGTAAATGTATACGGGGATGCCCACGACCGCCAGCGCGAACGCCGGGGCGGAATAGGCCATCTTTTGTACGGCGGAGAGTTTTTTCACGGCCGGCGCTTTCCGAGCAAACGATCCCGAAACGTCTTGTCGATCGGGCGCTCACCGAGCCAGATGGAAAAAAACGCGGCTGCGAATTCCGCGCCTTCGATGATGCCCAGCAAATCGCCGTTCAGCGAAAGGCTTGTTCCGTCGCCGGGAATATAAGCGGCCGCATAATGGTCCCCGGGGCGGACGTCGCGGTACAAACGGTTGAACGCTTCGATTTTAGGCGCAAGAGCGGAAAAACGATCCGGTGAAACGTTTTTCCGGATCATTTCCGTTGTGGCATCGGCGAAGTCATCCGCACTGATGGCATGGAAATAGTGAAGCAGCAAAAGGCGGGCCGCCTTCTCGTCCAGAACCTGGTCTGCGGTTTTCCCCTCCTGGAGGTAAAGCGCTCCTTCATATGCCTGGATAAAGACCATGTAGCGAAGCACATCCGAACCGCGAAGCGTCAGCTCGTAGCCCCCGATGTTTTTTTGCTCCGGAAACGCATATTTTTCAATTCCAACCGCACTAACCGGTATAAAAAGCAATGCCAGCAATGCGGAAATCCCTGTTCGCAATATTTTCTTCACCCTCTTCTCCCTTCTCCTGCCGGAAATGAAACAATGCGTATGGTCTTGCAAAACCCAAACGCCGCGTTTATTTTAAGATAATCATAGCGCAGGTATTATCTACAAAAAAAAGGACACGACAATGAACTATTTTTTTTCCGCGGCATTTTTCAAGGTGGCCGGTATATCGGTCGTCATCTTCATACTGCTCGATATGCTGTGGCTGGCCGGTATCGCCCGGGGTCTCTATTTCAGGCAGATGAGCTACCTGGCATCCATTGAGAACGGCCGGATCGTATTCAACCTCCCCGTGGGAATCCTTGCGCAGCTCATCATCGCCGTAGGCCTTGCGGTGTTTGTTTCCCTGTCGATCATGGTGGACAACCGCCTGATTGCAGCCATTGGTACGGGGGCGTTTGCCGGATTCGTTCTTTACTGCACCTACGATTTGACCAACCTGTCGTTTATAAAAGGATACCCGGTGTTTATCTCCGTGGTGGATATCGCCTGGGGCACCTTCCAGGGATTTTTGGCCGGGTGCTACGTGTTCTACCTCACCCGTTTTTTCGGGCCCCCCTTGTGACGGTTTCCCCCCGCGTCATTGCACTCGTCGCCGGCTGAACAGGAAACTCCCCGCATTGACAACAGGTGGGGCGAATGCAGTACCAAGGCCTTACGGATCCATCAGAGAAGCCATTCGATCGGCAGAAGCGAGAGCAAATAAACCGCGCTTCGCTTCCAGAAGCCCGTATTGGGTTCGCGCTCATGTCGTATCTGCCTGTCCCCCCGCTGTTCGAGCCAATAAATATGGCCGTCTTCGTTCAAACGGACCTCATAGCTTCTTTCCGGGATTGTCTCATCGAACGCCCTGTCTATCCGGCGCGCCAAGGACGGGCTGTCGATGACTAAGCCCATTTCGGTGTTCAAGTGGGCGGAACGCGGGTCGAAGTTGAACGAACCGACAAACACCCGCTCACAATCTGCCGCAAAGGTCTTGGCGTGCAGGCTGGAAGCGGAACTGCCGAAGAACCCCACCCCCTTGGTACGCTCCGCCTTGGGCAGTACACGGCGCATTTCATAGAGCGTAATTCCGGTTTTCAAAATCTCCTTGCGTCTTTTGGCATAACCGGCATGCGCGATCAACACATCCGTGGCATCCAGGGAATTTGTAAAAATGCGGACGCTTACCCCGCGATCCGTCATCTTTCGGAAAGCATCCACACCGGCGGCAGTGGGAATGAAATAGGGGGAAATCAGCGCCACATCCTGGTCCGGCAGACCGATAATTTCCTCAAGCTGATGCGTAAGGAGCCCATCCGCGTCCGCTTTGCCTAGCCCCTTGGCAGGATCGTCGCTTACCATGCGGGTTTTTGCCCATTCAAATGCCAGGCTGCCTTCCAGCAGATCATGAAGGAAACTTGACCGCCCCATGGCGTTCATAAAGGATTCGGCCGCGGGATCATTCTCCAGACGCAAAGAAAGGGGGGAAAAGTGGTCGCGCAGGTCCTGCTCGGGCGGCGGCAGGATCAACCCGACAGGGTAGGATGAATCGCTGGCCCAGTACCGGTCGAAGTCCGTGGACACATCGTCCACTACCGGGCCTACGCACAGGACGTCCAGATCGGCGAACAGCAGGCCTTCGGCCGCCCAGAAATACGCGTCACCGACATTGCGACCGCCGGCAATGGTGGCTTGATTGTCAGCGGTGAAGGACTTGTTGTGCATGCGCCGGTTGGCCCGCGAAAAATTGGTAAGAAAACCCAGCCACTTTGGATAGCGCACGACAAAGGGGTTGAATAGGCGGACTTCGATCTTCGGGTGACTGTCGAGGGCGGCCAGTTCTTCATCCAGACCCGAGGTGCCGATATCATCGAGCAGCAGGCGCACGCGCACACCGCGTTCGGCAGCCTCATACAGGGACTTCAGCAGCAGCGTGCCGGAGATGTCCCTGCGCCAGATGTAGTACTGGATGTCGAGTGTACGCTCGGCGGTTTTTGCCAGCAGCATCCGGGCGGCAAAGGCGTCGTGCGGATGCTGCAGCGGATATATACCGCTTTTGCCCGGATGCTCCGCTGCCAGAGGCGCAATCGCCTTGCCCAGAAGGGTCGCCCTGGCCTCGGCCTCGCCAAGGGCACTGGAAGCATCGCGGTTTTCAATCGAGGGCAGCGTGCATCCCGCCAGCAGGATGAACAGGCAGAAAAGCAAAAAGCATTTCAGATACCCGGTGTTTTCCATACGCCGATATCCCCTTCTGATTTCCAAGCGCTGTCATTATCTCTTTTCCCCTGAAAAGCAGGGGATAGAAAGCAATGGGTTTTGCAGTTATGGGGATCATATCGTCCGGCCCGCTCCTTTTCAAGATGAAACCGGCAATGCGTATACGCTTTCCCTTATTCAGACAGGGCCGTCACAATTGCCGATCCCGGATAGGAAAGAATATCAGCTTCAACCCCGAAGCAAAAGCGTAGAAATATATTGACAAACCCGCAGCAATTTGAATATTTGAACAAATAACTCAATTGTTCAAATATTCAATCAAGGTGATTATGCCCACAACAGACAAAACCAGAGAAATTCTCGCTGCCGCGTTGACGGTGTTCGCCCGGTATGGCTTCAAAAAAACCACAATGGAAGATGTGGCCGCAGAAGCCGGCATGACCAAAAGCAACATCTATTTCTATGTGGCCGGTAAACGGGAGCTATATGAGCATGCAATACGCAATGCCTTGATACAATGGCGGGATTCCGTGGCCGAGGCCATCTCGGAAAAAGCGGATGCGGTTGAAAAATTCAGGGTAATGGCGTCCCGGTCATTCGAATACCTGTCCCATCAACAGGATCTCCAGTCCATCCTGATCATGGACCCCGGCATCTTCACCCTGTCCCACGCCGAAGATCGTTTTTATGAAATCAACCAGGGCGCCATGCTCCTGATAAAAGACATTCTTTTGCAGGGGATAAGAGAGGGGCGTTTTTATGAAATCGACGTCGAGCATACGACGGAATTTCTGTTTTCGATCTATATCATGTTCCTGATCAAAACCTACGTCAAGTCGGAGGGAAGCTCCACCTTCCGCATGTACGAGGAAGGAACAGCACTGATTTTGCGGGGACTGTGCCGGAAGGACACCTGATTCCAGACGGCTTGCGATCGGCCACATCAACCAAAACAAGGAGGGATATCCCATGACGGAAGCAACGATCCGGGCGTTAGACGGCATAAGAGACCTATCCATGCTGAAATGGTATATTATACCGCTGATGATGATCGTTATGTATATTTACGCCAAAGAAATCAAGCTGGCACGCTCCTCCGGCAACTGGAATGCCGTGTTTGCAGGGCTCACGCTGTTCGGCGTCGATTTTTTCAATGAAACCTGGAACGGATGGGTCATGCATTTCACCCAGCGCTCGGCCTTCTGGACAACCCCCGGCGACACTGCGCTTCGGGTGATGGTGGGCTGGAACATTGAAATCATCTTCATGTTCCTGCTGGCGGGCATTGTCTACTATCACACGCTTTCAGAAAGCACGACCGAAAAAATAATGGGCATTCCGGAAAAATGGTTCTGGGCCATCGGCTTTTCCGCATTTGCCGTTTTTGTTGAGTGCCTTCTCAATATCGGCGGTCACCTGGTCTGGGAATACCCCTTCTGGTTTCTTTCCTTCAAAGGCATCTGGTTGATATTTTTATTTGGCTACTTCCACTTCTTTTGCGCCATCATCCTGGTGATCAGCATGAAATCCATGAAAAACAAAATCATCACGCTGAGCATTATCTATGCCGTGCCGGCGGTCATGAATATTCTTGCGTTCGGATTTTTCGGCTGGAATTATTAACCCAGAACAAAGCAGCGCTGCTCGTAGCAAGCCGGCAGCGGCTCATATGTGCCGGCGCTAAACCAAAAAAGAAGGCAACCTGCCCGGAGTCTGAATAAAGTCGACCGGGTGGGGCCTTCTTTTTTTATCGACCCGAAACGGCTGTATTTTACATTCAACTTTCCGGAAAGCAGATATTGGCCTTTTTGCGAAGTCGTCAAAAATCGCGGGATCACCGATTGTACTCAGTGGCGCAGGACAGAATCAAGGCGAAATTTTCAGAAAATTGGTGTAAAAAATAGGATAACGCCTTCAGCATTCCGCTTTTTGAAAAATAGTGGTAAAAACCACCCTCCCCGCATTTTCAAACCCACTTGATCTTTTTTTTGAGAGGGCTTGTAGTAAAATCATATCGGTCTACCCCTCCGGGGAGCCGTCATTTTGCGTGGATCCAGTATGTCTTCCAGTTCCTTTTCGCTCAGCAGCCCTTCTTCGACGACCAGCTCATAGTAGCTCCTTTTTTCCGCCATCGCCCGGACGGCAAGCTCCGCGGCATGCTCATAACCTACGTACGGCACCAGGGCGGTCACAAGCCCCGGCGATTCCCGAACCATCTGCGCGCAGTGCTCCGCGTTGGCCGTTATGCCCCGAAGACATTTCTGGTTGAATATATAACACCCGTTTAACAGTATCTCCATGGACTGAAACAGGTTGAAAGCGATAATGGGCTCAAAAACATTCAGCTGCAGCTGCCCCCCTTCCGCTGCAAAGGAGATCGTGAGATCGTTTCCAATGACCTGAAAGCAGACTTGGTTGAGCATTTCCGGAATGACCGGATTCACCTTGCCCGGCATGATCGATGAGCCCGGCTGCACCGGGGGGAGGTTGATTTCACGAAATCCGGTGTACGGGCCGGAAGCCAGAAGCCGCAAGTCATTGCATATCTTGGACAACTTTACGCTGATGCGCTTCAGGATGCCCGAAAGCTGGACATAGGCCCCTGTATCGGCGGTTGCCTCGATCAGGTTGACAGACTGGCGCAGGGGGAGCCCTGTGACATCTCTTAGCTTTTCATTTATACTGGCTGCGTATTCCGGCACGGTATTGATGCCGGTACCAATGGCCGTGGCCCCCATGTTGATTTCCAGCAACAAGGTAAGGGCTTCGGTGAGCCGCTGTTCATCCTCGCCAATGGTCACGCCGAAAGCGGTAAACTCTTGGCCCAGCGTCATGGGAACCGCATCCTGCAGCTGCGTACGCCCCATTTTGATCACATCGCTGAAGTCTTCGCCCTTGGCCAGAAAAGTCTCGGTCAGCCGGCGCAGTTCCTTTTGCAGGTCATAACCGCTCCATATGGCTGCGATGCGAAGTGCGGTGGGATATACGTCGTTGGTGGATTGCGACAGGTTGACATGATTATTGGGATGGCAGTAAGCATAGCACCCCCTGCCATATCCCATGATTTCAAGGGCCCGATTGGCGATGACCTCGTTGGCGTTCATGTTGACCGACGTGCCGGCACCCCCCTGGATGACATCCACCGTAAAATGCTCGTTAAACCTTCCTTCGCGGACTTCTTCGGCCGCCCGGATAATGGCGGTTCCGATCGTTTCCGGCAACAGGTCAAGCTCCATGTTGGCCATGGCCGCGGCTTTTTTCACGCAGGCAATGGCTTCGATCAGGTGGGTAAAGTGAGCAATGCTGATACCGGTAACCTGAAAATTCTCCATCGCCCGCAGGGTCTGTATGCCGTAGTAGGCGTCTGCCGGGACTTTCCGTTTACCCAGAGCGTCTTTTTCTTCTCTGCAATTCATAACCATAGGCCTCTGCTTTTGCGTTCAAAGCCTTCAGACAGCGACTTTTACGCGTGCATCAAATTTTCACCACGCATATAATCAAAAAATAACCATACGAATAATCGCCGCAAACCGAAAACGGGAAGTCTTTTGTGAGGTGTTTGAGAGGCGTTGGATTATGGATAGACTTAAACAATTTGAGCACTGCGGCTATGCCCCTCCAGTAATTAGGAATTTTTCACCATCCATTTCCGTGATTGCATCTGAGATCCGATAAACCTACCCCATTGCCATGCTTTTCTCCTTGCTCTTTGTTCTTAAATGCTACGCTACCCTGCAAAAAACGACCCCCTTGTTGCTTTCAGATGGGGCAAAGTAAGATGCAAACAGTAAATCATCTTGACCTTCTATATTGAATTTGAGTCGCACATCTTCCTCAAAAGCCTTTAACGGCATCCGGGGCCGTGATGAATAACCACTTTTGCCAGGCCGATTTCCATCTCCCGGACAACCGCTGTTTTACTGTCCGCGATTCCGATGTCCGTGTTGATCTGAAACGCAATGGTGACCCCGTGGTCCGGGTAATGGCGGAGACTGGAGGTGTACCCCGGTATCCATCCGCCGTGGCCGTATACCGGTCCGTGGGGGCCTGCGAGATAAATCGCAGTGCCTGCGCCGTAACGGATATCCGCCGTATCCCTTCGGATGGGGACGCCATTCAGGATTTCGTCCAGATAAGCACCCGGCATCGCTTTTCCCCCGAAAAGGGCTGCGCCCCAGCGCGCAAGATCAAGGGAGTTGCTTACCAGGCCCCCGCCGGTCCATTCAAAAGACGGATTCCACAGCATTACACCGTCAGACATGGTTGTTTTCGGCGGCAATCCAAACGCGTTATTTGCTGCCATGTATCCGGAAGCAAGCCCCGGGAGAAAACGTCGGTCAGACGGAGTCGTCAGCGTCAGGTTGAGCGGGGCCAGGAAGCGGCTTGTGATCTCATCAAAACAAGGCCTTCCGGTCGCCGCTTCAATCACCAGCCCGATCAGGATATATCCCGTGTCTGTATAGGCCCAGCCCGTACCGGCCTCAAAAAGCGGCGGCATGTCCAAAACAAATGCAGTCAAGGCTTCCGGCGGAAAGGGATTGCCTTTTTCCCGCCATCTATGGGAGACCTCTTCGGCAAAAGGTTCCAGATGCACATGGTCCGGCAATCCAGCGGTGTGATTCAAAAGGTGTCGGAGGGTTATGGTGTCGTGATTGGGGAGGCGGGCAAACCACTGCCGGTCTCCGAGCCATCGCGACACAGGAGCGTCAAGGTCCAGCACGCCGTCGCGAGCAAGCGCCACTGCTGCCGCACCGACGAAAGTTTTTCCAATACTGGCTGAAAGCATGCGCGATTGCGTCGTCATCGGCGTGCCGGCCTCCAGATCGGCGATCCCGGTTGCAGCAGCGCCGGATGTGCCATCTGGCAGTACAAACGCGGCGGTTGCGCCCGGGAAGCCATACTCCCGGTGAAAGGCATCCAGCGCTGATTGAAAATCTTCCGCAATCTCGATAGTCTCCGGTTTTTCCTGCGCCATCTGAAATGTTTCAATCGGCAAAACAAAGCAGATCACTATCAGGAAGGACAGGAAGGCGGCCAGAATCACCATCCGAACAGGAAACCCCTGGCGCTTTTTCAACATCCGTTTGCATGGCTGTTTCATCTTTTTTTTCCTTATTTCTTTGCAGCAAAACAGGGAGCATCGCCTGCGACGGCAATTGTTTCCGCAGGAGAAGGCATCACGCCCCTTTCGTCTTTGGGGATAACCGTTGTAACGGCGCCTTCTTTCATGAACATGGCCTCTTTATATATCCAGACAACGACAAGCGCGATACCGATCAGGATGTAGGTGTCATAGGGTTGTGCATCAGGGAAAACCGGGTTCATGAGGGTAAAATGGAAAAATGCCGACAGCAGGATGCTGCCGCGCGATGCATTGAATAAAGCGGTTGCGATGACGCTTAATGCAATACATCCGACAAAAAATGCGCTAAATGACCACTCGCTTTGCTGCGTCCCGCTCAACAGGAAGGCCGGCAGGTGCCAGAACCCCCAGATGACCCCGAGAATCAGCGCGGCCTGGATCGGCGCAAACTTCCGTTGCAACAGCGGAAGGGCGAGTCCCCGCCACCCGAATTCCTCGACAGGTCCTTTGATCGCAGCCAATACCAGCGCCGCCAGCAGTGTTTGAAAGGATGGAAATGGAAAGGGTTCAGACCAAAGGGTTCCCTTCCATGCAGCCCCGGCGTAAAAAACCATCGGAAGGCCGACAATCAAAAAAGCGTACCAAACCGGCGAGCAGCGCCAGAGGAATAACCGGGAAAGAAACCGCCGCAGTCCCGAAACCCCGGCCTGGTATAGAACAATGATGAAAGCGGCGATTGCAGGCGCGTAAACCGCCAGGAAAAAGAGCGGATGGTTTCCGGTCAGCCGGCCGAATATTGCGCTCATCGGATCCGGAAGAAAGATATACAGGGCCAGGATCCCCCACGCAATGGCGAAAGAAAGCAGCAGGAAGGGGACAACCGCAAAAAACGGGATTTGATATTGATTGGCAAGGGGTTGATTGGTTCTCATAATCTGGATCTCCTTTGATTTATGGATAAATACAGTTGGTTTCTGTTCACCCGGGCTCTAAAACGGCATCGCCACGGAAACAAAGAAACCGGGTTTTTTTTCCACGTCGTACTTGATTTCGTTTTTTCCTTGATGATCAAAAAGTTTGTGCTTGCGGGAAAGCGCCTGAGTGATCCCCGCGCGGAGTCCAATACGACCTGCGATCAGGGTATCGAAGCGGAGGGAACCGGTTGTGCCGGAAAATTCAACATACCCTTTTTTCCGGACCGGGCTGCTGTCTGCCAGGCGATAGATTCCGCTTTCAAACCCGCTGGTGTCGAGGGTCAGGGTTGTGGTTTTGCTGAAATGCCATGCCAGCTCTGTGGCGGGGAGGCCGATGGTGAATGACGGACCCCTGGTTGTTTCCGTGTTCCATGAGACGCTCGCCACGGGAATGAATTCGAAATCGGCTTCGACTTTCTGGTGCTTTGAATAAAGCAGGCCTCCTGCGATGGTCCACTTCGGGGTAATTGCAAACATGCCATAACCGCCGCCAAGGAGAGAAAAAGAATCATCCGGTTCCCTTTCGTGGGCAGAGGCTGCACCGAGCGTCACCGCATAGCTCATGCGCTCGGTTATCATGCCGCCATGATTGGCGCCGATCGACACTTCATAAAGATCTCGCCACGGATCACGCCCCTTGGTATCGATGACATACGCCCCGGGGCGATCCCAGGAAAAGTGCAGCACTTTAAAGGAGCCGCTTACGGGGCCGGCGCCTGCTTCGAGAACGCTGCATCCCAGCGTATAGGCCGCATCTTCCTTCTCCAGGCCGGATTGCACAACACCGCCGAAGGTGATGCGCAACAATACGTTCGGTTCCTTTTCGTCTTCTACAGGAGCAGTCACAGCCGGGGGGGATTGGTCCAACTCCGGGGGCGCGTGCCCTTCCGATGCCTGAAGGCTTGTACAAACCATCCAGGTAGCGGTTGCTGCCAGAAGTGTCAGCCATAGTTGCCTTACTGTTTTTTTCATTTTACCTGACCTCTTTTTATCTGTTCGGACCCTTTGGTTATTGACAAACCGGGATTGCCGTGTTGCGATTGATAGGCATAAGGGCAAAAGGCGTGCCATCCTGGAAAATTAGCTCAAATCAAATAGTATCAATAGGTTATATCTTTCGCTGCATAACGGTTGATTTTCACGTCTTCGTATAATTACGAAATTTCGTTGTGAATCCTGTACGGTCGATCTATACTTGTTTCATTGGACATAAAATTTGATGGAACCGTAAAAAGTCGATTTTGGACGGCAAAGGTAAAAGTTCAAGATCAAGGCGCGTGCAATTTTTGAAGAATTGAGTCACGCTTTTAGCGTGATGAGATTCTTCAAAAATTGTGCGCAACGCAGATATTGGGCTTTTTACGAAGCCGTCAAAATTTCGAAGGGATGCACACAAACGGCCGGAGTGAGCGATGCAGGGACATGAGCATGAAATGTTCGATGGCAAGGGCAATCGTCATGTAGCCACGATTCTGGTGGTGGATGACAAGCCGAGCAATATCAAGCTGCTATTTGACGCCTTAAAAGACACCGGGTACCGGACCCTTGCGGCGATTGACGGCGAGAGCGCGGTCCGTCAGGCCCAACTGGGCCGACCGGACCTGATTTTAATGGATGTCATGATGCCGGGGCTAAACGGCCTTGAGGCCTGCAGGCGGTTGAAAAGCTTTCCGTGAACCCGTCATATTCCGGTGATCTTCATGACGGCCCTCACCGAGAGCGCCGATAAAATAAAGGGATTTCAGGCAGGCGGGGTTGATTACCTGACCAAGCCGCTTGTACACGAGGAAGTGCTGGCGCGGATTGACGCGCAAATGAACCGACATCGACTGTGGGCGGATGTGGAAATCCATACCGGGATTCTGCTGGAAATGGGTTCTGCAGACACGCCCGAAGCAGCATGGAAGGCGCTTGCGCCCCTTGCGGAGGAGCAGCGGGACGTGGCCGGACTGGCTGCCTGGATGGCGGACGGCGACGGACTGAAGCTGGGATATGCTTCCGGTTTTTCGGGGGGACCTCCGTCCACATGGCGCCGAAATGGCGGCAGCTACGCCGGGATTCCGACATCGGAGCCGCTCATCGGCCGGGCGTACACGGAAAAAAAACAGTTCATGGCCGCAGATGAAACCGAGTGGGAACCCTATCCTTCGTGGGCCAAATCTTCAAAATTACAGGGGTACATCATCACTCCCATCTGCTGTCACGATGCTTGCTACGGTGTTCTGGGAATTTTTTTCAAGGCCGCGGTCATCCACGCGCCGGAAGAGCGGCGGCGCTGGCAGCAGATGATCGCCAACAGCCTCGGAAACGCCCTCTTCCACGCCCGGTCCCTTGCGTCCATCCGCCGCATGGGAGAACAACTCCAGCAGGAAAACGAGGTGCTGCGCGAGGAAGTCCGCGCAGCAGCGACTTCCGATGCCATCATCGGCACAAGCGATTCGTTGAAGCGGGTTTTGGACCAGGTAGACCTGGTGGCGCCCACCGAGGCGGCCGTGCTGATGCTGGGTGAATCCGGAACCGGAAAGGAACTGTTCGCCCAGGTGATCCACGAGCGAAGCCGGAGAAGCAGCGCGCCTATCATACGCGTCAATTGCGCCGCCGTTCCGCACGAGCTTTTTGAAAGCGAGTTTTTCGGCCATGTAAAAGGGTCCTTCACCGGTGCGCTCAAGGACCGGGCCGGGCGTTTTGAACTGGCAGACGGCGGCACGCTGTTTCTGGATGAAGTGGGGGAAATCCCTCTGGAATTGCAGGGAAAGCTTCTTCGGGTGCTCCAGGAAGGGACCTTTGAGCGCATCGGGGATGAAAAAACGCGAAAAACGGATGTCCGCATTATTGCGGCGACCAACCGCGACCTTCAACAGGCTGTTGCAGACGGGCGTTTTCGACAGGACCTGTATTACCGGTTGAGCGTTTTTCCGTTAACGCTGCCGCCGCTTCGCGAACGGCGGGAGGACATTCCCGCTCTGGTAAGATACTTTGCCGGTCACGTTGCCCGGAAAATGGGGGTTGCCGTACCGGAAATCGCCGACAGCAGTCTCGCCGGCCTACTGGATTATTCATGGCCGGGCAATATTCGTGAACTTCAGAATGAAGTCGAGCGGACCATGATTCTTTCCCGGGGAGGCCCGCCGGCGTTTGCATCACCCGTGCGTGGGGGTACGCAGAGGGATCCAGCGGGATCTGAAGACGGCCCCATTGTGCGCGAGGGGGACTGGCAGAACATGCAGCGGGAAAATATGCTGCGGGCACTGAAGCGGACCAAATGGCGGGTGGACGGCCCGGGGGGCGCGGCCGAGCTTCTGGATGTTCGCCCGACAACGCTCCGCTCCCGCATGAAGGCCATGGGCATTGAGCGGCCGATCTGATACTAGTGGTCCAAAAGGCGCTGCAACGCCAAGATCTCAAACCCCGCCGCAAGTTCATGGATGCGGGAAATAAACACCCGGTGCTCGGGAAAACGGTCCCTGAGCTTGCCGGTTTCCCGCAGGACTTCCTGAACATCGCCGATGCGTGCCGCCTCCCGCAGATGATGAAATGCCTGCGGCAGGGGAGATGGCGCGATGGGGTCTGCCGGCGTCGTCGAATCAGACACTGTTCCGTCCTCCTTCCAATCCAGATCAAGCCGGTCGCGAAGTATTGAAATCAAGGCATCCAGGTCAACGGGTTTGGAGAGAAAACCGACGCACCCTGCACAAATGCTCTCGGCCTGCGTCTGGTCATAAACGCTGGCAGACACGGCCACGACCGGTATGCCAGCCGTGACCGGATCGCGCTTCAGGATTTGCACCGCTTCAATACCGTTCATTTCCGGCATCAGCAAATCCATCAGGATCAGATCCGGCATGCGCTCTCGGGCAATTGCGACCGCTTCCCGGCCGTTGGCCGCCTCGATGATTTCAAAGCCCATCGGCGAGAGCATGTCCCGAAGAATGGTTCGATTCTCCGACCGGTCGTCGGCCACGAGAAGGCGGCAGGAACCGCGAATGCCTGTGACCTTTGCAACGGGCGGGTCTGCATATATAACATCGCCCTTACTGCTATGGCTTATCTCCGGCTAAACCCTTTCACGGTCTGCTTGGACTTTCAAGCAATAATTTCCAGCGTCGCTGACGATGCC
>JAWOAV010000125.1:0-60377 GCA_046498365.1 Desulfosalsimonadaceae bacterium
GGGAATTGAAAAGAACCTGGTCCGCACAGAGCATGGATACATAGTTTATGAACCCATAGTGTAGGTCTCGCGTCTCGCCAGGACGTATGGGATAGGCGAGCTGATTCTCATGCATGTAAATGGCCGCGGGCAGACTGTTGGCCCATACTCATCCTGGACGAAGCGACATCCGCGCTTGACACGGAATCGGAAGATCTTGTGCAAAAAGCGCTTTTAAATCTCATGCAAGGCCGTACGTCATTTGTCATTGCCCACAGGCTGACGACCATTCTGGATGCCGACCGTCTGATTGTCCTTGCCGGCGGACGAATCGTCGAGGAGGGGGATCACGGATTTCTGCTGTCCCTCAAGGGAGAATATTACCGGCTTTACCAGCGGCAGTTTGAAAACGGTCCTGATGGGGATGGTGCAGAAGGGCAACCATGAGATTCGCAGAACAACGCACGTAGAGAAATGGCATGCGCAGCAGGACATTAAACAGGTACGTATTGATTGAGCTGTTTCCCCCTTTTGTCATGAGCCTGGCTTTTTTCATCTTTGTCTTTCTCATGGGGCAGCTTCTCGATATCACGAATCTGATCGTCAACTACCAGGTCGGATTCGGTGTTTTCGCCCTGCTCCTCCTGCTTTCCCTGCCGTATTTCCTGGTTTACATCATCCCGATGGCCACCATGATGAGTGTTTTGCTGACGTTTTTGCGAATGTCCGGGGACAACGAGATCGTTGCGCTCAAGGCAGGCGGCGTCAGCATGTACCGACTGCTGCCGCCGATTCTGTTTTTCGCTTTCATTTGCATGGTCACGACAGGACTCATGGGACTTTATGGTATGCCCTGGGGCAAGACCGCCTACGAGCGACTGGCGCTCGACGTGGCCCGCGCGAATGTGAATATCGCCCTCAAAGCCAACACGTTCAACGATACATTCCCGGGATTGGTTTTTTATGTAAACGATATCAATCATGAAACCAAGGAGTTGTACGACGTTTTTATCGAGGATGGGCGGCAGGAAGGGGTAAGCAGCACGGTGGTCGCGCCCAGGGGCCGCCTTTTTGACGGCGGGAATCCGTACACCTTTATGCTGAGGCTCTACGACGGCATGGTAAACAACGTGCAGATCGATTCCCGGTCTGCGCACGCAACCCGTTTCGAAACCTATGATATCCGCCTCGATTTACAGCAGGAGGCGGCGGAGGCCCACAACCGGAAGAAAGACAGAAGGGAAATGATGCTTCCGGAGCTCCTTGAATACGTGAGGACGGCGGAAACAAAAGACCGTCGGTATTATTCGATTTTGATGGAATTGCACATGAAATTCTCGATTCCTTTCGCGTGCATCGCCCTTTCGGTCCTGGCCGTTCCCCTCGGCATACAGACGCTGACCTCCAGGCGATCGGCAGGGTTGGGGATCGGCCTGATCTGTTTCCTGTTTTATTACCTGCTCCTTTCCGCCGGTATGATCCTGGGCGAAACCGGGATGATCCATCCTGCGGCAGGCATGTGGCTGCCGAATCTGATTATGGGGGGGCTGGGCGGTTACTTGTATGTAAAGACCGCCAAAGACAGCCCGGTTGCCGTGTTGGAATCTTTGCGGGACGCTTCGCGGCGATTTGCCGCCAATATAAAAAGTCGTTTCAGACACCCCCGGACGTGACCCCGTTCTTTTCCGCCGCCCATGCAACTCCCTGCGTCGGAATAGCGCCAAACGGGTAAAGGCAGAATGATGACGGTCGTTCATCGCTATATCGTAAGCACGTTTATGAAATATTTCGCCATTGTCCTGGTGATGGTGGTGCTGATATATCTTGCCATCGATTTTTTCAGCAGGGCAGACCGTTTTTTCGCGTCCCCCGTGTCGGGTTATGATACGTTTCTTTATTTTGTTTACAAAATCCCGTTGATTGTTTCACAAATCACACCCATCGGTGTTTTGCTGGCTGTTTTGATCGTTTTCGGCCTCATGAGCCGGAACAATGAGCTGATCGCATTGAAAAGCGGCGGCATCAGCGTTTTTTATCTGCTTACCCCCATTGTCCTGCTGGGGATTGTTTTTTCCGTTGCCCTGTTTGTCTTTTCCGAAGTCGCGGTCCCGGTCAGCATTGCGCGGTCCAATGAAATCGATTCGCAGCGGAAGGGGAATGAACGGCGCGGAACCTTGTCATCCCGAAAAGATATCTGGATCCGTCATGATCAGGGGCTGGCGCACGTGCAGTATTTTCATCCCCGCGAGGAGGTGCTGTTTGGCGTCAGTTTGTATTTCATGGATGAGGACTACCGCCTGACCCGTCGTATCGATGCCCGCGAGGCCATGTACGTGGACGGCCAGTGGGTGTTTTTTGAAACGATGATCCAGCGCATGGAAAGTCCGGAGGCCGATATTCAGATCACGCATTTGGCGGAAACACGTCTGGAATTGGATCTGACGCCCTCTGATTTTCAGCGCGTGGTCGTGGAATCGGAGGAAATGAGTTTTTCCGCGCTGCATCGGTATATTCATCGGATTGAAACCGATGGGTATGATGCAACCGAGTACCGGGTGGATTATTACGGCAAAACGGCCTTCCCCTTCGTATGCCTGATCATGGCGGTAATGGGTGCCGCGATCGCGCTGCGCGGCAGTACGAAAGACGGCATGGCGGTAAGTTTTGCGTATGGCATTGTACTGGCATTTGCATACTGGTCCGTATACAGCTTTTCGCTTTCCATGGGATACGGGGGACTTCTCCCCCCGCTGCTTGCCGCGTGGACGGCCAATATCCTCTATGGCCTGGGGACTGCTCTTATGCTGCTGTATATCGAGTAAGCCAAAGGATATATTGATGACGTAAATACGGTTCGCATTTTCAGGCAGAGCGGAACGCAGTATGCCCCTTAAGGAATCCACATTGCGCTATGGGTGATGTAAAAAGAAAAATTGAGGCCGTCATGACCGCGGAAGGGAAATCCGGACAATCTGCATTGGAGAGGATCCTTCGGGCGGGTTCCGTATTGTACGGCGCCGGTGTCCGGTTGAAAAACACCGGATATGACAAAGGCCTTTTGGCCGGAAAGGAACTGCCTTGCCGCATCATTTCCATCGGCAACATTGTTGCGGGGGGAACCGGGAAAACGCCCATGACGATTTATCTGGCGACCATGCTGCGGCAGATGGGGCATCGCGTGGTGATCCTGAGCAGGGGATACGGTGGCCGTGCGGAAAAAACGGGAATTGTCGTATCAGATGGATACGAGATATTATGCGAGCCGGAAGTGGCCGGGGATGAACCTTTTATGATGGCTTCCAAAAGCAGGGGGGTGCCAGTCCTTGTGGGCGGAGATCGATACAAGAGCGGAATGCGCGCCATATCGGAGTTCGACCCGGACACCATTCTTTTGGACGATGGTTTCCAGCACAGGCGGTTGCGCCGCCACCTGGACCTGGTGCTGGTGGATGCCGAAAACATGCTCGGAAACGGGTATTTGATGCCGCGCGGCGTGCTGAGAGAGCCGGCCTCTGCCCTCAAACGAAGCGGTGCCATTATTTTCACGCGTTGCAAAGACGGTTGCGAAGCTCCGGCGCAGGCCATGATGGCCCGCATGGCGTCGATCACGGCGCAAAACCGGATCGGCCTCCGTGAAAAACCGGTTTTCCGGACGGACCACGCGCCTTTTTTGTCCGGTATTCATGACGGAGCGGCGCCTTTTCCCGTGGCTGTCCTCCCCGAGAATACCGGGGCCGATTTTGCCCTGCTTGCGCGGTCGAATGTTTTTGTTTTCTCCGGCATTGCGCGCAACGGCGATTTTTTGACCGTTGTTGAACAACATGCGGGGCGTATTGTCGGGCACAGGGATTTTCTGGACCACCACCGGTACACCGATGCCGAATGCAGGGAAATTATGGCCCATGCCGTATCCGCGGGCGCGGATTTTCTGGCAACCACGGAAAAGGATTATGTGCGGATTGCCGGAAGGATGCCCGGTGACCGGCCCATTGCCGTTATCGGTGTCAACATTGTCTTCAAGGGGGCCGATGAATCCAGATTCGTCCGTTTTATACGGCAAACGCTTACGGACGCTTAGCTTCCAGCAGCTTCAAAACCTCGTCGAGATCTTCCGGCCGGTCGACGCTGACACTTTTTGACTCGGTGCAAACCACGTGAATCGGGAAGCTGTTTTCAAGCAGGCGGAGTTGTTCCAGTTTCTCAAACTGTTCGAGACGTCCCGGGGGGAGCGCGACAAACCGGTCCAGAACGCTTTTCCGGAAGGCATAAAGACCGATATGGCCGTGATAAGAACAGCCGGGTTCACCGTTTCGGAAATACGGGACAGCGGCCCGGGAAAAATACAGCGCGCGCCCGTCGGCGGCAAACACCACTTTGACCCGGTCTGGATTGTCTGCCCCTGTTTCATCGAGTTTGTGGACCAGTGTGGTCACCATGACCCCGGGATTTGTAAAGGGGCCGGTCAATTCCAGAAGCATGACCGGATCCAGCAGGGGTTCGTCCCCCTGGATGTTGACCACCACCGAATTGTCAGGAACCTGCAGGATGTCCGCGGCTTCCTTTACCCGATCGGTGCCGCTTTCGTGATCGCTTCGGGTCATGACCACCGGGATGTTGAACGCTTCGGCCGCATCTGCAATCCGGCGGTCGTCGGTGGCAATGGTCACGCTTTCAAGTTTTTCGCACTGCAAGGCGCGGTTGAAAACATGCCAGAACATGGGTTTGCCCTGTATGTCGGCAAGGGGTTTGCCGGGAAATCTCGTAGACCCCCAGCGCGC
This sequence comes from Desulfosalsimonadaceae bacterium, assembly GCA_046498365.1. GTDB lineage: Bacteria > Desulfobacterota > Desulfobacteria > Desulfobacterales > Desulfosalsimonadaceae > B1SED10-16. The sequence goes on from JAWOAV010000125.1 coordinate 4,758, forward strand.
CGGGATAATACCGTGACAAGGCGGGAAAGAAGCATGGTTATGCGGCATTTTTTTCGTCTCCCAAAATCTTTTCGATCACCTCGCATGCCCTCCGGGCCCCTCCTTGTCGGGCGGTTATGTACGCCATTGCTTTTGAGGCGATTTCAGGGTGCGGCAGCGGATCCTTGAGCTGACGGATAATGGCATCTGCGGCTTCATCCGAATCCCGGGTTTTGATCACCAGGCCACTGCGGAAGATTTCCTCTCCCACCCAGGAAAAGTTTTCATGAGAGGGGCCGATGACCGGCACGGTTCCGCATGCCAGGGGTTCGAGAAAATTCTGCCCTCCCAGGGGGGCCAGGCTGCCGCCAACAAAGACCGCGTCGGCCGCGGCATATGCGCCGGCGAGTTCACCGAAAACGTCCCATAAAATGATATCGCCGCCCTGTACGGGCTTTTCAATCCCGGAACGCAGGCGCCAGCGCAGTCCGAGTCCGGACAGGGCTTTTTTCCAGTGTTCTACCCGCTCCAAATGGCGCGGGAAAAGTCCGGTGATCACGTCCGGCCGCGCGCGGTTCGTTTTTTGGATAATTTGCGCGATGTTGGCCTCTTCTTCCCGACGGATCGACCCCAATACGAGAAAGCGGGCCCCGGCGGGGATCAGGTGCGCCATAAACCCGGTCGGGTTTTCGCAATTTTTATCCGACAGGTCAACGGCCAGGCTGTCAAATTTGATATTGTTCATTACGCCAGCCGTGCCTTGTCCAAAAACGGTTTCGAAACGGTGCGCGTCTTCCCGGGATATGGCCAGGATCCTGTCCGGACGAAGGGCCTTGCATGTGCCCGGAAATCTGCGGTATGCGGACATGCTTTTTTTTGTCATCCGGCCGTTTATGATGAGAACGGGGCATTTCCGGCTTTTAAGGGCGTGCATGAATCCCGGCCACATCTCACTTTCCAGAAGTACGGCCAGTTTCGGATTCACCTGGGATACGGCGGCGGCCATGGTCGACGGCCGGTCAAAGGGAAACCATGCGGGGAAAAGGGTCAACGCCGGATTGATACGGGCAAGCGCGGCCGCGGCCTTGCCGATGATATCCATCCCCTGGCGGGTGTTCGTGGTTACCAGGACGCGAAGGGGAGCGGTTGTTCGCAGATGTTCAAGAAGCGTCCATGCCAGGTAGGCCTCCCCGCCGGATGCGGCCTGAATCCATAGGTCTGCATAGGGCAGCGACGTCTCAAGCTTTCGGTGAGCGAACCCGTCTTGAAGGCGACGGCTGAGACGAAGCAGCGGCATCGCGAGTGCCCATCCCTTTTCGTAGACCTGAAAGGCGGTATGTAGCGGTTTGTCCGTCACAATTTACAAGGTCCTGCTTGTATGCATGTCATGGAAACAAAAAACCGCACCGCCACCCGACCGGAGCCGGAAAGATGCCGTTGCGGTTATTTGTCTGATCGCGTATCGAAAGCGACTTGTGATCCGCTACGCGATTTCCGGTCGTGGATAAAGACCCGAGCGCTTTACGATATCAGGGACCATTTCCTCCCATTCGATGGCCATGATATGAAACCCTTTGACCCCGTCCACTTCCTTTAATCTCTGGATGGTTTCAATGCAGATGTTGACGCCTTCCTCCGCCTGTTTTTCCTTCGGGGTGTCGGCCATTCGTTTGACCACGTCATCGGGCACGTCCATGCCGGGGACGCGGTTTTTCATGTATTTTGCCATACCGGCAGATTTGAACGGGGTGACCCCGGCCATGATAAAGACTTTTTCGGTAAGGCCGCGCTCGCGGGCCTGTTTTACCCATTCTTCGAATTTGTCGAGGTTATAGATGCACTGGGTCTGGATAAACTCCGCACCGGCCTCGATTTTTTTGGCAAGCCGCGGCACGCGGATTTCAAACGGGTCGGCAAAGGGGTTGGCCGCAGCACCCACAAACATTTTTGGCGGGCGCTTGATGTCGGCGCCGCCCAGGAATTTGCCTTCGTCCCGCATTTTCCGGGCGGTCCAAACCAGCTGCATGGAATCGAGATCGTGGACGTTTTGACCCTGGGGGTTGTCCCCGAACGACTGGTGGTCGCCGGAAAGGCACAGCAGGTTGAAGATATCGAAGGATGCACCGCCCAGAATATCACTTTGAAGGGCGATCCGGTTCCGGTCCCGGGTGACCATCTGCAAAACGGGCTCGATCCCCATGAGTTTGAGGTGAATGCACGTGGCCAGGCTGCTGGTGCGGACGACGGATGTCTGGTTGTCGGTGACGTTCACGGCATCCACGTACCCCCGGAGCAACTCCGCCTTTTCCCGTATGGTTTCCGGATCGCTGCCGCGCGGAGGACCGCATTCGGAGGTGACGCCCAGGTGGCCGGCCGCCATGATCTTTTCGAGTCTGCTCGGCGTTTTCGCACTCATATCTGCACATCCTCCCTTACAACTTTTCTGGGCCCGCCGGCACGGTCGGTGGACCAGTCCTTGATATCAAACATCTTTTCATAAAGATCGAGTCTGTTGATTGCCTTTAGGCGGTCGATGATCAGCTGCCACGCGCAGTCGAGATCCTTGTTGATCTCGCAGCTTCCTTTGGAAGATCCGCCGCAGGGTCCGTTCATAATCCGTTTTGCACATCTTGAAACCGGGCAGATACCGCCGGTATAGGCCAGGATGCAGTTGCCGCATGCCTGGCAGCGCTCCGTCCAGAGGCCGCGTTGTTCGGTGACGCCCAGAAAACAGGTGTTCACACCCGGATAAACCGGTGTGGAATGATATTTTTCAGCGGTGAACTGAATTCCGACGCCGCAGGCGATGGATATGATCGCGTCGTACTGATCCGTGATGTCCCGGATCTCCTCCAGGTATTCGTGGTCGCACTGGCGCTCGAGGGTCCGCTCATCCACGACAACATCGCGCCCCTGGTTGGCAAAATACATCCGCAGCGAGGATGCGAGTATGCCCACTTCCTTTTTTCCGCCCGCCTCGCAGACGGTCACACATTCATTGCAGCCCAAAACGAGGATTTTTTCATGATCCTTCACATATCCGATGATTTCCTCGACAGGCTTTTTATCCGCAACTATCATGGGGTCTGCCTCTCTTTACATTATGGTTGTTTTTCCGGCAGGGGAATTTGCCAACCCCTGCTTCGCCGCAGATCATGCCGCACGGCTGTTTTTTTTCTTCAGGGGATTGGGGCCGAGCGACCGGATCCTGGCGTCCATTTCTTCGGCATACTTGACGAACAACGGCGCGTCGCTCGAAGATAGGTTAAACATCTCGACCCGCCCTTCATCCCCGCCGATCGAGGAAAGGACCTTCTTGGCCTGCTCCACCCGTTTCCGGGCGCGGAAATTGCCCTTTTTATACTGGCATTCGCCTTCCTTGCAGCCGACCACGTAGACGCCGTCGGCCCCTTTTTCAATGGCGCGCAGCAGATGCGCAACATCCACTTTTCCGGTGCATGGAACGCGAACGATTCTGATGCTTGTGGGATACGTCAGTCTCATGGAACCTGCCAGGTCCGCGGCGGAGTATCCTCAGAAATTGCAGCAGAACGCCAGAATCGTCGGCTTGAAATCCTCTGTCATATTTCCCCCTCCAGCAAGGCGTCCACCTTGCTTGTAATTTGGTCATCTTCATACCATCGCAATTCGATTGCCTTGGCCGGGCATTCGGCGGCGCATGCGCCGCATCCCTGGCAAAGCGCGTCATCGATTTCACTGACGCCGGTTTCATTGATCTTCGGCACATCAAAGGGGCATGTGCGAACGCAGATCAGGCAGGATGCACATTTGTCCGGATCAACCACGGCAGTGACCGCGGACAGCGTCAGGAACGGCTGCGACAACATGGTCGTCGCCCTGGAAGCCGCGGCCATGGCCTGGGCGATGGATTCGGTCAGCAGCTGCGGGCTGTGCGCTGTCCCGCAGAGGTATATGCCCTCGGTCCCCATTTCCACCGGGCGAAGCTTTACGTGGGCTTCGAGGAAAAAATGCTGGGCATTGCGGTTGAGCTTCATGATGTTGGCGAGTTCTTCGGTGTCCTGGGCTTCCACTCCGGCGCTCAAGACGGCCAGGTCCGCATCCAGGCTGATTTTCCGGCCCAGGATGTGATCGGTGAAGGTCACGTTTACGAATTCTTCGCCGGCCGCAACGACTGGCGGTTCGTCTGCAGAGAAACGGAAGAACAGAACGCCGAGTTTGCGGGCCTCGGTGTAATAGTCTTCCAGCAGACCATACGTCCGGATGTCCCGGTAAAGGACATACACCCCGGTTTTGGGGTTTCGCTTTTTGAGCGCAATGGCATTTTTGATGGCGCTCTGGCAGCATACCCGCGAGCAGTTGGGGTTTTCCTCGTTTCTGGACCCCACGCACTGGATCATGACGACGTGGTTCAAACCGTCTACGTCGGTGTTGTTGTAGATCCGTTCGCCCAGTTCGAGCTGTGTGACGATGTTGGGGTTTTCTCCGTAAAGGTATTCCTTGGGCTGGTATTCGTTGGCGCCGGTGGCGATGATGGTTACGCCGTGTTTGATCGTCCGGCTGGCCATGGATTCCCCGGCAAGCACCTCGGTTTTGAAATTGCCCTTGAAACCGGAAAAATCGACGATAACCGAATCGGTCATCACGTCAATCTTCTCGTGGTCTTCCACCTGCTGGCGCAGGTCGGTGACCAGAGCCCTGACATCCATGCCCTCGATGGTTTTGGTCAAACGGTTGCCAAGGCCGCCCAGTTGGGCTTCCTTTTCCACCAGGACAACTTCGTATCCCTGATCGGCAATACCCAAAGCCGCGTTCATTCCGGCCACGCCGCCGCCGACCACCAGGGCGCGCTTGGTAACCGGTATCTGGCGTTCATACAGCGGCTGCAAGGAAGCCGCCCGTGCCACAGACATGTGGACAAGCTCCTTAGCCTTTTCGGTCGCGGCTTCATGGTCGTTCCCGTGCACCCAGGAATCCTGGTTCCGGATATTGGCCATTTCAAAAAGATACTTGTTCAGGCCGACGGCTTCCAGCGTGTCCATGAAGATCGGTTCATGGGTTTTGGGTGTGCACGACGATACCACCACGCGGTTGATGTTGTGCTCCTTGATAATTTCCTTCATCTGGTCCTGGGCGTCCTGGGAGCAGGTGAAGAGGTTCTCTCCGGCATAGACCACGTACGGCAGCGTCTCTGAATATTCCCTGACGGCGGGCACGTCGATGACGCCGGCAATGTTGATTCCGCAGTCGCAGACAAATACGCCGATTCGGGGCTCCTGCCCCTCCACATCGATCGGTTCGGGCTTGACAACTTCTTTTTGAAGCGTGCCGCGGGCCTGCGCGAGGTTGCGTCCGGCAGCGCATGCCGCCGCGCTGGCCTCGGTAACCGATGAAGGGATGTCCTTGGGCCCCTGGAATATGCCGCAGGCGAATACGCCGGGACGCGATGTGTTGACCGGCAGGGAGGGTGTTGTCTCAGCGAAGTTGTACTTGTTCAGTTCGATTTCCAGGCGCTTTGCCGTCTCCACGGTCGACTCTGAAATTTGCAGGCCAACGGAGAGCACGACCATGTCGAATTCTTCCACCTGGAGGTTGCCGGACTCGTCCGCATATCGCAATTCCAGATTGCCCGTTTCCGGTATTTCTTTGACCGTATGGATTCGCGATTTGACAAAACGGACCCCGGCGCTGTTGCGCGCACGATCGTAATACTGTTCGTAATCCTTGCCAAAACTCCGGATATCCATGTTGAATATGGCGGTGTCCAGCCCATGCTCGCTGTGATCTTTTGCGATCATGGCTTCCTTGATTGCGTACATGCAGCAGACCGACGAGCAGTAGCCGTTGCCGCAGCGGTTGTTGTCCCTGGACCCGATGCACTGGAGCCAGGCGATCTTTTTGGGTTCGGCATGGTCTGACGGCCGCACGAGGTGCCCCATGGTTGGGCCGGAGGCGGACAGAATCCGCTCGAACTCGGCGCTGGTCAGCACGTTGGGGCTGGAGTTGTAGCTGTATATATCATTGAGGGGCGACGGGTCATAGGTCTCGTTGCCCGGGCAAAGGATCAGTGAGCCGATATCGAGATCCAGCTCTTCCACCGTCTGCTCGTGATCGATCGCATCGGCAAGACAGGCCTTGACGCACTGGTAGCACTCGGAGCAGATGCCGCACTTGAGGCATCGGTCGGCTTCATTTTTGGCCTCTTCCTCGTTGTACCCGAAAGAGACTTCCAGGAAATTGCATTCCCGCGCTTCGGGATCGAGGCAGCGGACCGGGGTGCGGTCCTTTTGCGGCTCGTTTAAGATATCCGGTTTGTCATAGGTCCATTCCTTTATCCGTCCTTCCTTGAGGTCCATCCCGTTGATAAAGCGATGGATACTTTCGGCCGCTTCCTTGCCGGAAGCCACCGCGTCTACGACCGATTTCGGGCCATAGAAGGCATCGCCACCTGCAAACACCCATTCCATGGGGGTCTGAAGGGTCAGCGGATCGGCATGAAGACCGCCGCGCCCGGTCATGGGGACGTTTTCCTTTTCAAGATCAGACGTATCCGTAGCCTGTCCGATGGAGATGATCACCGTGTCCCCGAAAAACGCCTCGCAGGCGGCTTCGTCAAAAGACGGTGAAAAACGCCCTTCTTCGTCAAACACCGCGGTGCATGTCTTGAACTCGATGCCGGAAAATTTCTTTGAATCCTTGTCGATGAAAAAGGATTTGGGCCCAAAGGAGTTGACGATCTTGATGTCCCCTTCCAGGGCTTCCTCGATTTCATGTTCCCAGGCCGGCATTTCCTCCCGTTTTTCCAGGCAGACCATGGTGACGTTTTCGGCCCCTTTTCGTTTGGCCGTGAGCGCCACGTCAATGGCCACGTTTCCGCCGCCAATGACCAGGACGTCCTTGCCGACGGGAACCTCCCTGCCAAGGGCGGCATCCCGCAGGAAATCCACCCCCTGGAGGACGCCTTCAACATCCTCGTTCTCGATACCCAGCCTGCGCCCCGCGTGAAGGCCGATCCCCATGAACACAGCGGCGTATCCGTCGGCCTTGAGGCTGTCGAACGTAATGTCCTTTCCAAAGGTCACCCCTGTTTTGATCTCCACCCCCAGCTCGCGAATGATATCAATTTCGCGCTGGAGCATGTTCCGGGGCAGCCGGTATTCGGGGATGCCCACGGCCATCATGCCCCCGGCAACCGGGAGTTTTTCGAAGATTGTCACACCGTATCCCTTGCGGGCGAGAAAATACGCGGTGGACAGCCCTGCAGGGCCAGATCCGATAACGGCGACGTTCTCGTTTCTTTTTTCTTCAGGGGCTTCCGGCAGAATGGTTTCATCGGCGGTGGTTTCCCAGTCCGCCAAAAAACGGTGCAGTTCCCGGATGGCAAGGGGTTCGTCGTAATCTCCCCGGGTGCACTGGCTTTCACAGGGATGGTGGCACACGCGGCCGCATACGCCGGGAAAAGGGTGTGCGTCCCGGAACAGTTCGATGGCCTCCTTGTATTTCTCCTGGTTGATCAGCGCGATATACCCCTGGATGCTTACGTGGGCCGGGCAGGTCGCCTTACACGGGGCGGTGCCCCGTTTGTCGATCGCGTAGGCCCCGGGTATGGCCTGGGCGTATTTTTTGAAAGCAGCCTTCCGGTTGGAAAGTCCCTTGTCCTGCTCGTTGGGAACTTCAATGGGGCAGGCTTTTTCACACTCCCCGCAGCTGGTGCATTTCGAGATGTCAACGTATCGGGGCTCCTTCCGGATATGGGCGGTGAAATTGCCCGGTTCCCCGTCAAGATGCAGCAGTTCCGTATTGGTCAATAATTCAATATTCAGGTGCCGGCCGACCTCGACCAGTTTGGGTGAGATGACTCACATGGCACAGTCGTTTGTGGGGAATGTTTTATCCAGCTGAGACATGATTCCGCCGATGGCGGAGGTTTTTTCAACCAGGTAAACGTAATATCCCGAGTTGGCAAGGTCAAGGGCGGATTGCATGCCTGCAATACCCGCTCCGACAACCATTACCGAGCCAACGGGCGGCTTGGCTGTTTGTCTGGGTGTTGTTTCCATCTTATATCTTTCCTTTCATAATTGCCCCGGTAAAAACCGTATGCTGCTGTATAAGCTAAAAAAACGATGTATAACAGGTGGTTATAAAGGCTAAAGCTGCCTTTCCTGCTGATGTGACAACTTTCCCTGCGTATCCGAACATTCCCGGAATCCGGGAAAAAACCCCTATTCCCAGGAAAATTACAAATATCGCATTTTAAGAAACAAATTCGATACTATAAATAAAAAGGGGTGTCAATGAGAATTGACGGCTTCGTAAAAAGTCCAATATCTGCGTTGCGTACAATCTTTGAAGAATCTCACGTACGGCTAAGTACGCTCAATCCTTCAAAGATTGCACGCGCCTTGATCTTGAACTTTTTACTTTGCCGTCCGAAACCGACTTTTTACGGTTCCATCAGAATTGACGGTTTTGCAGAACGGTTGGTCAGGGGGTCATTCCATTTGTTGCGGGGATGGTTCGTAATGGCGCTTGAATCCATCGGTCATGATCTCTTCGATGCGGCCGTCCCGCGACCGTTTCAGAACCAGGGCGTCTATTCCAAGGCGATTGGCCAATTTCAGGCCGCTTTCCACTCCCATAACCACGATTGCCGTGGCTGCACCATCAAGGAGCGCATTTGAGGCCTTTTGCGAGCTGCACAGGGTGGTCACCCCCAGAATTTTTTCGGTCACCGGCCTTGCGGTGCGGGGATCGAAAATATGATAAAACTCGTGTCCGGCAATGATGAGCGGCTGGCGGTAATTGCCGCTTGTGGACACACGGATATCGGTTTCTGACGACACAATTCCCCACAAATCGTTCATTTTCAATGGATGTTGTATGCCGATGCGCCAGGGTCTGTCGTTGTTTTTCCCGAAAGTCCGGATTTCCCCGGACAAGGCGACAAGTGCCGCAGAAATATCATGCTCCCGGAGCAGCGCTGCAACATGATCAACGGCGTATCCTTTTGCAATACCGCCGAAATCGAATTGGAGGTGGCCGGTTTTGCGCCTGATTTCGTGCCGGTCCTTTATCCTTTCCACGTGTTCGAATCCTACGCGGGACAGGGTCCGCATGATGTCCCTGTTGGACGGAATCTGCTGGGATTGAACGGCTTGTTCCCACAGGCGTTTCACCGGCAGCATGGTCGGGTCGAAAGCACCGTCGCTTGCGTCCCACAGCTTTTTGGAAAGCATGAAGACCGCATGCATTTCCTTTGAAACAGAAATTGTTCCGCGGGAATCTTCGCGGTTCAGCCGGGCGGTTTCGGAAGCCGGATCAAACGGATTGAATATGTCTCCGATCCTTTCGAATTCGGCCCATATTTTCCGGGAAAGCGCTTCAGGATCGATCCCCCCTTTTCCTTCGGGGAGGCGGAAAACAACCCTTGCGGGAATGTCAAAGTAGATGCGGTTGCTCGTCTCCCACCAACCGGGGCGGAGCTCTTGCAGATCAAAGGCAATTTTTTCGGCGGCGGGTTCCGGTGAATCGTCGCGGGTTGAAAGGAATGACTGCAGTGTGAAAAACCCGGCAGATACAATCAGTATGAGGATGATGGCGGTGATCAGGCAGGAAGCCCCGCCGTATTCGTCGCCAAGGCGGGTTGTCGGAATTTTTTTCATCGGCTTGATTCTGTCCAGGTTTTTTGTCTCACCGGTTCTATGTTTTTTTGCACGCATTATCGGCTGATTCGGCGTGATTGTCAATCGTTTGACAACATCGGTTGACGGCAGACGGCTTGCCCGCCCACCATACATTTTTATATAAGGTTCAATTTCCCTTGGTCCGGGGGTATCGGTGCCGCCCTTGGCAACTGCAAGAAATTGGGGCATCTCTATGGCTCGATACGCCGCGTCCTGAAAACTCGCCCCTATCGGGGCTCAAACAATTCAGGACGCCGGGCGTATCTTCACCAAGAGATGCCGCCAATTCCTTGCAATGTTGCTTACGGGCGGCACCGACACCTCGAATCAATGGAAATTGATCATTTTATATGGTGGATGCAATGGGAAGTACTTACAATGTTTTGCATTTATCAACAGATATAATGATCCGGAGAATCCTGCAGGGGCACCCCTTGCGGGTCCCTCTATAGTGGGAATATTTTTCGTGTCTATACAAGAATGGAAAAATTTGTATCGAGGCGGGATTCAATGCGTGAAATACCGGGTAGCGGTCAGAAAGTCTGCCGCAAAAGCGCATAAAAATATTCCTGGGCCAGACAAAAAATGAATCAAGGCGGAAATGCCATTCCGGATGCCGTGAACATGTACTGTGGATGGTATCGAAATGGACAATTTCATACAGGCAGGGGGGGTATTGGTCGAAGCAACATTGGGAGGGCATGGCAGACAGCTCATGGCGAAGATGCGCCCGGCGTCCTGAACTGTTTGAGTCCCGCCAACGGCGGGGCGAGTTTTCAGGACGCGGCGCATCAAGTCATAGAGCTGTCGCTATGCCCTCACAGTTGCGGCGGTCAATACCCCCCCTGCCTGTATGAAATTGAACCTTATCAATTTGCAGGGCATTGGAGAAGCGCAGACGTGCGAGAAAGAAAGAGCGGCCCCGGTCGGATAACCGGGGCCGCTCTTTTGCTTGCGTATTCAATGGACTTGTGGTTTTACAGGCCTGCTATTTTTCGGATTTCGTCGGCCTTGTTGGTTTTTTCCCAGGGGAATCCCGGCTCGTTTCTGCCGAAATGGCCATAGGCCGCCGTGTTCTTGTAGATCGGCCGCCGGAGATTCAGGTATTCGATGAGACCGGCCGGTCGCAGATCAAAGACGTCGCGCACGATTTTGACGGCCTTGTCCTCTTCGATTTTTCCGGTACCCTGGAAATTGACGTTCACAGATACCGGTTGGGCAATGCCGATGGCATAGGCCACCTGGACCTCGCATTTTTCTGCAAGGCCGGCAGCCACAAGGTTCTTGGCGATATGGCGCCCCATGTAGGAGGCGCTCCGGTCGACCTTGGAGGGGTCCTTTCCGGAAAAGCATCCGCCGCCGTGACGCCCCTGCCCGCCGTAGGTGTCCACGATAATTTTGCGGCCGGTGAGCCCGCAGTCGCCCATGGGGCCGCCAACCACGAATTTTCCGGTGGGATTGATGAAGTACTTGGTCGAATCTGAAATCATCTCCTGCGGCAGCACTTTCTTGATGATTTCCTCGATTATGGCTTCTTTCAGGTCGTCGTAGGAAATGTCCGGGGTGTGCTGGGTCGAAATGACCACCGTGTCGATGCGCTTGGGAACGCCGTTTTCGTATTCGATCGTGACCTGTGATTTTCCGTCCGGCCGGAGGAAATTCAGTTCCTTGTTTTTCCGCACTTCTGCAAGCCGCTTGGTCAGCTTGTGGGCGTAAAGGATCGGCATGGGCATGAGCTCTGGCGTTTCATTGCACGCATATCCGAACATAAGGCCCTGGTCGCCTGCCCCCTGCTCCTTGTCTATCCCCGTCCCTTCATCAACGCCTTGGGCGATATCCGGTGACTGCTTGTCCAGGCTGGTGAGAACCGAGCAGGTTTCGTAGTCGAATCCCATGTCCGAGGAGGTGTAGCCGATTTCTTTTATTGTCTGTCTTGCCACATCCGTGTAATCAACCGTGGCGGTCGTGGTGATTTCTCCTGCAATGAATACAAGACCGGTGTTTACGAGGGTTTCACATGCCACGCGGCATCGGTTGTCCTGGGTCATGATGGCATCGAGTATGGCATCTGATATTTTGTCCGCTACCTTGTCCGGATGACCTTCGGTCACGGATTCGGATGTGAAAAGAAAATTTTGTAGTGATGACATGAGTGTCTCCTTATTTGATGTTATGGTTTCAGGATTTTCTATAACCTTTTGCGAAAGCCGTATCCAGTGTCGCCGGGGGGAGGTCCTTGCTATCCTGGTTCCGAACCCGGCGGAAAGAGCATGAGGTTGTCGATAAGCCGGGTGCCCCCTACCTTTACGGCAAGGGCCATTACGGCTGGCTGGCCAATGACGCGAACATCGTCCAGCGTGTCGGGATGACATATGGCAATGTAGTCGATTGTCGTTTCAGCCTCGGCGTTTATGGCAGCTTCGCTCATTTTGATGATTTTCTGGGGGTCTGTTTCTCCCGCCGCCACCATACGCCTGGCTTCGGTGAGGCAGCGATACAGTACCAGTGCTGATTTTCTGTGATTTTCCGATAGGAATTTGTTCCGGGAACTCATGGCGAGACCGTCGGATTCCCGGATAGTGGGGACGCCGATGATTTCGGTGTCGAAATTCAAATCGGCTGCCATTTTTCGGATAACCGACAGCTGCTGGAAGTCTTTTTCGCCGAAAACCGCAAAATGCGGCTTGACGATGTGAAAAAGTTTCGTGACGATTGTCAGGACACCCCTGAAATGGCTGGGGCGCGAAAGCCCGCAAAGATGCTCCGGCAGCGCCGTCTGTACGACGTACGTCTCGAATCCGGCCGGGTACAGATCCTTTTCGTTCGGCGTAAACAGTAGATCCACTCCCGCTTCTCCGGCAAGGGCCGCATCCCTTTCTGGATCTCTGGGATATTTTGATAAATCTTCGTTTGGTCCGAACTGGGTCGGATTTACGAATATGCTTGCGACGAGGCGATCGGCGAGGTTGTTGCCGTGCACCATCAGGGACAGATGCCCTTTGTGCAGGTATCCCATGGTCGGCACAAAGGCGATAGTTTCCCCCGATTTCCGGATTTGCTCCGCCCGGTGCTGCATATCGATTATGGAAGATATGGTTTTGATCTTTCCCTCCTGTTTTTGTTCGTTGGCCGTCTTTCGTCTCTTACTGGGTCAGCCGGTTCATAACCTGGCCGGTGACGACCTTCGGGTAGTAGAAGGTCGTCTTGCGAGGCATGGTGTAGCCGGCCTCGGCAATACGGCGGACCTGGTCGTTGCTGGGGGGATTCAGTATAAAAGCGAGATCGTTTTCCCCTTGCTCTACGGATGTTTTTGCTTCGTCAAACCGGCTTGTGTAATGGATAAGCGACTCGTCATCCAGGCATTTCTGGCTGAGCCCCATGAGCTTCATCAGGACAAGGCGCGTTAAAACGGTTACGTCCAGGCCCATGAGGGGGGCGGGGATGTCATCGGCAAAAAGCGATTCCATGACGCCGCTTTTGAGTCTTAACAAATAGTAAGCGGGTTCGTTTTTCATGACAAGCCCGATGACATGGTTCTTACGGTTTGCTCTCATATTTTCCCCGAGCGCCTCTGCAGCCTTTTCTGTATCGGAGTCGGTAATGGGAATGGTGTCAATGTCGAAATATTGTTTTGCATCCGTAAGCAGTCTTTTCCTGTCCGTTTCAGGAATGCCGGAAAGGAGACGGTGCGTGGGGAGGATGATCAGGCCGGGGTCTTCCACGGCGCACAGATACATCATGATAAAATTGGCCGGGTGGTTGTCATCAAAATCTTCGACGTTATCTTTTATATACTGCCTGTAGTTTAATGCGGTTTCATACCGGTGATGCCCGTCCGCAATAAAGAGGCGCCGATTTTCAAATGCATTTCTGACCGTTTCATGGATATCGGGGTCGGCAATCCTCCATACCTTGTGCGCATGCCCGGCATCATCCGTAAATTCCTGAATGGGTGCCATGTTTTCGGTGGCGGAGCTGAGGATGCCGGATACGCTGCCGTGGTCCGCGTAAATGGAAAAAATATGGCTGAAGTTGGCATGGCATGCCTTCATCAGCGCCAAGCGTTCTGACTTGACCTTGGAGAAGGTTTCTTCGTGGGGCAGAATGACCCCGGCGGAAAAGGGGGCCAAACGGACAGCGGCGATGAGGCCCGTCCGTGTAACCGACGTTCCGTCCATTTCAAATTGTACCGTTGTGACATAGAAAGAGGGCTCTTCGTCCCGGAGAAGGATTTTTTCATCCAGCCATTTTTTAAAATGGCCGGCGGCACGCGTGTGCGGGTTGTCCTCCGGCGTATCCGCGTCGGTGGGCATGTTTTTGTCCAGCCGGATCACATTGTTGGGGTGTTGTTCGTAATAGGTTTTTTGTTTATCGTCCGGGATCACGTCATACGGCGGGGTGACCACTTTCGACAGGTCCCTGACTTTTTCCGGGTTGAACCGGATGCCATGAAAAGGTGAAATATCGACCATTTTGTTTCCTCGTTTTTCTTATTGTTTGGTGAACAATAACTACTTCAGCAAAAAAGTAGAATGTTAACAAATAAGTAGGCTACTATTGACCGGCAAATGGAAATTGCATTTTATCCACGAAATTAAGCATCTAAATATACCACGAAATAATTTTATGTCAATAATTTTTTGCTTATATAAAGGAATAGGATTTTTCGAGAAGCACTGTTTTATAAAAAACTCCTTGACATGTTTTTAGGTTTATATTATGATTTCAGGTTATTATGGAAAACATCATTTAATTTATCGAAAATACTGTCGTTTTACTGCATTTATCCCCAGCATCGATGGTAGTTATTTTTTTTTTCTGTGGTGGCCAATTTTATGATAAATAAATGCTTGTTTTAATTGAATAAATTCTCTTTACAAAAGGAGGACAAATAGCGATGAATGATGAATTTTCAGAAGCCGTTAGGGTAACCAAGAATTATTACGACAGCGACGATGCCCATAATTTCTATTATACGATATGGGGCGGGGAAGACCTTCACCTCGGTATTTATGAGTCCGAAAAGGATTCCATTTTTGAGGCGAGCCGTCGCACCATTCGCCGGATGGCGGAAAAATCCGCTTTTGTAGGAGAAAATGCCCGTGTGATTGACCTAGGGGGGGGGTTTTCCGGTTCCGCCCGGTATCTGGCCAAAAATTACGGCTGGGAAGTCGTCGTGCTGAACCTGAGTGAAGCGGAAAACCAGCGCGGACGCAAAATGAACAAGGAACAGGGATTGGATCATCTCATCGAGGTAAAGGACGGCAGCTTCAACAGCATCCCCTATCCGGAAGAATCCTTCGACATCGTATGGTCTCAGGACGCGATCCTTCACAGTGATAACCGGGGCAAGGTGCTCGAGGAGGCGTACCGGGTACTCAAGGCAGGCGGTGAAATGATCTTCACGGATCCGATGCAGTCGGACAGCTGCCCCGAGGGCGTGTTGCAGCCCATTTATGACCGCATTCACCTGCTTTCTTTAGGCTCTCCCGGGTTTTACAAAGAGTATGCGAAGCGGATCGGATTCCAGGATATGGGTTTTGAGCCGCTGGACGATCACCTGACGCTGCATTACGCCCGTGTGCTAAACGAAATGGAAAACCGGGAGGAGGAGTTGGAAAAAGTGGTCAGCAAAAAGTATATCGAAAACATGAAAACCGGTCTCAGGCACTGGATAGACGGCGGCAAAAAGGGGTATCTCGCCTGGGGCATATTTCATTTCAAGAAGTAGAGCGCATCCGGCCCTGTATCTGTTGGGACCGTTTGAAAGCGGTGCTGTGGGGGGCGGAATCGGAAAAAGCGCTGGATGAAGGAAAAGGGCGCGCTCCCCTGGAGGAAACAAAATCCAATCCATTCAAATAAACCAAATAAAACGATCAAAGGAGGCAACATGGCTGTAGATCTCGGACAAATGGCAGAACTTCTCATAGCAGGCAAGGTGGATGAGGTTGAAAAAATGACGATGCAGGCGATTGACGATGGCATGGATCCGTCGGATATTCTGCAGAAAGGCCTTATTGCGGGCATGGATGTTGTCGGGCAGCGGTTCAAGGCTTGCGACATGTTTATTCCGGAGGTGCTTCGTTCGGCAAAGGCAATGGGTGCGGGCATGAAACAGCTCCGCCCGAAACTCGTGGCGTCCGGCGCCAAGATGGCCGGCACCATGGTGATCGGTACCGTTAAGGGAGACCTGCACGACATCGGGAAGAATCTTGTCGGCATGATGTTTGAAGGCGCCGGCTTTCAGGTCGTCAATCTCGGGATTGACCTGGAGACGCAGGTGTTCGTCGATGCGGTAAAGGAGCACAAGCCCGAACTGCTCGGCATGTCCGCTCTTTTGACCACCACCATGCCGAAAATGGGCGAAGTGATCAATGCATTGAAAGAGGCGGGGATCCGCGACCAGGTCAAGGTGATGATCGGTGGCGCGCCGGTTACCGAGGAATTTGCCAAGGAAATCGGGGCGGATATATACGGCGCCAACGCGGCCAGTTCGGTTGACAAGGCAAAGGAAGTACTGGCGGCATAATTATTCGGAAAATCCTTTCCGGCATTTGCCGAAACGGCGATATGCCGGAGGGGTGTGCCGGATACGGCTTTGTTCATTCCGCGAGATATAACGCAACCGAGAAAATCAGCCCGGCCCGATATATGAGATATTCTTTATATCTTTACTTCTTTATACATCACTGCCGGGCCACAGGAGAGAAACTATGAAATCTGTAATGCCAGATATGCAACCCATGAACCAGACCGTGCAGGAAACACCGGTTTTTCAGGTTCTGACCGAAGACCAGATCGAGCAGATCTATTTTTCCGCACTCGAGGTGCTCGAACGCGTGGGCTCCCGGGTTCACCATGATGAAGCCCTGGAGCTCTTCCGCAGCAGCGGAGATGCCGTTGTAGGCGAGGACAAGCGGGTACGTGTGACCACATCGCTCGTAGAACGCGCTCTGAAAAGCTATCCCAGGAAAATCACGCTCAAAGGAAGGAACGGCATCCGTTCTGTGGCGCTGCAGAAGGACCATGTTTATTTCGGCACCGGATCCGACCTGCCGTTTACCTATGACCGGAAGACCGGTGAAAGACGGCGCACCCAATACAAAGACATCGTGGATGCGGCCCGCATCGTGGATTATCTGCCGAATTTTGATTTTTTTATGTCCCATGGCATCGTCGGCGACGCCCCCAATCCGCTGACCTATGACCGGCACCAGTTCATGGCCATGCTTGAGGGCTGTACCAAGCCTTACGTGGTCACCAGCGTGGACGGCGAAGGCCTTGAGGATCTATGGAAAATGGCTTGCCTGTTCCAGGGGGGGGAGGATGAGTTCCGCCTCAATCCCATGTTCGTGGCCTATATCGAGCCGATTTCCCCCTTGACCAACGACCGGACCGCGGTGGAAAAGCTGCTTTTCGCCGCCGAAAAGGGAATCCCGGCCATGTATACGCCGTGCCCGAGCTCCGGTGCGACGGCGCCGGCAACGATCGCCGGGATGCTTGTCCAGTCTCTGGCCGAGACCCTTCTGGCCATAGCGCTGTGCTACCTGAAACGGCCGGGCATGCCGCTGATCATGGGCGGCGTCACCACCGTTATGGATATGCGGACGACCACGTATTCCTACGGTGCTCCTGAAATGGCCCTGGCCTCGGCCGCCAACACCGACATTTCCAAGTGGCTCAACCTGATTATGTTTTCCACCGGGGGATGCTCGGATGCCAAGGTGCTTGACGAGCAGGCGGCCATCGAGTCGACGATCAGTAATCTCACGGCGTTTCTGTCCGGAGCGAACCTGGTCCACGACGTCGGCTACATCGATTCGGGCGTGAATGCCTCCCTGGAAAGCCTTGTCATGAATAACGAAATTATCGGGATGGTTCGACAGGTCGGCAAGGGGATCAATACCGATGAAGCACACCTGGCCTTGAAGGTCATCGATGAAGTGGGCCCGGGCGGGGAATTCGTGACCCATGACCATACGTATGAACACTGGAAAGAGTGGTTTCTGCCGAAGCTCATGGACCGTTCCGACTGGGAAACCTGGAATGCGGAAGGCGCAAAGACCATGCTCGACCGGGTCAACGACGAAACCCAGCGGATCCTCGATGAGCATGAACCCCAACCCATTGACGATAATACCCGAAAAGAACTCAAAAAAATTATCGACGATGCGGACAAGCGTCATTCCAAATAACTGAGACATCCCCACCTCCCGTCGACCCAAGGCTGGCGGGATGTTCGGATAGTTGAAACAAGGAGATGCAACATGACCTTCAGGACAAACTATACAGTCAATAAAACCACCCGTTTCAGGCTTCTTTCCGAAGACCAGAAAGCGCGGATTTACCGCGGGGTGATCAAGACATTAAACGATACGGGCGCCAACGTGTTCCACGATGAGGTCCGGGAAATACTGGGGAAAAACGGCTGCAAGGTGGATGGCAAGCGGGTGCGCATACCGCCGGAAGTGGTAAGAGATGCCCTGGCGTCCCTCCCTCCGACGACAACGCTTTACAGTTGGGACGGCAACGAGGAAATGTGCTACGTGGAGCCCGGCCGCAGCTATTTCGGTCCCGGTCCCACACCGCCCAACTTCAATGATCCGGATACGCTGGAGCGCCGGCCGTACATTCGGAAGGACGCCACCACCGTGGCGCGGGTCTGCGACGCCCTGCCCAACATCGGCTACGTGCAGTCGCTTGGCTCCATCAACGACGTGACCAACGGCCTTGCGGATGTCTACGAATTTGCGGACATGATCCAGAACACCCGCAAGATCATCATGAACTGGGCTTTCAGCGAGGAAAACGTGGCGGACGAGCATCGCATCGGTATTGTCATGGCCGGCGGCGAAGAGGCGTTTCGGCAGCGGCCGAACTTTATCCATTACAGCGAGCCCATATCCCCCCTGACAAGTGATGTGGATGCGATCGGGAAGTGCCTGTACTGCGCGAAACACCGGATACCCCAGGTGTATACCCCGTGCTGCATCGGCGGCGCCACCGTGCCGGCGACCCATGCCGGGCAGATCATCGTGGCCATGTCCGAGTCCATGGTGGGCGTGGTCCTTTCCCAGATTGTCAATCCGGGAACCTGTATCATCATCGGCGGGGTTCAGTCGATTCTCGACATGCGCCGCACCATTTATTCCTACGGGGCACCGGAGCTGGGCATCATGAGTGCGGCCTTTACGGAAATGCTCAATTACGTCGGCCTCCCCATGTACTCGACGTCCGGGTGCACCGACACCAAGAAGATGGAGCTGCAAAGCGGCATCGAGGCGGCCTTCTCCATTCACATGGCCATGCTTTCCGGCGCCAATTTCGTCCATGACAACGGGTACACCGAATCCGGCATCACCGGGGATATTTTTCAGACGGTCATGGATGACGAAATCATCGGAATGAGCCGACTGATCGCCGGCGGCGTCGTGGTCAACGAGGAGACCCTGGCGGTGGAGGAAATCTGCAACGTGGGCCCCGGCGGCCATTACCTCTATGAAGACCATACCATGAAATGGTTCCGCCATCACTGGCAGCCAACGCTTATGGACCGGAATTCCTACGAGGACTGGGACGCCCAGGGGCGGCTCACCATGAAAGATCGTATTGTAAAGAAAACCCGCGATATCATAGAGAATTACGAAGGGCCGGCCTCCAAGGTGCCGGAAGATGCCAAAAAGGATATCCAGAAGATCCTGGACAAAGCCGAGGAGCGGGTCCGGTCGTAATCGTAACCTGAAGTCCAATGATGCCAATGCAAGGAAAAGCCCGCGGGTGAATGCTTCAACACTTGCGGGCTTTTCAGGCATTGAAAGGCGTTTATCATACCCATGAAAACGGAAAAACGTTTTGCGTCCCGCGCTGTTCACCATGACGATCGACGCGGAAAAGAGCGTACCGATTATGTTGTCGGCATCGATACGGGGGGGACCTATACGGACGGTGTATTGATGGATTACCGTTCCCGGCAGGTCCTTGCCTCCGGTAAGACGCTGACCACACGGGAGGATTTGTCGATCGGGGTTGTTGACGTGCTGAAAAGCCTCAATATCAGAAATCCGGCCCGGGTGAAGCTGGTCGGCATATCGAGCACCCTGGCTACCAATTCCATCGCCGAGGGAAAGGCCCGCGATGTGGGCTTGATCCTGATCGGGTACGACCAGGGCCTTGTGGAATCCTTCGGATTGGAAGAAAAATTTACAGCAGCCCGCCATGGCTTTTTTTCGGGCGGGCATACGTCACAGGGGGAGGAGCAGGCGCCTCCGGATCTCGAGGGGATCAAGGCATGGGTTCTTGAAAACAAAGAACATGTCGATGCCTTTGCCATATCGGGTTACTTCAGTCCGCTGGATCCCTCCCATGAGGAGGCCGCTTTCGACCAGGTGCGAAAAGTGTGCGACCTGCCGGTTGTCCTGGGGCATCAGTTGTCCACAAAGCTGGATTCCATCGTGCGTGCGGCGACAGCGAGCCTGAATGCTTCTTTGGTTGCGGTGATGCAGGAATTCATCGAGGCGGTCAAGACAGCCCTTGCCGAGCAGGATATCAAGGCGCCGCTCATGATTGTCAAGGGGGATGGATCCTTGATGCCGTACACGGAAGCAGTGAAGAAGCCGGTGGAGACCATTTTGTCCGGACCCGCGGCGAGCGCCATTGGCGGGATGTTTTTTTCCCGCGAGGGAAACGCCCTGATGATCGATGTGGGAGGGACTACAACGGATATCGCTTTCATAAAAGACGGGCAGATTGCCATATCTGAAGAAGGGGCGCGCGTGGGGCAGATTGAAACGGCTGTAAAGGCGGCCCGCATTCGAACCGCATGCGTGGGCTGTGACAGCCGTATCTCGTTTGACCAGGGACCGTTGCCGATCGTCGGCCCGGATCGGGTCGTTCCCTTGTCCCGGCTTGCATGGCTCCATCCCCGCATCCACGATGAGATCATGGCCCTGGGAAGGAAAAAAGGCTACTGGGTACCGGCCGATATGCATTACTGGATGTTTCCAAAAAAGGTAGACGCGGAAGAACTGGGCATCTCCGATCACAGGACGGTGGGGGTCGTCAATGTGCTGAACCGGGGGCCTGCGAGCATATCTTCGCTTATCCGGGAACTGAACGTGCACCATGCCGTCCAGCTGAACGCGGACGAATTGTTTCGCCTGGGTCTTGTCGAGGAGTCGACGCTGACGCCCAGCGATCTCCTGCATGTCAATGGGAAAATGGATATCTGGGATGTGGATGCGGCCCGGCAGGCAACGGCATGCATGTGTGAGATATATGGCAGGGCCCCCGCAACCTTCGTGGACGAGATCCTGGATCATATCGTGTCCATGATAGTCGAGGAAGCCGTTGTTTTTCTCGCGGGCCAGGCAGAACGGAACGCCCGGGATCGGCTTCCGGAAAGCGTCGATGGCCGTTGGGGCCGTTGGCTGCTTGAAGAATCCATCAATCGCAAGGATTCGTATCTGTCGGTCGAGATTTCCAGCCGGTTTCCCATTATCGGTATCGGGGCGCCGGCAGGCATTTTCATTAAGAAAGTGGCGAAGACGCTTCGGGCGCCCTTTATTCTGCCAGCTCATGCGCATGTTGCCAATGCGGCGGGGGCCGTGGCCGGTTCCGTGGTCATTGAGAAGGAAGCCATTCTTTATACCCGGGAACGGGAGGAGAGCCTTTCCTATGTGGTACAGATCGAAGACGAGCGAACGAAATTTGCCGAATATGACGATGCGATGGCCTTTGCGCGAAAAACGGTTTCCGATATGGCCAGGCGGGCGGCTGTTGACGCGGGAGCCGCGGATCCTGTGGCGACCCTCAGGGTAAAAACCGAAGGCGCTCTTGAACGGATCCAGGCGCGCGCTGCCGGAAATCCAACGCTTTCGGATGAGAAATAAGCCGGAAACGCATATAGCGGAAAGGGAAACAGATTCATGAAACAGGCGTACATCATTTCAGCAGTAGGGCGCAATGTGCCCGGCATCGTGGCAAGGGTCTCCAAGGCCGTATATGAATCCAGGGGGAATTTCGAGGATTCCACCATGACATTGCTGGGCGACCGTTTCGCGCTCATGGTCCTGGTGACGGCGGCGGATGAAAATATCGCCAGGGAACTGGTCGATGCCTGCGGCCGCCTGGAAACGGACCGGGATCTGGATATCAACCTTTTTCCGGTGGATGACAAGAGCAGCGACTTCGGTGCCGGGGCATCGGCGCCCAATTATGAAATCCGGGTGAAAGGCGCGGATCGGATGGGGATCGTGTACCGTACGTCCCAGCTGCTGGCGTCGCTGAACATCAATATTGTCGAGCTGGAGACAAAGCTGGCGACGGCAAAAGACGGCTCCCCTGTTTTTTCCATGCGTACGGCGGTTGTGGTTCCGGAAAACCTCGACGGGGAAACGTTGCGAAAGGATCTCAAGCTTCTGGCCGAGGACAATCGGGAAACCATATCCCTGACGCGCATATAATCGCATATAATAATGATGCCGGGACCTGGAAGCGAATGCCTGTTTATCCGATTGCGGATGCAACGGCATGAAAACCGCGGCCGGACAACACCCCTCATGGCGGTGAGATTTTTACAATGCCCAAAATAAAAATATATCCACTGGGAGAGACCCTGCGTGCCCGCAGGGGGGAGACCCTTGCGGACGTGCTCTACCGGGCGGGCGTAGATATGGATACGCCCTGCAATGGCGAGGGAATTTGCGGCAAATGCATCGTATGCATTGAATTCCCGCCAAATATACGTTCCACCCCTCATAAGGACATATCCGAAGAGCAGCATGCAGGCGGAATCCGGCTGGCATGCCAGGTGACGCCGAAAACGGACATGACCGTAAGGCTTCTTTCCGGTTTCACGGAAGAGGACCACCGGATATTGGAAGGCGGCCAGGACCCCGCGTTTTTTGCCTGTGAATCCGGGGAAGAGGGGGATGTTCCGGAAAGACGGCATTTGCGCGCCATAGAATACGAAAATCGCATGAACCCGGCGGTGCGCGTTTCTCTTGAATCCGGCCGATACATGTGCCGGTACGAAGACGGCACCACCGAAGAAATGAAAGCCTTCCGCCAGGGAAGCACGCCCAAGGGGCTCGCGGTTGACCTGGGGACGACCACCCTCGTGGCCACGTTAGTATCCCTGAAGACCGGCAAAGAAATGTCTACCACATCGTCTTTGAATCCGCAGATCCGGTACGGCCACGACGTGGTGAGGCGCATCCGGTACGCATCCACGCCGGAGGGGCTGGATGAGCTGTCCGCGGCCATACGGGAAGGGCTCAATCACCTGATCGATGAGATCTGCGAAGATTCGGATGTCGCTCCCGGAGAGATTCTGGATGTGGTCATCGGCGGAAATACGACCATGCTCCAGATCGCCGCGGGCATCGACCCTTCGCCTTTGGGGGAAGTCCCGTTTACCGTGGGCATTGAAAGCGGCCGGACGTATCCGGTATCAACATTCGGATTGGAAGTGCATCCGGGGGCCAGGGTATACGTCCCCCCCGTATTGCATGCCTATGTCGGCGCCGATATCAGCGCGGGGCTCCTGGTCTGTTCTGATTTTTTCAGCAGTAACGGCAAGACGCTGTTTATCGATGTCGGCACCAACGGCGAAATAGGGGTGAGTGCAAACGGGCGCATGCGAATGTCTTCAACCGCGGCCGGCCCGGCGTTTGAAGGGATGGGCATTTCCAGCGGCATGCGTGCCCGCATCGGGGCCGTGGAAGCCGCGACAATCAACGGCCGGGATATAGAGATCTACACCATTGGTAATGT
Organism: Desulfosalsimonadaceae bacterium; assembly: GCA_046498365.1. Taxonomy (GTDB): domain Bacteria; phylum Desulfobacterota; class Desulfobacteria; order Desulfobacterales; family Desulfosalsimonadaceae; genus B1SED10-16. The sequence continues at coordinate 28,175 of JAWOAV010000125.1, forward strand.
GGCTGCTTCGGGGATCTGCGGCAGCGGAATCATCGATTTGACGGCTGTCCTTTTGAAAACCGGGGTGCTCGACCCCTCCGGCCGCATGAAGCGGCCCGGCCAGGCGGAAGGACTATCCGAAAGCGTCGCCGGTCATCTTGAGGAAAAAGAGGGTATGGCCGCTTTCCGCATCGGTGATGACGTCTGGTTTACCCAGGAGGACGTCCGCCAGGTGCAGCTTGCAAAAAGCGCCATCCGCGCGGCCATCGATATTCTGCTGGAAGAAGCGGGAATCGATGCCGGGATGCTGGAAAGCATCGTGCTGGCCGGAGGGTTCGGCTACTCGCTGCGCCCGCAAAACCTGGAGGCCATCGGATTCATTCCGCCGGGCACGGCGGGTAAGGTCTCCTTTGCCGGCAATACCAGTCGCATCGGCTGTGTCCGGATGCTTAAAAATATTCAATACCGCAGGTTCCTGGAGAAAAAAATGAAGCAGGTCGAACATGTCAGCATCGAAACCCGGCCGGATTTCATGGAAAAATATGTCGAAGAAATGGAGTTTTCTGTAGATGTCGTCAATGTCTGAAACCCTTTATGAACAATACGGCCTGGACCGTGACCACCCCCGGGTGGTGATCGCCTGCAGGGTGATGAAAACGGAAATCGACGCGCTTCTGCCGGCAGATGCGCCCATAGAGGTGCATTACCTGGATCAGAACCTGCACCGGACCCCGGAAAAAATGGGATCTATGATCGAGGAAAAAATTGCTGAAGTCGCCGATTATGCCGCCCATATCGTTTTGGGATACGGTTTGTGTTCCAACGGAGTGGTGGGGACACGGGCGGTCAACCAGGAAATCTGCATTCCCCGGGTGCACGACTGCATCGCCCTTATGCTGGGGTCGAGGCAGGCCTACCATGACGCATTCAGTGCGCGTGCCGGCACCTATTACCTGACCGCCGGATGGGTGGCGGAAGAAAAAGATCCCCTGGGAACGCTTGAAAACGAGTACGTTCCCAAGATGGGGCGGGAAGATGCGGAATGGGGACTTCGGGAGGAGCTCAAGCACTACACCCATATCGTGCTGATCGGCAGCCGGGGGGGGCACATGGAGGAATTGAGAAAAAGGGCAATCGCGAACGCCGATTTTCTCGGTATGCAATACACGGAGGTCGACGGTTCGGACCGATATTTCCGTAAAATCCTGTTCGGCCCGTATGATCCGGCGGATTTTGTTTGCGTACCGCCCGGTGAAACAATTCCGCAGAAACCGTTTCTGCAGGGATAAAAACACAAATCGCCTGTTTTGGCCGGAAATATTGCAAAACAGGGGTAAATAAAAATTGCGATTCACTTTAATCAAAAGGAGTGTGTATCATGTTGGTTGTTGGCGAACTCATCAATTCAAGCAGGAAAGCGGTAAAAGCGGCCATCGAGGCTGAAAATATCACTGAAATACAGAAACTGGCAAAAGACCAGCACGACAATGGTGCGGATTATATCGATATCAATGCAGGAACCTTTGTGGGAAAAGAAGCCGGATATATGAAGTGGCTGGTACAGTCGGTCCAGGAAGTCGTTGAGGTGCCGTGCTGCATCGACAGCCCGGATCCGAAAGTAATCGAGGCGGTGCTGCCGCTGCACAAAGGCATTCCCATGATCAATTCCATCTCCCTGGAAAAGGAGCGATATGATGCGCTTCTGCCGGTTGTTTCCGGGGCCGACTGCAAGGTGATTGCCCTTTGCATGAGCGATTCGGGCATGCCGGAGACGAAGGACGACCGGCTTTCCATCGCCTCGGATTTGATCAATAACCTTGTCAAAAACAACGTTCCCCTGGAAAATATCTACGTGGATCCGCTGGTTCAGCCGATTTCGACAAATGACGCCTACGGACGGGAGTTTATGGGCGCCATTGATGCGATTATGACCGAATTTCCAGGCGTTCATACCATTTGCGGGCTGTCCAATATCTCATACGGTCTTCCGGAGCGCAAACTTCTCAACCAGACCTTTATGGTCATGGCCATCGGCAGGGGGCTTGACGGCGCCATCATCAATCCCCTTGACCGGCGGATGATGGCCAATATCCATGCTGCGGAAACCCTTGCAGGCAGGGATGAATACTGTTCCAACTATCTCACGGCTTACAGGGACGGCCGGCTTGCGGTCGACTAAGCCGGATTGAAATGCAATTTTCAAAATAACATAAAATAGCGTCTGAACGAACCCTGGCGCATTCGTTCGAAAAGGCATCGCAATTTCCCGGCGGAATCCGACGAACCATGCGCTTGCATTTTGCGGATGGCCAAGGCGCCCCGGCCCGAAGAGAAAAGCCATGCATCGGCGGGGAAAGCCGTTTTCGTTCACGTGCGCCAGAAGCGGAGGATGAAACAATGACATACAAAGTACTGGTCAGTGACAAGCTTGGAGATGCCGGAATCAAGATATTCGAGATGGATCCGGAGATTGAGGTGGATGTAAAGACCGATCTGAACCCGGAGCAGTTAACGGAAATCATCGGGGATTATCACGCGCTGGCCGTGCGGAGCGCCACCAAGGTGACCGAAGACCTGCTGGATGCCGCCGACAATCTGAAGGTGATCGGCCGGGCCGGCATCGGGGTGGATAATATCGATGTGCAGGGGGCCACCAAGCGCGGCATCCTGGTAATGAACACGCCGGGCGGTAATGTCGTGACCACAGCAGAGCATGCCATCGCCATGATGATGGCCCTGACCCGCAACATTCCCCAGGGAACCATGTCGTTGAAGGCCGGCCGCTGGGACAAGAAAAAGCTCCAGGGGCGCGAAATCATGAACAAGACCCTGGGTGTTATCGGTTTTGGCAAGATCGGATCGGTCGTGGCCAAGCGGGCCCGCGGACTCAAAATGAAAGTCGTCGTCTACGATCCGGTGGTAAGCCCGGAAAAGATCCAGAAGGCCGGGTGCGAGAGCGTCAGCCTGGACGGGCTTTATGAGATGGCGGACTACATAACGATCCATGTCCCCAAGATCAAGAAGACCGCCAACATGATTGACAAGGCAGCTTTCGGAAAAATGAAGGACGGGGTCATGCTCATCAACTGTGCGCGGGGTGGAATCGTAGACGAAGACGCGCTGTATGAGGCATTGACACTGGGCAAGGTCGCCGGTGCCGCCATGGACGTGTTTGCCGTTGAACCGCCGTCCGCGGATCATCCCCTCCTTTCCCTGGACAACGTGATCGTAACACCCCATCTGGGGGCGTCCACGGCGGAGGCCCAGACCAACGTTGCGGTGGCTATTGCCAACCAGATTGCCGATTATCTGAAAAATGAAACCATTACCAATTCGGTGAACGTGCCTTCGGTGTCCGGAAAAGTACTTGAAGAACTTGATCCGTACCTCAGGCTCGCCAATCGCCTGGGCTGCATGCAGGGGCAACTGCTGAAGGGGCACATCAAGGAAGTGGAGATCGCCTATGACGGGGACTTTGGAGACCTGGAGCTTTCTCCGGTAACCACAGCGGTGATTTGCGGGCTGCTCGAGCCCCTGGTGATAGACGATGTCAATACGGTCAATGCCCGTTTTTTGGCCAAGGAAATGGGCGTCAAGGTGCTGGAATCGAGCACGGAGGATGCCCAGGAATTTATCAATCTCATCACGGTGAGGGTAAAGACCGATCAGGAAGAAAGCAGCGTGGCCGGCACCGTGTTCGGCAAAAATGATCCGCGCGTGGTCAAGATCAATGACTTCCGACTGGAAATGCGGCCGGAGGGATACCTTACCCTGATTCAGAACATGGATATCCCGGGAGAGATCGGCAATATTGGAACGGTTCTCGGCAACAACAGCATCAATATTTCCCGCATGACCGTGGGGCAGGAAGCCGAAGGAAAGGGCGGCAGGAATATCGTTTTTCTCCGCACGGATTCGGCAATCGACAAAAAGGTGCTGGCCCAGCTCGAGGATATGCCGCAGGCCCGTACCGTGATATACATGGAACTCTAAGACCGGAGGAGGCACGTCACCAATGGGGTCAAAAGGATTTCAGTGTTCTCCGGGGCCCCGGGGTGAATCCAAAATTTTCCGTTGACTTCATTATATAGAGGAAGTAGGTCTGTTTTTACATCGGCATTTCAAGGATTGAATGGCCATAAAGAAAAAATCGGCGGCTGAAAACGACCCTGGAGGAGCGTCGGAAGCGGAAGGTTCACCCGCTCGGGCGCAGGCGTAAAAAAGAGGTTGACTTCGTCCCGGTTATTTTATTAGAAGCAATGCAGTCTGATCGTGGGGCGGGTGCTTTGTCGGACGATAAGAAAAAAAAGCTTTTTTTCAATTACGATAAAAATCGGGACTGGACCGAAAACCTCGCCCTCGTGATGCAGATCGGTCTCACCATGGTCGGTTCTGTCATATTTTGTTTTTTTGTGGGACTGTATCTGGACCGGTGGCTCGGAACGCGGGGCCTTTTTTTGATTATCGGCATCCTTCTGGGTATTGCCGGCGGCGGTGTAACCGTTTACCGGCAGATTTTAGACATGTTGAAAGACAAGCACAAGAAGGATTGAGATATCATCAATGGAAGCGGTGAGGAGCCTTCGGAAAAAGTATTGCCCGACGGCTATGTTTATCGCCATCATAGCCGCTCTGGTGATGATTTTCATGGGGTACAGGGACCTGGCCAGGGGGATTGTGCTGGGGACGCTTTTCAGCATATTGAATTTCGTGCTGATGGGTGCGTCGATACAACTCCGGGTGCAACGGACGCGGCGGACGGGTGCAATGATCGCTTTTGTGCTGGTGCTGCTCCGTTTCGGCTTTCTGGCGCTTCCACTTGTTGTTTCGATATATTACGATAAATACCATATCGTTACGACCATCGCCGGGCTTTTCATGGTACAGGCGGTGATGCTGGCGGATGCGGTGAAAAAACTGGTGTCATCCAGGCCGGCCTGAAACAAACAGCGCTTTACTATTAAGATCGGGAAACGCGTGCAATGAATGAAATCGGCGGCATTTATCAACTTATTGTAAGGATCGGTGACTACACCTTTCATTTTAACCTGACGGCCATCGTGATGACGTGGATCGTCATCGCCCTGCTGCTGTTTTTCGGTTACATGGCAAGCCGCCGGCGCCATGTACTGCCAAATTCCATACAGGTTGCGGGAGAGCTCCTCGTCGCCCAGTTTTATGGTTTGACCGAAAGCACATTGGGAAAGGAAAGAGCAAAATCGTATGCGCCTTTAATCGTCGCATTGTTCATGTTTTTGCTTCTTTCCAACTGGATCGGGGCCATTCCCCACATGACGGAGCCGACCACCGATTTGAATACCCCTCTGAGCCTTGGGCTCATGGGTTTTGTTCTGGCGCACTACGCCGGGATCCGGGCCAAAGGGTTCAAAGGGTACATCAAGACCTATTTTGAACCGATCGTTTTTATGCTTCCGATGAATCTCATCGGAGAGTTGGCAAAGGTCATCTCCATCTCTTTCAGGCTCTTCGGGAACATGATGGGAGGGGCCATCATTATTCTGGTGGTTTCTCATTTGATTTACAGCCTTGTGCTCCCCCCATTTTTATACGCCTTTTTCAGCCTTTTTATCGGAACGATCCAGGCGTTCGTATTCACCATGCTGACAGTTGTCTACATCGCGGTACAGGTCGATTAAAATGGAAATGGATATTCAAATACTGGTTAAGATTGCAGCGTATATCGGCGGTGGCATGGCCATCGGATTCGGCGCCATCGGCGCAGCACTCGGTGAAGGGTATGCAGCGTCCCAAGCGGACATGGCCATATCGGAAAATCCCGAAAAATCATCCGAAATCGTCAGAAACATGCTGATCGGCCAGGCAGTGGCTGAATCGGCGGCCATATTTGCCCTGGTTGTAGCGGTTTTGCTGCTGTTTATCGCGCCAAAGGATCCGACCATAGTCACTGCAGCCGCATTGGTGGCGGCAGGCGCGTCCATGGGGCTTGGGGCGCTGGGTTCCGGCCTGGGATCGGGGTTCCCCGCTGGGGAGACATGCACGGCCATGGTTAAGGCGCAGGATCCAAAAGTTCTCAGCCGCATGACGACGGTTATGCTCATTTCACAGGCCGTGTGCCAGACGCCGGCAATCCTGGCAATGGTTATCTCTCTTATGCTCATGTTCGTCGGTTTCGGCGGCCCTGATCCGGTGAAGGCGGTGGCGCTGTTAAGCGCGGGGCTCTGTATGGGATTCGGGGCCATCGGCTCCGGCGCCGGTTCCGGTCTGCCGGGTGGCGCAGCATGCCAGGGAATCGGCAGACAGCCGGAAGCACAGGGGCTTTTGACAACCAACATGCTCATCGGCGCGGCCGTGTGCCAGACGCCCGCTATTTTCGCCATGGTCATCGCCCTCATACTCATGTTCGTCAATCTGGGGGATGTTCCTTTCAACCCGTATTGGGCCGCATTTATGGGGGCCGGCTTGAGTACGGGGCTCGCCGCCATCGGGTCCGGCTACGGCGGAGGCATGGCTGCAGGAGCGAGTTGCGAGGGGATTGCGCGTAATCCCAAAACGGTCGGCGTCGTTACCACCACCATGCTTGTGGGCCAGGCGGTCGCGCAGTCGCCGGTTATATTCGGCCTGCTTATCAGCTTTATTCTGTTGTTCAAGGGGTATGCGGAAGCGTCAACCATCGCCCCGGGAATGGCACTGCTTGCGGCCGGCATATGCATGGGATTCGGGGCGATCGGTCCGGGCATTGGAAGCGGCATCGCAGCGACAAGTGCGGTCAGCTGGGTGGCCAGGAACGAGGAAAACGCAGGCCTGTTGATGCGCATGATGCTTGTCGCCCAAGCGGTTACGCAGTCAACAGCGATATATTCTATGGTAATTGCGCTTGTATTGCTTTTTGTCATTTAAATTTTTTTATAAAAGAAACATTTTTCAGGAGGAAGAAAATGGCTATCGAAGGCGTTGATTTGATTCATGCAGCATCCTATATCGGAGCAGGAATTGCTATGGGACTGGGCGCTATCGGACCGGGTGTCGGTGAAGGCATGGTTGGTGCCAAGGCATGCGAGGCGATCGGGCGCAATCCCAGCGAAGCGGCCCTTCTGACGCGTACCATGCTGGTGGGGCAGGCGGTATCCGAGTCCACCGGTATTTACTCTCTGGTCGTGGCCTTGCTTCTGCTTTTTGTCGTGTAACGGGAAAAGGGGGACGAGGGCTTGTGCATGCTGCCGGCCATGATGAAACAGAAAACGTGTACGATTTGTTTTCATGATCAAGATATGGAATTCAGGCCATGGAAATTGAAATAACCAGAGCCGTCGCATTAATCAGCATTAATGCGACCCTTTTCGTTCAGTTGATATCGTTTCTCATCTTTATGGTGCTGATCAGTCGGCTGATGTACCATCCGCTTCAGGATACCATGGCGGAGCGGGACCGGCAGGTCGAGCGCATGAAAGAAGAGATGACGTCGGCAGAAGCGGACCTTGAGGAGATCTTCTATAAGATTGAATGCCGGACGCGGGACGTCAAGAAGGAAGCTTTTGCCATTCAGCAGCGCCTGGAGAACGATGGCGCCGTGCAGGCGGATACGCTTTTTTCCGGGGTCGCCGACGAGATCGAAAAGCTAAATGAAGAAACCAAAAAGGAAGTTCAACGACAGATCCAGGACGTACGACAGCATCTGGCCGAAGAATCCGAAAAGGTGTCAAGAATTATCATGGAAAAGGCGTTGGATCGGAGATTGGCATATGAATAACAGGCAGCGCAAAATATTTCGGGCATGTCTTTTTTTTCTCGGGTTGGTTTTTTTGCTCGCCGCCGGGCCGGCATGGGCGGAAGACGGCACCAGGGAATGGCGGCCGATCTACGATTTGGTGATGCGCTGGATCAACTTCGGCATATTCATTTATTTCCTGGTAAAGGTTGCAGGGCCGCTGCTGGTCAATTTTTTATCCTCCCAGAAAACGGAGATTCAGGCAAAAATCGAGGGAGCCCAGAAGGAAAAAGAAGAAATGCTGGCCAAGGTTCAGGATGCCAAAGATTCCCTGGAAAAAAGCGGCCCGCGTCTTGAGGAGATTAAAAGCCGGATCGTCGAGCAGGGGGAGCGGCGAAAGCAGGAAATTATCGACGAAGCCAATGAGCATAGCCGTTTGATGATGAAAAATGCAAAGCAGCGCATCGACAACCAGATCATCCACGCCCGCAATAAAATGATGAATGAACTTCTGGATATGGCCATGGAAAAAGCCTTGGAACGCCTGCCGGGGGAAATGACCGAAGAAGACAACGATCGGCTGATACAGCAGTATCTCCGTGCGACTTCGGCCGGATAAGCGAAACCGGTTCAGGTTGAAACCAACCGCTTTTTATAAATGAATGCGCATGTAAACCGATGAGGGCGCAGGGGCTTATGTTTGAAAAGATTTCCCTGCGCTCTTTTTTTTGCGCCATTTTTCTGGAGAGTATCGTTTCATGCCCCCGCGTGGGAGCAGAACCGTACCGGATAAAACCCATGATATCCTCCGATACGCGAAAATGCAGACTCCCCCCATGGATGGTCATTTTCTGGCTGCACATTGCGATTGTTTTTTTCCTCCCCGGGGTCGTTGCCGGGGCGGATGCGGTCTTCCGGGTGGGAAGCTACAACGTTGAGAACCTGTTCGACCTGACGCATGACACCACCGAATACCCCGGCTTTGTCCCCGGCGCTGAATACGGCTGGAACCAAGATATGCGGGCGATCAAGGCGGAAAACATATCACGGGTGCTTGCGGGCCTGCATGCCCATGTGATAGCCCTTCAGGAAGTCGAATCCATGGAAGCGGTCGAATACCTCCGTGAGGTGCTGCGCAAAAAGGGGCTCGATTATCCCTGGGCGGCGATCACGGAAAAGGGCGACACAGCGGTAAGGTGCGCGATTCTATCCATGTATCCCATTCTTGAAAGCCGCGACATCCTCGTTGCCGGCAGGAAAAATCGCAGCATTCTAAAGGCAGTGGTCGAGATCGACGGGAAGCCGCTTGTGCTGTTCGTCAACCACTGGAGATCCGGAAATTCTCCTGAAAGCCTGCGGATTCTTTCGGCAGAAGCCCTGTATAAGGCCGTTTCAGTGCTTCCCTTGGGTACGGACTATATACTGCTTGGCGATTTCAACGCCAATTACAATGAATTTGAACTCCTTCGGGACGGAAAAAAGGGGAACGACACCGGCGGCCGGACGGGAATCAACCACGTATTGAAAACCATTGCCGGTGACCGGCTGGTTGATCCCGGTCGTTTGGTGCAGATGCAGGAAAAGCGTCTGCATTATAACTTATGGATGGAACTGGAAGACTCCAGGCGATGGTCCTACCTTTTTTCCGGCCGGCCGCGGTCGATCGATAATATTCTGCTGCCCGCAGCTCTGTATGACGACAAAGGCTTCTCCTATCTGGACAATTCGTTCGATAAATTCGACCCCCACTACCTGTTTAAAGGAGGGGGCATTTTCCGGTGGCAGCGGGCCGAACGGGGGCGAGGGCGGCACCTGGGCAGTGGCTATTCCGACCACCTGCCCATTTATGCCTGTTTCAAAACCGGCGGCTTCACTTTTTCGGCCAAGGATGCCCCGTGCTCTCCAGCGCCTGTGAAATCGTCCATTGCGGACCTCTACGACTCCAAAACAGGATCGGTCCGCTGCGAGATCGAAAACGTCACCGTTATCTACAAGCATGGGGACAATGCCGTCATAAAGCGGCAGGGGGACCGGGCCATTTACGTTTACGGCGCAGCAGCGGACCTTGATCTCGGCGGGTCGTATCATATCGTTGTCAATCGGTTGAACCGGTATTACGGCAACCTGCAGGTGACTGGTTTTGTACGGGTTTCACCGGCAGCGGATTCGCGTGATGCGTCCCGCCTTTTATTAAATGACCCCAAGGCTGATCTGTCTGCCCCCGGCCTTGAAAACGAGGTGGTTTCAGCCCGTGTCGGCCGGTATGAAGATGGATGGTTTTATTTCCATCCGGAACGCGCCATACGGGTCTTTTTTCGAAAAAAGGCGCTGGCCCCGGACCAAAGCGGGCAAGTTGCAATCCGCAATGCGCGCATCGGTTTTCACAGAAATCCGCAAATCGTCATTGAAAAAAAATCGCAGATTCAACCGTTGCATTAAGTGCCGGTGAAAAGGTATACTTTCCGGCAGCGTCATTTTGCATGTATCCTTGTGGGTATGTATTCTCGAAACGCATACAAATCTTTGCATTTATCAATAGACTTGATGATCAGTGAGACCTCGCAGGGGCACCCCTTGCGGGTGCCCCTACGGGATCAAATTCTGTATGAATATTTATCGTGTCTATACAAGAATGCAAAAATGAGTAATTTCATGGGCGCCCCCCAAATTGATCACGAAGATTGAACTGATAAATTTCATGTCGCACCGGCATACGGTAATCGAGCCTGCAAAGGGGCTTACGGTTATCGTGGGAGAAAACAATACCGGCAAATCCGCACTGGTAAGCGCTTTGCAGGTTTTGTGCAGAAACGCGCCCGGCGACTACATGGTCCGCCACGGCTGCCGGGAGTGCGTGATCCGGGTCGTCACGGACGAGGGGGATGACATCCAATGGCGGAGAAAAAACCGGATCGTCAGTTATGTTATCAACGGCGTCGATATCCACCGTCTCGGCGGCTCCGTTCCGGAGGAGCTCCATGAAAGGCTCCGCCTCGGCCTTGTGGAAACCGACAGCGATCCCTTCGAGATCCATTTTGGCGAGCAGAAAAAGCCGATTTTTCTGTTAAACGAATCCGCGAGCCGCCGGGCCACTTTTTTTGCTTCCTCCTCCGATACGATCAAGCTCATTGAAATGCAGAATCTGCACCGGCACAATGTACAGGAGGCAAAAACCCTGGAGAGCGAACTTGCCCGCCAGGAGGCGTTGCTTACCGCACGCCTGGAGAAATTGGCGCCCATTGACGATTTGGGATGCCGCATCGATGCGCTCGAAGCGGAGCATCGGGATCTTTCCGGCGCCATGGATGCCGCGGCGCGGCTTTATGAAACCGCCGGCCATCTGGAAGAATCGCAGCAAAATGTCTTTATGGCCCTTTCCGTGGCAGAGGCAATGGCCGCGCTGTCTTCTCCCCCGCTTTTTTTTCCGGTCGATCCCCTTCAGCGGATCATCGCGCGGATGGTGCAGGAAGAAGATGCGATGGGCATGGAAAGCCGCAGAAAAGAGGTGCTGCGGCATGCCGAATCGCCGCCCTCTTTTTTGGATACCGAAGCCATAGCCGCCCTCATCTGGCAGATCGAGGCCTTTTCTCTTCGCCTGGATCAAAACCGGGGGGCGATCGAAGCCTTCGGCCGGTTGCCTTCACCACCACCAATGGCGGATATCCCCCCATTGTATGCCATGGTGCGCCGTATCGAAAACGCCCGGACCGAAGTGGCGTATTTTGAAAGCTGCGCGCATACGGTATTACAGCTTTCCTCTCCGCCAGAAATGCCGGATGTGTTCCGGCTGAGAACGCATATCGGAAAAATGGAATCGGCAATCGCGGAAGCAGAGAAGATCAAGGCGGATTTGAAGCAGATCTGTCTGGAAATCGCCGATGCGGGAGAAGCCCTCAAAAGGCGGATCAAAAAAGAAGCGATTTGCCCGACCTGCGGGCAGGAAATGGATCCGGCGGCTTTTATCGACATGACCCCCCTGCTTGCCGGGAGGGGTACATGAAGATTATCCCCGCTTCCCGGTCTTATTCCGGCCTGCTTGTCATCGGCGACCCTCACATAGAAGCGCGTGTGCCAGGGTTTCGCAAGGACGATTACCCGGCCGTCATCATGGAAAAGCTCCGGTGGGCCATGGACTATGCTGCCGCCCACGACCTTCTCCCCCTGGTCTCCGGAGACCTGTTCAACCTTCCGCGAAACAATCCCAACTGGCTGCTTGTGGATATCATGCGTCTTTTCGACCGGGAGATGTTTTTTATTTACGGCAATCACGATGTGCATGAAAACAGAATCTCCAAAGATGACTCCATTTCAGTGATCGCAGAAGCGAGGAAGGGGCGCCTTCTGGATGAAAACGCTGTTTCGGCAGAGATGGCCGGCGGCCGACGGGTGATTGTCGGCGGCTCCTCCTGGGGGGCGCCGATCCCCGAAAAACTAGAGTTGCCCCTTGGGCAAAATCCAAAGCCGTTTGTCGTCTGGCTGACCCACCACGACATCCGGGTGCCCGGGTATGAAGAAAAAGGATACATCCGCCCCGCTACGCTGCCGGGCATCGATATGGTTGTCAACGGTCATATTCATCGAAGGCTTGATCCCGTCCAAAAAGGCGATACCCTGTGGATAACGCCCGGAAATATCAGCCGCAGGTCAAGGAGTGACGCGGCAAGATCGCATGTGCCTGCGGTTTTACGGATAGACCCGGCGTGCGGCATGGCATTTGCTGTCAGCTATGTGGAAGTGCCGCACCAGCCATACGACTGCGTGTTTCACGAAGCGGTGATCGATGCGGGGGAAGAAGAGCGGGCCAGCGTTTTTGTGACAGGCCTTGCCGAACTGCAGGCCAGACGAACCCATACGAGCGAAGGATTGAAGCTGTTTTTGGAACAAAACCTGGACCGGTTTGAAACGGATGTGGCCGATGAAATCCGGAAACTCGCCAGAAAGGTAACGGAAAAATGAATGATCGGGAAAAAGAAAAACAGAGTATCGAATCGCTCACGGATCGGTATAACAAGCTGCATACACGGAAAATCGAAGCGGAAACAAACCTCAAGACCGCCCGGAAGCAGCTCGACCAGCTGAAAAAGGAAGCCCTTGAAAAATACGGTACGGACGATCTCGATGCGCTGAAGAAAAAACTGGCAGAAATGGAAACGGAAAACGAAAAGAAAAGAGCCCAATACCAGCAATCCCTGGATCAAATCGAATCTTTGCTGAAACAGGTGGAAGAAAAATATCAGCAGTCGTAGAAGGTGTTTTTTGGTTTATGAATTCGGATAACCACCATGACTGATCAAACAAAACCGGATGCGCCGGTAGGCCTTAGAAACCGGCATACCCGACTGGCCGCTTTCAGAGACCAGGTCCAAAAGGACAGAGATCGCATCCGCATATCCATCCGGGAGCTCCGCGATTACATAGCACTTTCCGGGAAGGTGAGTGCGGCGCTGGAAGCCTTGAACCAGCAGCTTTTCAGAAAATTGCTGGACGTGATCGAAGAGAAGCTTTCCATCGCCCTGCAGGAGGTCTTGGAGCAGCCGATTGTGCTCAAGGCGGATGTGGACTGGAAACGAAACGCGGCCTCCGTTGATTTCTGGATAGAGCGGGATGGCAACCGTGAAGATATCCTGAAGGGGCAGGGGGGATCGGTGGCCAACATCCTGTCGGTCGGCTTGCGCATGTTTGCCCTGACAACGCTGGAAGAGAAGGATCACAGGCGGTTTTTGGTGTTAGACGAGCAGGACTGCTGGCTTCATCCGGACCTTGTCCCCCGCCTGGTAAAAATCGTCCATGATGCCGGAAGTGCGCTTGGTTTCCAGGTACTGATGATTTCCCATCATGATGCGGACGCTTTCAGCCGGTATGCCGACAGAATCTACCGGCTGGTACCCCGGGCTGACGCCGGCGTCAGCGTCGAGCAAGTTGACCTGCCTTCCGAAAATCCGAACCCGCCCGATGCACAGCGGCCGAATGACAGTCCCGAAAAGGAGTGAGCCGTCTTCGGGCGCGGTCGCGGGCGGTTTTTTTCAGCAGTTACCTTCCGGGAACGTAAATGCGGGACTGTTCCTGCTGTTTTTCCTGCTCTTGTTGCTGCTGCTGCCGCTGGATCTGGTCGATGGTCTTGGTGAGCGCTTTTCGCATGGCATCGGGAAACTCTTCGATGGCTGCTTCAAGCGTTTTCGCTTCCAGGGCCGCTTGGATCGGCAAGGGCCCCTCGGGCGTCATCAGCTGGGTGCTTGCATAAAAAACCGGTTCGCGGTCCGGGTCTTCGGAACCGTCTACCTTGATGGGTACAAGCCTGCGGATGGAAGCCACCTTGTGATCCGTAATTCCTTCTTCCCGGTACAAGTTGTTTTTATCCACCGTGAAATCGATATTGGGTATATTTGCGCCATTTGTCATGGGTTTGTCTCCTTTCTGGATTTTGTATGTCGCACTGCAGTGAAATGTCGTCGAGTGTATCATTAGATTCGCGCGCTATCAAGGGGGAAAAACGATAATGGAATCCGGCTTGTGATCACGGGGGTGAAAATCCATCCGGGCTTTCACTGCCGAGCTTGTTTCCCGCTTCCAGCGGAGGGGCAGCGCTTTTTATATGAATATCGCGCTGCGGGAAAGGAATTTCGATGCCTTTTTCAGCCAGCTGCCTGAAGATGTTGAAATACAAGGCGCTGCGGACTTTTCGGCGCGGGGTTTTCTTGACATTGATCCAGAACAGCAGCTGAAAATCAATGGAGTTGTCCCCGAACCCGACAAACCGGACTCCAGGCGGCTGAATTTTTTCAACCATGGGCTCTTCCTGCGCGGCCGCCAGGAGTATTGTTTTAACGGTTTCTGGATCCGCATTATAGGATACCCCTACATCCAGGTCGATGCGTATCAGCGGGGAGGAAAGGGAGTAGTTCACGATGGTCCCGGAGATCAGGTTCGCGTTTGGGATCAGGTATTCAATGTTGTCTCTTGTGCGTATCTTGGTGGCACTGAGGTGGATATCCGTCACCACGCCCAGGGTGCTGCCGATTTCGATCCAGTCTTCTTTCCGGATTCTCCCCCCGAATATGATCGAAAAACCGCTGATGATATTGGCCGCCATATTTTGAAGGCCGATGCCGATGCCGATGCCGATGGCCCCTGCAAAAACAAAAAGCAGCCGGAGATCCAGACCGATCACCCGGAGCGCGGTTAAAAAACCCACTGCCAGCAGCAGGTATTTCAAAAAGGTGTTCAGTGCATATCCCAGCCCCGTATCCACACCCAATGCCGGGTAAACCTTGTAGTCCATATACGCCTGAAACATGCCGGAGGCAAACACGAACGCCAGAAGGATCAATACCGCCTGCATGATGGTCCAGAAGGTTATGGTCCTTTCGGCGACGGTAAGAACAGGGAAGGACATGATGCGCTGAAGAGGGTCAAGCAGGCCGAGCATGTTCAGGCCGATGACAATCGTAACGACAATCGTGACATAGGTCAAAAGGCTCTTGAGGGAACGGATCAGGGCACCGGCCGCCTCATCGGAAGCGCTTCTTTTTTCGTCCCATTGCTTGAGCAGCCCCATGAGGTAATGATGCACTACTGCGATAAGAACGATGGCGAGCGCAGTCCCCCAGAGTTTGAAAAGCACCACCCGGCCGAGTTCCCGGTATCCGATGCACCACAACAGCGCGATGATCAATGAAAAAAACAACAGCGGGTAATAAAATTTCGACAGCAAAGACACGAAAGCCCGGTAACTTTCATAAGGGCGCTCCGGTATCAAGGAGAGTATGGCGCTTTTTTTCAACAGCAAAAGGAAAATAACGATGGTTAGGGTGATGGATATTGAAAAATGGACCAGGGCAAGGATGTCGGGCCGGATGTTGAAAGCCTCGGCTCCCCAGAAAACGCCTACTCCCAGGAGAACCGCGACCAGCGCAATTCTTCCAAGCCGGAACATCGTTCGGCCGTATTCCCCGGGATTGCCGAATACACCGGTGATGAAAATCTCTTTCAGGGAGCCGATGACCAATGCCGCAATGAGCCAGAGCCAGAGCAGGCGGCCCGCTAGCAGGAACCATGCCGCATTATAGCCGGTAAGCGCCATTGCCGCGCGGTGCAGGCCATACAGGAGAAGCGGTATCAATGCGGAAACGATCAGCTTCAACCCGGACCGGAAATAGGGGACAAATTGTTCGGGCATTGCGTCCATGACGGGCTGGAATTTTTTTTCCACCCGGGACAGCACCCTGTTTCTGAAGATAATGCTGTAGATGGCGGCAAAAATGAAAACCAGCACCACAATGGAGCCCGCAGTCCCGATTACCCGGCTTTGTTCGATCAGTTCCCTGTAAAATAAGGAAAGCTGGTTGAAAAACCAGTTGGGAAGATACTCAATCGTCTGCCAGTCCCATGCAAGCGGTTCTCGTTCGAAAAGCGTAGCGCTCTGGTGGCGGAGCGTTTCGGTTACCCGTTGGGTTTCTGCGGAGAGCGTCTCATTGATGCCTGACGGAAGGGCGATTTCCGGGGGGGACGTATCCTCCGGGGGCTTTTCGGATGCGGAAAGGGTGACTGATACGGCGGTAAAAAGAAAAAGTGCCGCGCAGATAAAGATTTTACCCCATACTGACTGAATCCTGTTTTTCAATCTGGTCAAACCCCGCAAAAAGAAAAATCGGTAAAGGAGAATCTGCACGATACCGGCGTTCACGATCCGTTATATTTTGCACGCCGAAAATAATTTTGAAAAACAATTCGTTACAGGTGAAAATCTCCGGAGGCTTCCGGCTGGTAGAGAATTTTCAGAATTTTGAACTGTTTCTGTACCGCCTGGGTTTTCCATGTAACCGTATCGCCGACTTTACTGCCGATCAGTGCGACGCCGATAGGGGCAAGGATTGAAATTCGATTTTTCGAAAAATCGGCATGACGGGGGAATACCAGGGTATAATCGGATTGGGTGCCGTCTTCGCCCTGCAGCCGGAATTTTGAATTCATCGTTATGACGTCGTCCGGAATATCGGCTGGTTCAATCACTTCTCCCTGTTCGAGTTCTTCCTTTAACTGCATCAGGTGCGTTTTGTCCCGAATATTCGGGTCGGCCGATTCGACAAGCCCGTACAACCGGTCAAAGTCAAATTCAGTTACATATATTGTTTTTTTTTCCATGGATATTCCTGGGCAAAGCGGTTTTGGCCGGGCAAAAAAGGATTGGCATGTATCTTCTATATTGTCGCGTTGGTTTGACTGCAGGTTACATCAGAAGCAGGGGGAAAATCAAGCTTTGTTGGGTGTTTTTTCCGAACTATCCCGGTCGGACCTTTCCGGAAGGTGTTTTGAAGCCGTTCACGATATGCCTGGGGTTACAGCACTGCCAGAAAAATGCCCGCGGCGATTGCCGATCCGATAACACCGCCGACGTTGGGCCCCATTGCGAACATGAGCAGGAAGTTGGACCGGTTGTCTTCCTGCCCCACTGTCTGGCAAACCCTTGCCGACATGGGAACCGCTGATACACCGGCGGCGCCGATCAGCGGATTGACTTTGCCGCCCGTGGCTTTGCACAGAATCTTCCCCATGAGCACGCCGCTCGCTGTGCCAATGGCAAAAGCCACCAGACCCAGTACGATAATCTGAATCGTTTCCACCGTCAAAAAGTAGTATGCACTGCACTTGGCGCCCACGGTCAGCCCCAGGAAGATCACAATGATGTTGTTGAGTTCGTTTTGTGATGCCTTGCTCAAGCGGTCGGTCACGCCGCATTCGCGAAACAGGTTTCCCAGCATCAGCATGCCCAGGAGGGGAAGGGCGGTCGGCAGGAAAAGGCCGGTAATGAGGATAACGATAATCGGAAAAAGGATTCTTTCGCGTTTGGACGTTTCCCGTAATTCCTCCATCACGATCACGCGTTCTTTTTTTGTGGTTAAAAGACGCATGATGGGAGGTTGAATAATGGGAACCAGCGCCATGTAGGAATAGGCGGCTACGGAAATAGCGCCGAGCAGGTGCGGGGCCATCTGGGAGGACAAGTAAATTGCCGTCGGCCCGTCCGCTCCCCCGATGATGCCGATGGAGCCGGCCTCCATGGTTGTAAATCCAAGTGCCAGGGCTCCCAGGAAAGTGAAGAATATGCCTACCTGGGCTGCGGCGCCAAGGAGCAGTGTCTTCGGATTGGAGATAAGGGGGGAAAAATCTGTAAGCGCACCGATTCCCATAAAAATCAAGGGCGGATAAATGCCGAGCTCGATTCCCAGGTAAAGGTAATGCAAAAGCCCTCCCGGCTGACCGTTTTCAGGGAGCGCCATCAGGGGGGAGAGGGGAAAGTTCACCAGCAGCATGCCGAAGCTGATGGGGACCAGCAGCAATGGTTCGTACTTTTTCGCAATGCCCAGGTAAAGCAGGAAAAGAGCGATGACCATCATTACAAGGCTTGACAACTCTATGTTTGCAAAACCGGTTTGGCTTATAAAGTGAAGAAACTTATCCATTACCGTGTCGATCCTCCGCGCCTGACAAGATGGGTTCTATCTAATAGAATCTGCTTAAAAATGGTTGACACTGCCCCCTGCATTTTTTATCCTGAATTTTCCCCGATTTGTCCGAAATGCATCAGCAATTTGTCTGCCGCATGCGTTATGCCTTTTTCCGTTCGTATTGGAAGCGAAACAGCCGGTCTCCGGCGGGCGCCAGAATATTTTCTTGTCTCAGCCGTTGGATGGTCATATGCGGATGGGGAAAGTCGTTTTTCGCCGCCTCCTTATAGAGATCTGCAAGAGGGAATGGGTCGTTTAGTTTTTCAGCCAGCGGTGCCCATATTGCAGCGATCTCGTTGATATCCCCGGGGCAGACATGCGGATGCGGTATGGTTTCTTCCCCGCCGGAAGATCCCGCTTTTTCATTTTCCCTGATTTGCGACCTGTCCGATGTCATGCCGCCGGGCAGCAGATCCTCTTTTTTGTCCCAAACCGCAAGGATCCTGTGCAGCTGAGAAATGATAATCGAAAGAATAAGCAAGGACGAAAAAACGACCAGTATACCCAGCGCCGCCAAATTCCAGCCATTGGCCGCATTGATTGCCTCTATCCCATACACTTGAAGACCTCCTCAGGAGACTTGTTTTACGGAGACGACGCGTATCTTGGTATTGCATGCACATACGCCGGCACGTACCGTCCGGCAAAAGCGGCAGGCATGGATATATACGGGAAGCGTATTTTTCCACGGCAAACCATTGTTTTTTCAAGCCGGCGTTAACTATCATTCAAAAGCAGGAAAAAAGTCAATCAAAAATTTCCATCCGCCTGTCTTCCAAAAAGTGTCGGTAATGAATATGTGACGGCCTATATAGTTCACCGATCCAAGGAATATCCGGCTTTGATCGGGCCGGGTTGGCGGAGCGCTGCGCCGGTGAAGACGATCCCCATCGGGATGAATTGCCCATATGATTTTATGGACTTGTCACCCGGCACCATGGTAATAAACGGGAACGGTTCATGTGGCCGGATTGCAGAACGTCTTTTGCCGTCCGTCGGGCCGGTGAGAATGGATGGGTCGGAATTGCAGCGCCGATTTCTGTGATTTTCCCGTTTTTTCAAAAAACAAAAGACAATGCGATTGCAAATCGGTATACAGGTGTCAATGAACAGCGACCTTTTCCGAAGAATCCGCCGGAAAAGGGGGGCCGCGGATTCAGGGGCTGATGATTACGTGCAGAAAGGATCGCATGCTGCCAGGAATTTCGAAAATCCGAATTTTTGTTCTTCGCGTCATCCGTCATTTTTTTCAGAATAAGGGGATACTGCTTGCCGGCGGTGTGGCCTATAACACGCTGCTGTCCGTTGTCCCACTTCTGGTGGTGATTCTGCTTGGGTTGTCCATCTTTATGGATACGGAAAAGCTGCTGGCGATCATTGCGGCACAGTTGCATTTTCTGCTTCCGGGAGCGGCCGAAGAGCTCACACGGACGGTGGCGACGGCGCTTGAAGCCAGGTCCGTTGTGAGCGGTGTCGGTATTGTCGTCCTGTTGTTTTTCAGTTCCATGGCCTTCAGAATGCTCGAGGAAGCGATTGGCACCATTCTGAATGTATCGACAACCCCCAGAGAAAGACGATTCTGGGTTTCCGCCCTGATCCCCTATGCCTACATGGTTATCTTCACGATCGGCATTATTCTGCTCACAGCCGCAAGCACCATGCTGGAGGCCCTTTCCGACAAGCAGATCGTTATCGGTGCATGGACGTTTTCCATGACCAATGCCCCGCGCATCGGTCTGCACCTGCTTGGGTTAATCGGACTTTGCGTTCTGTTTACCTCCATATACAAGGTGCTCCCTGTCGCCCGGGTACAGTTCCGGCGGGCACTGGTCGGCGGAATAACGGCGGCGCTGCTGTGGGACGGTGTGCGGTGGCTGCTCGTCTGGTATTTCAGCAATATTTCCCTTGTCAATCTGATCTACGGTTCGCTGGCCACCGTGATCATCTTCCTGCTGGTGATGGAAATTGCCGCCATTATTATTCTCCTGGGTGCCCAGATTATTGCCGAATTGGAGCGGTCCTCCAGGGCGGGGCTGCCATGGTACGAGGATCCGGGGGATCGGAGCTCGAAAATCTGAGACCGGATAAATGAGGCGGGAAGATGGTAGACCGCAAATGGATGCCTGAGAGCAATTTGGCAAAACCGGCATGCAGGGTGTGCGGGGATAAGAAGACACGCGTGTTCCCGGCAGGCAATATCATATACTGGCGCTGCGGGCGTTGCATGGCCACCTTCATGGACGCATCGCACCTGCCGGATAGAAACACCGAGCGAAAACGATATGAACGCCATGAGAATGACCCCCATGACCCGGGATACCGGCGATTTCTGGGAAAGGCGGCGGTGCCGCTGATAAAACGCCTTTCCCCCGGACAAAGGGGGTTGGATTATGGCTGCGGCCCTGTGCCTGCGATGTCGCAGATGATGGCGGAAGCAGGGCATTTCATGACATCGTACGACCCCTTTTTTTTCCCGGAAAAAAAAGTGCTGGCGGTGACCTACGATTTCATCACCTGCACGGAGGTTGCCGAGCATTTCCACCGGCCCAAAGCGGAATTCGAAAGACTTGATACACTTTTGCGCCCCGGTGGGTATCTCGCTGTCATGACCTGTTTTCAGACCGATGACGCGAAATTCGAAAATTGGCATTACCGCCGCGACATTACCCATGTGGTATTCTACCGGGAAAGGACCTTTCGGATCATTGCAGCGCAACGGGGCTGGTACTGCGAAATTCCGGTCAAGGACGTGGCCCTGATGAAAAAACCGGGGGCGGATTTTCCCGGGTTGTAAACATAACGTTTACGTTTATGTAAATTTTTGGTAAACAGTAGAACAAATGTTATTTTCAGGGGGCAGATCTGGTTTTTTATGGGGGAGCTGGAAACCGCTTTCGGGAGG
The DNA here is from genome assembly GCA_046498365.1 of Desulfosalsimonadaceae bacterium. Classification (GTDB taxonomy): domain Bacteria; phylum Desulfobacterota; class Desulfobacteria; order Desulfobacterales; family Desulfosalsimonadaceae; genus B1SED10-16. The sequence continues at coordinate 49,248 of JAWOAV010000125.1, forward strand.
CTGCAAAGGATGCATTTTATGCGCTACTTTTATTGCTTTTTACTAATTTTTGCATTCTTGTATAGATACGATAAATATTCACACAAAATGTGAGCCCGTAGGAGCACCCCTTGTGGGTGCCCGGATTTCGGGCACCCACAAGGGGTGCTCCTACGAGATCTTCCTGATCACCATGTCTATTGATAAATGCAAAGATTTGTATATCGCTTTTACTTTGTCTTCCAAAACCGACTTTTACAAAGCCATCACTTTTAAGAAGGAAAGGAAACCGTCATGGCACAGCAGATTGCAGATCGCAGGGATGTGGATTTTGTTCTTTACGAGCAGCTTGGCATTGATTCGCTTACAAAGTTCGAGCGCTACAGCGACATGAACCGCAAGATGTTCGACATGGTGATCAGCGAGGCGAGAAATTTCGCCGTAAAGGAAATTCTTCCCGTAAACGAGGAGGGGGACAAGGTCGGCCTGGTATTTGAAAACAACCAGGTAAAAGTGCCGGAATGTTTTCATCGGCCTTACAAGCTCATGCGGGAAGGCGAATGGATCGCGGTATCCGATGACCCGGAAGTCGGCGGGCAGGGATTGCCCCACATAATCGCCCAGGTAACCGCGGAGTATATCGTCGGGGCGGATTTCTCCTTCGGGGCATTCGGGTTCGCCACGCACGGGGCAGCAAAGATGATCGAGGTGTTCGGCACAGAGAAACAAAAGGAAATGTTTCTGTCCAAGATGTATTCCGGGCAATGGGGGGGGACAATGGTGCTCACCGAAGCCGAGGCCGGCTCAGATGTCGGTAACCTGACCACATCCGCGGTCAAAAACGACGACGGCACCTATTCCATCACCGGCAACAAGATCTTTATTACCGCAGGCGAGCACGATTTAACGGAAAACATCATACACCCGGTACTCGCCCGCATTGAAGGGGCGCCTTCCGGGACAAAGGGGATATCCCTTTTTATCGTTCCCAAGATATGGGTAAACGAGGACGGCAGCCTGGGCGAGCCCAACGACGTGCTTTGCACCGGCATAGAAGAAAAGCTGGGACTTCATGCCAGCCCCACCTGCCAGCTGGCGTTCGGCCCGAAGGGGAAATGCCGCGGCCTGCTGCTGGGCGAGGAAAACAAGGGGATGCGGGTGATGTTTCACATGATGAACGAGGCGCGCTTAGGCGTTGGGGCCATCGGCCTTTTCAATGCATCGTGCGCGTACCTGTATGCGGTGAATTATGCAAAGCAGCGCGTTCAGGGGCGGGACCTGGCCGATATGTTCAACAAGGAAGCAAAGCCCGTGACCATCATCAATCATCCGGATGTCCGGCGGATGCTCATGTGGATGAAATCCCACGTGGAGGGAATGCGCAGCTTCGTCTACTATGTCGCGTACCTTTTTGACCTGGAAGCCTGCACGCAGAACGAGGAAGAAAAAACGAAATATATGGACCTGATCGATTTTTTCACCCCGATCATCAAATCCTACTGCACGGACAAGGGGTTTCAGGCCACTGTTGAGGCCATGCAGGTGTACGGCGGCTACGGGTATATAGCGGATTATCCCATTGAGCGGCTCATGCGCGATTCAAAGATCAACTCCATCTACGAGGGGACCAACGGCATCCAGGCCATGGACTTGCTCGGCCGCAAGCTGGGCATGAAAAAGGGGGCCCTTTTCATGGCGTTTCTGGGGGAAGTCCAGAAGACCACCGCCGAGGCGAAAAACATCGATGGGCTTGCGGACCTGGCGGCCCTGGTGGATGATTCGCTCAACCGGCTGGGCAACCTGGCCCTGTTCATGGGGAAGACCGCCATGTCGGAGGATTTCAAGGTGGCATTCTCCCACGCAACCCCTTTCCTGGATGTCACCGGGGATATCATCATGGCATGGATGCTGCTCTGGCGGGCGTGCGTGGCGGCCCCGAAACTGGCAGAGATCACAAAGGATGCTGACGGCGACAAGCGAAGCGAAATTATCGGCAAAAACAAGAATGCCGCGTTTTACGACGGTCAGATAAAATCCGCGCAGTATTTTATCGAGACCTTCCTCCCCGTTACGGCCGGTAAGATCAGCTCCATCGAGGCCGGCTGCCGGGCGGTGGTCGATATCCCGGAAGCGGGTTTCGGCGGGTGATGAAGCACCGTTTTTACGAATATTTGCATTCTTGACGGCATCGTAAAAAGCCCAATATCTGCGTTCCGCACAATTTTTGAAGAATCTCAACACGCCAAAGGCGTGACTCAATGCTTCAAAAATTGCACGCGCCTTGATCTTGAACTTTTACCTTTGCCGTCCAAAATCGACTTTTTACGGGTCCATCATTCTTGTATAGACACGAAAAATGTTTTTACTAAATATGAGCCCGTAGGGCCCCCGCAAGGGGGTGCCCCTACGGGCTCATATTGATAAATGCAACGGATTGTAACAAGGGCATGAAAGGCGGACGGCTTTTCATGCCCTTATTTCCGGGTTCCCGAAAACCCCAGCCCTTCCAGCACCTCACCAATTTCACTGAGTATTGCCGGGTCATCTATGGTGGCCGGCGTCTTGAATTCCTGGTTGTCGGCCATTTTCTGAATGATCCCCCGCAGGATTTTGCCGGACCGGGTCTTGGGGAGGCGCTTGACCACGGCGGCCATCTTGAAAGATGCCACCGGTCCGATCTGATCCCGCACCATGGCGATGACCTCCGTTATGATTTCGTTGGGGTCTCTTGTCACCCCGCTGTTGAGCACCAGAAATCCGACCGGAATCTGCCCCTTGAGCGTATCCTGGACGCCCAGCACCGCTGCTTCGGCCACATCCGGGTGCGCGGCGAGCACTTCCTCCATGCCGCCGGTTGACAGCCGGTGTCCGGCCACGTTGATGATGTCGTCGGTGCGGGACATGACGTAAATGTACCCTTCATCGTCGATCATTCCGGCATCCGCGGTCTTGTAGTAGCCGGGGAATTCCGTGAAATAAGCCTCCACGAAGCGTTCGTCGTTCTCCCACAGCGTAACGAGCGCCCCCGGTGGAAGCGGCAGCTTCACGGACAGGGCGCCGATTTCGCCGGGAGGCAGAATTTCATTGTTGACGTCCAGCACGCGGACATCCCAGCCGGGCACCGCCTTGGTCGGCGACCCATACTTGACCGGGAACGGGTGAAGGCCCATGCAGTTGGCCGCAATAGCCCATCCGGTTTCCGTCTGCCACCAGTGATCGATGACCGGTACGTGGAGGTTGTTTTCCGACCACTGCACGGTGGCGGGGTCGGAACGTTCGCCGGCAAGGAAAAGGATCCTGAAATTGGACAGGTCGTACTTTTTGATCAGCGTCCCCTTTGGGTCTTCCCTCTTTATGGCACGATAGGCGGTAGGTGCCGTGAACATGCATTTTACCTTGTGCTGGGAAATAATCCGCCAGAAAACACCCGCATCCGGCGTTCCCACAGGTTTTCCTTCAAACAGCACGGAAGTGCACCCCTTGAAGAGCGGCGCATAGACGATGTAGGAATGGCCGACCACCCATCCCACGTCCGAGGCCGCCCACCACACATCGTCTTCGTCGATGTCGTAGATGGCCTTCATCGTCCATTTGAGCGCAACCATGTGGCCGCCGTTGTCCCGGACCACGCCCTTGGGCTGCCCGGTCGTGCCGGACGTATAGAGGATATACAAGGGGTCCGTGGCGAGAACCGCGGCGCAGTCGACCGGCGAGGATTCTTTCATGGCATCGGACCAGTCGATGTCCCTGCCCGGGGTCAATGGCGCCTTGCACTGAGGCCGCTGGTAGATGATGCATTTTTGCGGCTTGGATGCCGCGATATCGATTGCGGTATCGAGCAGCGGCTTGTAGTCGATGACTTTCTGCCCCTCGATGCCGCAGGACGCCGATACGATGAGTTTGGGGCGGGCATCGTCGATTCTCGTGGCGAGTTCTTTCGCCGCAAAGCCGCCGAAAACGACCGAGTGGATTGCACCGATGCGCGCGCAGGCAAGCATGGCCACGACGGCTTCCGGTATCATGGGCATGTATATAATGACGCGGTCCCCTTTTTCGACACCGGCGGTGGTGAGCACCCCCGCAAAAAGGGCCACCCGGTCCCTGAGTTCAGCGTAGGTGATGTGTTGGATGGTATTGGTCACAGGACTGTCATAAATCAATGCAACTTTTTCTCCCCGCCCTCTTTCGTCCACGTGGTAGTCCAGAGCATTGTAACAAGTGTTCATTTCCCCGCCGACAAACCATCGGTAAAAGGGTTTGCGGGAATCGTCGAGCACTTTGTCCCATTTTTTGAACCAGCGGCAATCTTCGGCCGCTTTTCCCCAGAACCCTTCCGGGTCATTGATCGATTCCTCATAAGCGGCGTTGTAACGCGTTGGCATGCCCAAACCTCCTTTTGCAGTTTTATGGGTTGGCGCAGCCGCTTTGCGGCTGCGTTTCTGCGCTTGTGCGCTTTGCCCCGGCCTTGTGAGGGTCGGTGCGTTCAGCCCTGCGGGCGTTGCACCCCATCATGGTTTTTTTTCGAGTGCATTTTTGATCGAATATCAATATATCTCGGTATGTTTGGACATTTGGATGGATCGTTTCCGATCAGGATCAGGAATAGATATCACGGACCGGGTTCCTTTCCCGGGGGCGCTTTCAATGTCGATGCGCCCCCCCAAAAGATCGATGCGCTCCCGGATGCTGTAAATACCCAGTCCGAAACTGTTCGGGTCGTTTTTTGTCGAATCAAATCCGCACCCACAGTCTTCCACAATCATGGTAACGTCCGTGTCCGAAGAACAGAGAGTTACTGCTGCGCTTTCTACCCCGGCATGCTTGACTACGTTGAACAGCAGTTCCCTGGCCGTCCGGAACAGGAATCGTTCAATGGTTGTGGAACGGGGTCTTTTGAAGTTTTCGGTTGCAAGCGTCAGTTCCATCCGGTATTGGTCACGCATTCTTCTTGCCAGCCATTCCAGGGCATCTGCCAGTCCGGCATGGGAGAGGATGGAGGGGCTCAGGTCATGGGAGAGGTCCCGGGTCTTTTTCAGGGAGTCCTGGAGCAGTTGGCGCGTTTTTTGGAGGAGTATATCTTTATGCTCCGTATTGTCGGTACTTTCGATGATGTCCAGATGCAATCTTGCGGATGCCAGCATCTGCTGGAGATCTTCGTGAAGAACCTGCGATATTTTCTCCTGCTCCCGGTCTTCGGCCTGAGAAAGGGCCAGGGCTAAGCGCTGGAGCTGGCGGGTGCGCTTTTTTAACTGTGATGTCCGCTCCAGGACGCGGCTTTCCAGTTCCTCGTTGAATTGGCGGAGTTGTTTTTCCACCTGCTTTCGTTCAGTGATATCCGCGACCATGCCCACGGAGCGGATGATTTTGCCCGAGCCGTCCCGCACGTGCTCGCATTTTTCCTGAACATGGTGCACTTCTCCGGTGTCCTGCCGAATAATCCGGTGCTCGATTTCATATCCGTCTTTGCCGGAGGCAATGGACTTGGTATATGCATGGTCAACCATCGACCGGTCATCCGGATGAACTGCTTTCAGAAAGGTTTCATAGGTAACGGGACCTGCGGCGTCCGCCATCCCGAAAATGCGGTAGACCTGTTCCGTCCAGGTCAAAACGCCGCTTTCAATGTCAATCTCCCAGCTTCCCAGGTGGGCGATTTCCTGTGTTTTGCGAAGGAGTTCCTCGTTTTTTCGAAGAGCGTCTTCCGCCTGTTTGCGCTGGACGATTTTCCAGACCGAATCCATGAGCAGCGTCAGGTGCAGGACATCGCTGTAGGTATAATCCGCGTCTTTGTTTGCAAGGCCGACCACCGCAACGATGCGGTTCTCATTGAAGACCGGGATGCTCATGTATTTCAGAATTTCCGCATGCCCTTCCGGATAGCCTTTTTTCAGTGGGTGAGGCGCCTTGAAATGATTGACCACAATGGGTTTCTGCTGGCGGACGGTTTCCCCCCAGAGCCCGGTCTCGGAAAGGCTGTACACGGTCTGCGGATCGGTTATGGCGCATGCCGCCATGGCCCCTTTGGACCAGTTGTTCAGGATAAATGCCCCTTTTTTATCGTCGTAGTGATAGATGTAGCCGATTTTGCTTCCGGTGAAGGATATGGCTTCCTCAAGGGCGAATTCAAGGAGATCCTGTGTGAATTCCGCCGGATGCTGAAAAATTTCAATCAGGCTTTTCAGGCGCGCTTCGTTGGAAGCGCATTCCTGCTCGGCATTTTTCAGGCGCATATTTTCGGATTCAAGGCTTCTGACCTGTTTTTCCAGTTCTTCATAGGTTGGTTTTCGCGTCATGATACAGGCCTTATCTGTTCATATAGCCGCATGAGGTTGTTTGCCAAGATGTCTGCTTTTATATCATCGCTGACTTTCAACCGGTTGATTTTCGCAAGCTCGCCCGGTGGATAGCCAAAGGGAAAATCGGAGCCGAACAAAAGGCGCTCATGCCCGTAGTGTTCTATATAATGCATGATTTCTGAGGGTAATGCAAGGGCCGTGTCGGCCCACACGCCTGGTTTTTCCCACAGGCCTGCGGAGGCGATGCGTCGGTAGCCGCCGTTGAGCATGCCCATGTGCGGGATGATTACCCTGATTCCGGGAGCGATCTTGTCGACGAAACGGATTGTGTTGCCCAGTTCCTCTTCCAGCACCACCGGCCGGTTAGTTTCCCGGATGGTTGCAATGGCCGCCGTGCAGGCGGGATCGTCATAATTGTAGCGCGGTTCGTTTTCATGCCGGTGCCATTTGATACCGAAGTGCCGGGGAGAGAGTTGACCGACGGCAAAATCATTCCACAAAAACAGGTAGGGAAAGACCTCAATGCCACGACCCTGGAGCGTAAGCAGATATTCATTGGCGGCCCGGCGCCGACTGCGCCATGCCGGCGTATCCGCGAAAAACGGGTCGTTCCGGTCATAAATTTCCAGTACCGGCGGAAACATGGCTGCCCCTTGAATGGGGCTGCCCCGGATGGCCAGCAGGTAGTCTTCAAAAGCCTGGGGCGGATATCTGTCCTGGATGCCGCAATGGGCATGGGAATCGATGACTTTCATTTTTTTTCATCCCTTTTTCAAAAGCCCGGCCAGCGCCGTTTGTCGAAGGCTCGTGTCCTCGTTTTTGACGGCCATAGCCAGCGCCCTGCGCGTGCCGACGAATACGGCCAGTTTTTTTGCCCTTGTCAGGCCTGTGTAGACCAGGTTGCGGTAGAGCATTTTGAAGTGCTGACTCAGCAGCGGGATGATCACCGCCTCAAATTCGCTTCCCTGGGATTTATGAATTGTGACGGCATAGGCCAGATCGAGTTCCAGCAGGTTCTCCCGCTGGTAAAGGACCTGTCTGCCGTCCGGGAAAAAGGATACCGTGCATGTCATCTGGCCGGTGTCGATGCGCGTGATCACGCCGATGTCGCCGTTGAAGACATTGAGGTCGTAATTGTTTCTGCGGTGAATGACCCGGTCCCCCTCCCGAAAGGTTTTTTCCCCCACGTTCAGCTGTCTTTTCCCGGAAATCGGCGGGTTGGCGCTCTCCTGGATTCGCTGGTTCAGGCGCAGCGTTCCCAGGGAGCCCCGCGTCATGGGGGAAAGAATCTGGATTTCGCATTGCTTGCCGTAATATTTGGGAATCCATTCCAGGTAGAGCCGCACTACGACGTCAACAGCCGAAAGCCCGTAATGGAGGCTGGACCAGGGATGGACCTTTTTTAAAACCGTGCGCAATTCTTCGACCCTGGATCGGGCGTGGTAAAGGTCTTCCAGGTTTACGTGGGCGAATTTTTCCGGGATGACAATCTCTGTTTCATAGGCGGGCAGGGTTTCATCTGCGCGGAATTCATACAGGTCCGATTCGTCATCAAAATGGTTCCCCATTTCCCCGGCCCGGGCGTGCAAGACCCGTTTCGCCTTGCCGATAAAATTGAGCTGTTCCCCCGTTGCCTCGTCTGAATCGATAAACAGGCAGTCGTTTTTTTTCTGCCGCCATATTTTCGGCTTGTGAAAGGGGGAGTCAATTTTCGGGATGTCTCCCCGGTTGATCGTGTGCGCATATTTGATGATCAGGGACGCCTCGGCCTGCCGGAAAACGGTGGTCAGCCGGAAGCAGTCAACGCTTCCGGAGGTGATGATATCGTTTAGCACATTGCCGGGACCGACCGAGGGAAGTTGGTCGGCATCTCCGATAAACAGCACCTGGCAATCGCCTGGGACGGCGTCCAGTAAAGCGGCGCTCAGGCTGATATCGAGCATGGAGCCTTCGTCAACGATCAGGAAGTCGGCATCCAGTGGCGAATCCTTGTTTTTTTTGAATTTTCCGGCCTGCCACTGGAGAAGCCGGTGAATAGTTTTGGCCTTTTTCCCGATAACGTCCGTCATTCGCTGGGCCGCCCTGCCGGTGGGTGCGGCGAGCAGCACTTTTTTCCCCATTGCTTCCAGCAGCTTTACAAGCACCCGGGTGGCGGTGGTTTTTCCGCATCCCGGCCCGCCGGTGAGCACGGAAAAGCCCCGGCCGACAATGTTCTTGATCGCTTCGGCCTGCTGCGGGCTCAGGGCCAGACGGTTGGCCCGGCAGTGTTTCTCCAGCCATTGTTCGATGCGGCGGGGGTCGACGGCGACGGGGCCGCGCATATGCCTGATTTTTTCAGCGACCAGGATTTCGTCGTAGTAAAGGGGCTTCGAATAGTAGCAGGCGGCATACGTGCCGTCCGGCAGTGCCAGGGTTCGAACCTTGAGAAGGTTTTCCGCTTCCATGACATTCAGGATATCCGCCAGCCGACCGCTGATATCGGTCTGGAGCAACTCCTTGACCTGCCGTTCGATCTGTTCATAGAAGAGAAAACAGTGGCCGAACTGGCGGCCAGCGCCCAGAACATGCCGGATTCCCGCCATTATCCGCTGGTCGCTGGCGGCGTCAAGCCCCATGCTCAGTGCGACCCTGTCCGCTGACAGAAAACCGATCCCGTAAAAATCATCGGCCAGGCGGTACGGGTTGGCCATGACCGTTTCAATGGCGTCATCGCCGTAATGCTTGTAGATGCGAACCGCAAAAAGGGTGCTGATGCCGTGAGACTGGAGAAACATCATGATATTTCGTACAGCGCGGTGTTCGGCCCAGGCGCTGCTTATGGTTCGGCGCTTTTTTTCCGCAATTCCGGGGACGTCCGTCAGTTTTTCAATATTTTTTTCAAACACTTCCAAGGTCTTGTCCCCGAAGTGGCGGACGATTTTTTTGGCGGTCTTGGGCCCTACGCCCCGTATCAGGCCGGATCCAAGATATTTTTCCAGGGCCGCGGCGGTAGCCGGTTGTTTTTCAACGGTGGATACGGCATGGAACTGGCGCCCGTGTTTGGGATGATGCGTCCAGTTGCCGGAAAATTCCATGGTGGCGCCGGCAAATACCCGTATCTGGTGGACGATGACGGTTTCCTGCCGTTGCGGATTGCCCATGGCATGGATACGCAGCACACTGTAACCGCTCTCTTCATTGTGGTATGTGACGCGGTCAACGATCCCCCAGATGGTTTCGTTTTTTGCCTGCTGCTGCATAGTGGCATCGTATTATGAATGGTCAGTCGGCAATGGCCGTGCCCGCTACCAGGGCGTGGGAAACACGCTTGACCAGGCCCCAGATGGCGTCTGCGGCAAAATGGCGTTCAATGGTCCGGTCAAAGCAGACCGTGACATTGGGTTCAAAATCCTCATCTCCTTCCCAGAGCAGATAATACAGCGGGATGCGGGGGAGGGCAGGAAGGCGGTAGGAGACGTCGGCATGCGGTTCACGGGTGCCACCGAGGGCTTCTGCGGCAGCCGCGAACCCTTCCGGATCGTGTCCGAAGGCTTCGATAACGCCGGCGACATCCAGGCCGTGGATGCCCGTGAAAAAATGCCCTTCCCGGAGCTCCTTTGCGGCTGCCATACGGTTTTCCGGCGCCACATCGGCCGCATTTCTCAGGTACACGAGCACGACAAGGCCAAGCAGGGGGTCGTCCAGTATTTGCGTTGTGTCTCTGGCCGGTTTGCGGAGGCAGCGGTTCGCCGTATCCACGATGATCTGCCGGTTTAAAAAGGAAAGGCGGTATCCGTATTCCGGATCCACTTCCGCTTTGCTCCTGCGGCAGACCTCTTCTGGATCCATTTCTGCCAGATCCTCCCAGTGGGACCCCGGAATGGTGAGGGGGGAGGGATCCCCCGGCGTTGAACGGTACCCCTTCGGACTCATAAATATCCTTTTCGACGGTTGCTATGATGCGGATTCCGGTTCGTTTTCCCCGGCGTCTGCCTCCTGAACCACCGGCTTCGGTTTTTCCACCGTAACCGAATCCACATTCTGAAAGCCCCGGGGGAGTTTTTTTCCCCGCTGCCCCCGGGAGCCCATGAAATTGGCGATGTTCCCGAATACCAGGCGGAAATGCCGCCTGCCGGCAAAAAGGGTCAGCGCCCCTTTGTCCGGGAGCAGCGCCAGGTGCTTTAAAAAATCCTTGCCGGCGGTAATGTCACCGGTTTTGATGTGGATGATCTTGTTTCCTTTCCCTTTTTGCAGCTCCGGCATTTCCGGCAGGGGAAACATCAGCATCCGCCCCGCTGCGGTAATGGCGACCACGTAGAAATCCGCCGCGGATCCGGTAACATGCAGGGGGGGCAGGGGCTGCGCGTCGCCGGGCAGGGAAAGAAGCGCCTTTCCTTTCTGGTTGCGGGTATGCATGTGCTGGATTTGCGTGACAAATCCGTACCCGGCATTGCTTGCGATAAGGAGCTTCTGTTTCGGGGCCCCCATGAGAACGGAGATGAAACGGGATTGAGACGGATTTTTAAAAAAACCGGTAAGGGGCGTGCCGTGGCTGCGGGCGGAAGGCAGGCCATTGACGGGGAGTCCGTAGCTTCTCCCCGTGGAATCCAAGAAAATGGCGGAGCCGGATGATGCATTACGGCCCAACCAGTTGCTTGCAATCACCATGGGCGCGGTTTCTGATACGGCAGTCAGCAGGTCGGTGCTTTCCACCTGTGAAGAACTGCTTGTGCCGGGGGCAATCCGAAGGCGCCGTGCCCGGTGATGGTCGTCAAGGGCGACGAGGAGAACGGTCGGGGACGCCGCTGAGCGTCGTCGCGACCAGCTCGGACGGCGCTCGCCGCGCCCCCTCGAGGTACGCCCGCTCGAACGCCGC
>JAWOAV010000144.1:0-14798 GCA_046498365.1 Desulfosalsimonadaceae bacterium
ACTGGAGAGCGACGATCCGAACAGCGATGATGCCAAGTGCATTTGGGAGCTTTTGGAGGCGGTGGACGCGTACATTCCGCAGCCGGAGCGGGACGTGGACAAGCCGTTTTTGATGCCGGTGGAGGACGTATTTTCCATATCGGGTCGTGGTACGGTAGTGACGGGTCGCGTGGAGCGGGGCATCATTCATGTCAATGACAAGGTGGAGATCGTGGGGATGCGTCCGACGATTTCGACGGTGTGCACGGGTGTGGAGATGTTCCGGAAGCTGCTTGATGAGGGTCAGGCGGGGGACAACGTGGGTTTGTTGCTTCGGGGGACGAAGCGGGACGAGGTGGAGCGCGGTCAGGTAGTAGCGGCGCCCAAGTCGATCACGCCGCATACCCGTTTCAAGGCGGAGGTTTACATATTGAGCAAGGACGAGGGTGGTCGTCACACGCCGTTTTTTTCGGGGTACCGTCCGCAGTTTTATTTTCGGACCACGGATGTGACGGGCGTAATGACGCTGCCCGAGGGAGTGGAGATGGTGATGCCCGGTGACAATTTGACGGGCACGGTTGAGCTGATCACGCCGATAGCGATGGAAAAAGAGCTGCGATTCGCCGTGCGTGAGGGTGGCCGGACAGTCGGTGCCGGCGTTGTAAGTGAAATCCTGGAATAAGCAGCATCGGGGGCGAATCCTGTGAAAGTGAACATTACGCTTGCGTGCATGGAATGTAAGCGGCGCACATACTCGACAACCAAAAACAAGCGGACCAAGCCGGACCGTCTTGAATTGAAAAAATACTGTCGATTTTGCCGAACGCATACCGTGCACCGCGAAACAAAATAGCACAAATGCATGCAGGCCAGTAGCTCTAACGGCAGAGCGTCGGACTCCAAATCCGGTGGTTGGGGGTTCAAATCCCTCCTGGCCTGCCAAATCATTCAGCAGCAAAGCCCAAAAGGCGGGGGTTCAGATATGGAACATCCGCATTGGGCTTTACATAGTTAGGAGTCGAAATGGGAAGGTTGCAGAAAAAGAAGTCGGCAAGTCCAAAAAAGGACAGGCAGAAAGCCGGCGATTCTGCCCCGGGTGCAATTCAGGAAAGCCGGGATTCCTCTTCTTCAACCAGGGGCGATGACCCGGGGGCCCGGGAAGCCGGGGGCAAAAAGCAGAAGCCGATGCTGTCCGCTTCCGGGAAAACATCCGGGAGGATATCTGGAAGGTCATCCGGCGATCAGACTTTTCTGATGAAGCTGCTGGACCGTTACTTCGGCAGCTGGATACAATATCTGAGAGAAGTCCGAAATGAACTGAGCAAGGTGGTCTGGCCTTCGCGGAAGGATACGAGCGCAATGACCGCGGTTGTTCTGGTTTTTGTCCTTATCGTTTCGTTTTTTTTGGGCATTATCGATTTCGGGCTGTCGAGTCTGGTTCGGATTATACTGTAGACCCCTTCGTATCTGGATGTCTGGTCCTGCGAAAGACGGGAAATGGAAGGTAAGACGTGGCACATAAATGGTACATAATCCATGTGTATTCCGGATTTGAAAACAAGGTAAAAACCAACCTTGAAGAGAGGATTGCCTCATCGTCCTTTCCGGAAAAATTCGGGGAGATCGTCGTTCCCACCGAGCAGGTGGTCGAGCTGGTCAAGGGGAAGCGCAAGACGTCCAACCGCAAATTTTATCCGGGATATATCCTGGTTTCCATGGAACTTGACGAAGATACCTGGCACCTGGTGAAAAACACCGCAAAGGTAACCGGTTTTCTGGGGGGAAGGGACCGTCCGGTCGCCATCACCGATGAAGAGGCGCAACAGATACTCAATCGAATGGAGGCCGGCAAAAACAAGCCCCAGCCCAAATTCTTGTTTGAAACCGGAGACGATGTGCGCGTAATTGACGGCCCGTTTACCAATTTCAACGGTACGGTGGAAGAGGTCAATCCCGAAAAAGGGAAGGTCAAGGTTCTGGTAAGTATATTCGGCCGATCGACCCCGGTTGAACTCGATTTCGTACAGGTAGCTAAAAATTGATGAATTCGTAAAAAGTCGTTTTCAGACGGCTTTGTAAAATGTTCAAGATCAAGGCGCGTGCAATTTTTGAAGAATCGATCGTACTTCTTCGCCGTACGTGAGATTCTTCAAAAATTGTGCGCAACGCAGATATTGGACTTTTTACGAAGCCGTCAAAAATTAAGACAGGAGATTGTAGGACATGGCAAAAAAAGTAGTCGCTATGGTGAAGCTTCAGGTTCAGGCCGGAAAGGCCAACCCTTCACCGCCCATCGGCCCGGCGCTGGGGCAGCACGGCGTCAATATAATGGATTTCTGCAAGGCTTTCAATGCCCGTACGGCCAAAGATGAAGGAATGGTTACGCCTGTGGTCATTACCATATACCAGGACAAGTCATTCAAGTTTATCACGAAGACGCCTCCCGCAGCCATTTTATTGAAAAAAGCCGCAGGTATTGCAAAGGGTTCGGGGAGCCCCAAAGCAGAGAAGATCGGGAAGGTCAGCCGGCAGCAGGTAGAGGAAATCGCAAAGATGAAAATGGCGGATTTAAACGCTGCGAACATGGAAAATGCCTGCCGGATCATCGAGGGCACCGCGAGAAGCATGGGGCTCGAGGTGATTCAATAATCAAAGGAGTAATCAGATACAATGCGGAAACACAGCAAAAAATTCACAGATATCAAGGCGAATATTGATGCCGCGAAGCGTCACGAGTTTGACGAGGCGATAAAGGCCGCACTTGAATCCGCCTATGTCCGGTTTGACGAAACCGTCGACATTGCCGTCAGGCTGGGGGTGGATCCCCGGCATGCCGATCAGATGGTACGCGGTTCCGTTGTTTTGCCCCACGGGCTGGGAAAAGAAGTGAAGGTCCTGGTCTTTGCCAAGGGGGAAAAAGAAAAGGAAGCCGCTGACGCCGGTGCCGATTTTGTCGGCAATGATGACCTCGTGGAAAAGATCAAGGGCGGCTGGTACGGTTTTGACAAGGCCGTTGCAACGCCGGATGTCATGGGCACGGTGGGCAAAATCGGAAAGATTCTGGGCCCACGCGGTCTCATGCCCAACGCAAAGACGGGGACGGTGACCTTTGATGTGGCAAAGGCGGTGAATGATCTGAAAGCCGGCAAGGTCGATTTCCGCGTGGATAAAAACGGCATTCTCCACGCGCCCATGGGCAAGGTATCGTTCGGCCCCGAAAAAATCCGGGATAATATCAAGGCGTTTATTGAAACGGTCATTCGCATGAAACCGGCAGCCAGCAAGGGGACATACCTCAGGAGCATATCGGTTTCCACGACCATGGGTCCCGGTTTCAAGATAGACCCCGTATACGTCAAGGATCTCCTGGCCTGACCATCCATATCCGAAACAGGAAGTACGCCGGTCTGTCGGGGTATGCCCGGCTTGTCCGTTCGTTCATATAATTTAATCTTATCTGTCAAAGACTGCAGGCGCACGTTGCGTGTTTAATCGGGAAGCGTATGCATCCCGGCCTGTTGAGGCAGACCAGAAATCGTATTGCTGTGTCGCCCCTGGTTTTTACAGATTCCGAAAGGAGGTGTATCTATTGCTCAATCTCGCGCAAAAACAAGAACTTGTAAGCGGCCTCAACCGTAAGTTCGGGGAAAAAAAGATTTTGATCCTTGTGGATTACAAGGGGTTGAATGTGCCCAGGATGACGGAGCTGCGTGCGAAACTGCGGGAAGCCGGTGTTGAGTTTCTCGTGGTAAAAAATACGCTGCTGGCAAGGGCTGCGGAAGGAACCGATGTTGCGTTGGTGCGGGATATACTCGCAGGCCCCAATGCAATCGCAATGAGTTATGACGACCCGGTCGCGGCCGCCAAAGCCCTGAGCGAATTTGCAAAGGAAAACGAAAAGCTTGAGATCAAGGCGGGCGTTCTTTCCGGAAAGATGCTGGACCTGAAAGATATAAAAGCCCTGGCCGATCTGCCGTCCCGCGATGTGCTTCTCGCTACGGTGCTTTCCGCCATGAACGCGGTTCCCACGGGCCTGGTACGGGCGCTGAACAATGTGCCGGAGCGCCTTTTATACGCGCTGCAGGCCATCAAGGATCAGAAAGAGGCTGCGTAACAGAATTTTTCGCGCATGAAACGCCTGTTTCAAGGCGCAAAAGCGTTCGACCTGCATGCGCATTTTAGAAACATGATTATACTATATTAGATTTCATATTGATTTCGGAGGATAAAAAACCATGGCTGACATTACAAAAGAAGATGTAATCGAGTTTATTGCAAACATGTCCGTGCTTGACCTTTCCGAGCTGGTCAAGGAACTTGAAGAAAAATTCGGCGTTTCCGCGGCTGCGCCGGTGGCAATGGCCGCCGCCCCGGCTGGGGGTGCAGAGGCCGGCGCTCCCGCTGAAGAGCAGACGGAGTTTGACGTCATCCTTGCAACGGTCGGTGACAAGAAAATCCAGGTAATCAAGGAAGTTCGCGCGATTACCGGCCTTGGGCTCAAAGAAGCCAAGGCGCTGGTTGAAGAAGCGCCGAAACCCGTCAAGGAAGGCGTGGTCAAGGAAGAAGCCGAAAAAATGAAGGAACAGCTCGAAGGCGCAGGGGCTACCGTGGAAATTAAGTAGCGCTGTCTGTCAGGAGCCTTGCAAATGCAGAAAAATGAAGAACATGAAGGTATACTTGTCTTCATGTTCTTCTTTGCGTTCATGCTGATTACGGTTTTCAGCCGATCGCTCCACAGGTAGATGGTACATTCATTGTCGTGAAAACCGGTGCCGGGAATCTTCCCGGCTGCTGTTTTTCACGGCCGATTAACTCAATTTTATGTTGGTTTGGAGAAGAAATGACAGGTAATCCGCCGAAATATAAACGATTCAGAAAAGGATTCGGTCGTATCAAATCCATCGTTGGTATACCGGATCTGATCGGGATGCAGCGGGAGTCCTATCAACGGTTTCTTCAGAAGGGGATCCGGCCTGAAGACCGGCAGGATAGCGGCTTGCAGGCTGTTTTCAATTCGGTTTTCCCGATAAAGGATTTCACAAACACCGCCTCCCTTGAATTCGTTTCATATAGCTTCGGGGACGTTAAACACTCCATGGCGGAATGCATCAACCGGGGAATGACCTACGAAATATCCATACGGATCAAGGTGCGGCTCGTTGTTTTTGATGTCGATAAGAATACGGGCGTATCGAATATCCGGGACATCAAAGAGCAGGAAATTTATTTCGGCACCATCCCCCTGATGACCGAACGGGGTACGTTTATCATCAACGGCACCGAGCGCGCGGTCGTAAGCCAGCTGCACCGCTCATCGGGTGTCTTTTTCGATCATGACAAAGGGAAAACCCATTCATCGGGCCGTATTATCTATACCGCAAGAATAATTCCCGTGCGGGGGTCATGGATCGACATGGAAGTCGATCCCAAGGATATTGTCTACATCCGTATCGACCGCAGGCGGAAATTTCCCGTAACCCTGCTTTTCAAGGCGCTGGGATATAATGACCAGGATATCCTCTCTTATTTTTACAACAAGGAAAAAGTCTATATCCGGGACGGCCAGTTTTCGAGGGACGTCAATCCCGAATTTTTAAAAGGGGAGCGACCCGGCGAAGACGTTATCAACCCGGAGACCGGTGAAGTCCTTGTAAAAAAAGGGCGGATTTTTACCAAGCGCGCCATCCGGCAGCTGCTTGCAACCGGCGTCACAAGCATTCCCTTTACGGCGGCAGAGCTCCAGGAGCGGGTCCTGGCATCCAATGTGTATCATCCCGAAACCGGTGAACTGGTGGCCGGCTCCAATGATACGATCGACGAGGACCTGGTTGAGCGGCTGAAAAATGCCGGTGTAGAATATTTTGAAGTACTGGTGATGGAAGGCCCGTTTGCCAGCCAGTCAATACGGAAAACGCTGCTTCTGGACAAGGCCAAAACAAAGGAAGAGGCGCTTATAGACATATACCGGCGCCTGAGGCCGGGAAATCCGGTGACCCCCGAGGTGGCCCAGGAGTTTGTGGACCATCTCTTTTTCAGGACGGCATATTACGACCTTTCCGGGGTGGGCCGGCTTAAAATAAACGATCGTCTCGGCCTGGATACGCCCCTGGATGTAAGAACACTGCGCAAGGAGGATATCCTTAAGGCGACCCGGACGCTTGTGGAATTGCGGGACACCCAGGGAACGGTGGACGATATCGACCATCTCGGCAACCGGCGCGTCAGGGCCATCGGCGAACTGCTTGAAAACCAGTACAGGATCGGGCTGGTACGCATGGAAAGGGCCATCAAGGAGCGGATGAGCATGCAGGAAGTGGATGCCCTGATGCCCAATGACCTGGTCAATCCAAAGCCGGTTTCCGCCGTGGTAAAAGAGTTTTTCGGCACGAGCCAGCTCTCGCAGTTTCTGGATCAGACCAACCCCCTTTCCGAAACCACGCACAAGCGGCGTCTGAGCGCCCTCGGGCCGGGGGGGTTGACGCGCGACCGGGCAGGGTTCGAGGTGCGTGACGTTCATCCCTCCCATTACGGCCGCATATGCCCCATTGAAACGCCGGAAGGGCCCAATATCGGCCTGATCGTGTCGCTTTGCACCTATGCCCGTGTCAACGAGTTCGGCTTTATCGAAACCCCCTACCGCGTGGTGCAGGATTCGACGGTCAGCAACGAGGTCAAGCTGCTTTCGGCCTTCCAGGAAAAGGATCACCCCATCGCCCAGGCCAATGCGCCGCTCGACAAGAAGAACCGGTACGTCAACCAGATGGTGACATCGCGGGTGGACGGGGAGTTCATGATGGTGGAAAAAGAGAAAATCGAGCTGATGGACGTTTCTCCGAATCAGCTCGTGAGCATTTCCGCCTCCCTGATTCCGTTTCTGGAAAACGACGATGCCAACCGGGCGCTGATGGGATCCAACATGATGCGGCAGGCGGTGCCCCTGCTCCAGACGGATGCACCGCTGGTCGGGACCGGCATCGAAAATATCGTGGCCAGGGATTCGGGCGTCACCCTTGTCGCAAGGCGCGACGGCCTGGTCGTCGACGTCAATGCGGCGCGTATCGTCCTGCAGCATGAACCCTCTGAGAATCAGGCTGCAAAAGACGTCACCATATACAACCTGTCCAAGTTCGTGCGCTCCAACCAGAATACGTGCTTCAATCACAGGCCCATTGTCAGGAAGGGCGAATGGGTGCGGGCCGGTGAAATCATCGCCGACGGACCGGCTACGGACAAGGGGGAGCTTGCCCTGGGAAAAAACGTCATGGTGGCTTTCATGCCATGGGGCGGCTACAACTTTGAAGATTCAATTCTCGTGAGTGAACGCCTGGTAAAAGACGGCGTGTTTTCATCCGTGCACATTGAGGAATTCGAGGTGCTTGCCAGGGATACCAAGCTCGGCCGGGAGGAAATAACCCGGGACATTCCGAATGTCGGGGACGAGGCACTAAAAGACCTGGATGAAAGCGGCATCGTCCGGCTTGGTGCGGAAGTCAAACCGGGCGATATCCTCGTTGGAAAGGTCACTCCGAAAGGAGAAACCCAGCTTTCCCCCGAGGAAAAGCTGCTCCGGGCCATTTTCGGTGAAAAAGCCGGGGAAGTCAAGGATACGTCTCTCAGGGTGCCGCCGGGCGCTAGGGGCATCGTCATCGACGCCAAGGTGTTTTCCCGGCGCGGCGTGGAAAAAGACGACCGGGCCAAGTCCATAGAAGACGATGAAATTGCGTCGCTCCAGAAAGACCGGGATGATGAAATTCGTATTATCGAGGAGATGGCCAAAAGCGAAATCGTTGAATACCTTGCCGGAAAAAAGATCGAAGAACCCCTGGTCGACGGCAAAAAGGTGCTGATGGCCGGCGGGCGGGTCATGGACCGGAAAACCCTTGACAACATTCCCCTGTTCAAATTTGAAAAAATCGTATTGACCAATAAGAAGGCTGAAGAAAAAGTAGCTGAAATTTTTTCCCGCTACCGCGAGCAGAAAGAAGCGGCAAAGGCGGCCTTTGAACATCATGTGAATTCCATCGAAAAGGGGGATGACCTTCCTCCGGGCGTCATCAAGATGATCAAAATTTACGTGGCCATGAAACGGACCCTTTCGGTCGGGGACAAGATGGCGGGCCGGCATGGGAACAAGGGCGTTGTCTCGCGGATACTCCCGGAAGAAGACCTGCCCTATTTCATCGACGGCCGGCCGGTGGACATGGTGTTAAACCCGCTGGGGGTTCCGTCCCGTATGAATGTGGGGCAGATCCTGGAAATTCACCTGGGGCGCGCCGCCAAGGGCTTGGGAGATCAGATCACCCGCATGCTGGAAGAGAAAAAGCACGACTTGCTGCGGAAGAAATTCGCTTCCATATTCAAAGGCGGCCCGGAAAGTAAAGAAATCGGGAAAATGTCGGACCAGGACATTGAAGCCCTGGCGCATTACAACAAGGACGGCGTTTATATGGCCACCCCGGTTTTTGACGGCGCCATGGAGGATGAGATCAAGGATCTCCTGGAAGAAGCCGATATTTCCCGTACGGGACAGGCGACGCTGTTTGACGGGCGCACCGGCGAACCCTTCAAGGAAAAAATCACGGTGGGGATGATGTACATGCTCAAACTTCACCACCTGGTGGATGATAAATTGCATGCCCGTTCGATCGGGCCCTATTCACTGGTAACCCAGCAGCCCCTCGGCGGGAAGGCCCAGTTCGGCGGACAGCGGCTGGGTGAAATGGAAGTCTGGGCCATTGAAGCTTATGGCGCAGCGTATTCGCTTCAGGAATTTCTGACCGTCAAGTCGGACGATATGGCCGGCCGGACGCGGATGTATGAAAAAATTGTCAAAGGGCAGAACGTATTTGAACCCGGACTGCCTGAATCTTTCAGGGTGCTTACCAAGGAGCTGCAGAGCCTTGGTCTGGATATTACCCTTCTTGAAGAAGAATAAAAAACGCTGCGCAATCAAACATATAATGCGAGGAGTCAACATTGGAAACGATCTACGATTTCTTCATCAAGCCGAAGAATCCGAATCGTTATAAAGGCGTCAGGATTTCGCTGGCCTCTCCGGAACTGATCCGAAGCTGGTCTTTCGGGGAGATCAAAAAGCCGGAAACCATTAACTACCGGACATTCAAGCCGGAACGGGACGGTCTTTTCTGCGCCAAGATTTTTGGGCCCATCAAGGACTACGAGTGCAATTGCGGCAAGTACAAGCGAATGAAGCATCGCGGCGTTATCTGTGAAAAATGCGGTGTGGAGGTGATCCAGTCCAAGGTCCGCAGGGAGCGCATGGCGCATATCGACCTGGCGGCGCCCGTGACGCATATCTGGTTTATGCGGAGCCTGCCCAGCAAGATCGGCAATCTCCTTGATCTGACCTTGAAGTCGCTTGAAAAAGTCCTTTATTTCGATAATTATATCGTTATTGATCCAAAAGATACCGGACTGGCAAAGCTTCAGCTTCTGAGTGAAGAAAAATACCGCGAGGCGAGAGCGCTTTATGGAAACAAGTTCGAAGCCGGAATCGGCGCGGAAGCCATCCGGACGTTTCTGGAGCAGGTCGATATCGAGTCCCTTTACAACGAGTTGCGCGCCGATATCCTTACGACCGGCTCCGATGCCAAGAGAAAAAAGCTCGCAAAGCGGTTGAAGGTCGTTGACGCCTTTCGCAAGTCCGGCCTGGACCCGGTATGGATGATCCTGAGCGTAATTCCGGTCATGCCCCCCGATCTTCGCCCGCTGGTTCCCCTGGAGGGGGGTCGGTTCGCTTCGTCGGACCTCAATGACCTCTACCGCCGGGTCATCAACCGGAACAACCGCCTGAACCGGCTCATGGAACTCAAAGCACCGGACATCATCGTTCGAAACGAGAAACGGATGCTCCAGGAAGCCGTGGACGTGCTCATTGACAACGGCCGCCAGGGGAGGGTGGTAACCGGTACCAACAAGCGCCCGCTCAAGTCCCTGAGCGAAACGCTGAAGGGGAAGCAGGGTCGGTTCCGGCAGAACCTTCTGGGCAAGCGCGTCGATTACTCCGGACGAAGCGTCATTACCATCGGACCGGAATTGCGGCTGCACCAGTGCGGCATTCCCAAGGAAATGGCTCTCGAGCTTTTCAAGCCGTTCATATACCATCGGCTGGAGCAGAAAGGGATCGTCAGTACCGTAAAAAGCGCCAAAAAATGGGTTGAGAAGCGTACGCCGGAAGTCTGGGACACCTTGGACGAAGTGGTCAAGGAGTATCCCGTCATGCTCAACCGCGCACCCACGCTGCACCGCCTGGGAATCCAGGCCTTTGAGCCGGTATTGATCGAGGGCAAGGCGATCCAGCTCCATCCGCTCGTGTGTACGGCGTTCAACGCGGACTTTGACGGCGACCAGATGGCAGTCCACATTCCGCTGTCCATGGAGGCCCAGATAGAAGCCCGCGTATTGATGCTGGCTTCCAACAACATCCTCTCGCCGGCAAACGGCAGCCCTATTATCGTACCGACCCAGGATATCGTACTGGGCATTTACTACATGACCCTTGGACTGCCGGGTTCGCTCGGCAGCGGCATGGTGTTTGCGGATACGGATGAGGTGCGCGCCGCATATGATGCGGGCGTGGTCGCGCTGCATGCCAAGATCAAGGTCCGGATCAAAGGGAAAATTCACGAGTCCACGGTGGGCCGGATCCTCCTTTGGGAGATCATCCCCAAGGGCGACAGCTGCATATTCCGTCACATCATGGTTTCCGAGCGGGAAACGGCGGAAAAGATTGCCGGCGAGCTGGAAGCCGGAGCGCGTTTCAAATCCCTGGTAAAAAATTATTCAGAGGCATTCGACCGGACGTACCAGGGGAATATCGGGCTTTTGTCTGCCTCTGAATTCAAGGAGATTTTCCAGCTGCCCGCGAAGGCGGTGGATGAACTGTTCGCCTTCGAGCGCGGCCAGGTCAGCGACATTCTTCATTCGGCAGGCAAGTTCCACCTTTTCGAGGTGATTGAAAAGCGCCCGGAAATTCCATTTGATATCGTCAACAGGGTCCTTAACAAAAAAGCCTTGAGAAACCTTGTCGATTATACGTATCGGCAAAAAGGGCCGAAGGCCACGGTCCTTCTGGCCGACCGCCTCAAGGATATCGGGTATTCCTATTCCACGGCCGGCGGCCTTTCCATTTCGATCGATGCCATGATTATTCCGGAGAGCAAGTGGGATATTCTGAAAACAGCCGGCGATGAAGTCGACGAGATCAATCACCAGTATACCGAGGGGCTTATCACCCAGGGGGAAAAATACAACAAGGTGGTGGATATCTGGGCCAAGGCCACGGAGCTGATCGCCGACCGGATGATGGAGGCGATGGAAAAGCCTTACCGGATAGCGGATATAACAACCGAAGCCGCTGTCATCGAGGACAAGCGGATCGAAAAAATGAGTACGGACAGCGGCGGGGAATCGATCAATCCGATTTTCATGATGGCCGATTCGGGCGCCCGGGGCAGCAAGGACCAGATGCGCCAGCTTGCCGGTATGCGCGGTCTTATGGCGAAACCTTCGGGGGAGATCATTGAAACGCCGATTACCGCGAATTTCCGGGAAGGCCTGACCGTTCTGCAGTACTTCATCTCCACCCACGGCGCCCGGAAGGGGCTTGCCGATACCGCCCTCAAAACGGCCAATTCCGGATATCTCACCCGGCGGCTGGCCGATGTCGCCCAGGACTGTACGATCATGGAGCACGATTGCGGTACGGTTATGGGGATCGAAGTCGAATCGCTGCTTGAAGGCGGCGAAGTGATCCAGCCCCTTGAAGAAAGGGTCCTCGGACGGATCGTGCTCGAGGACGTCCTGGATCCTTTCACGGATGAAGTGCTGGTCCACGCCAACGAAGAAATCGATGAGGCGGCGGTGATCCGTGTCACCGAGGCCGGCGTTACAGCGGTCAAGATCCGTTCCGTTCTCACCTGCCGCTCCGGACACGGGGTTTGCGCCATGTGCTACGGCCGCGACTTGTCCCACGGCGGATTCGTTGAGATTGGTCAGACCGTCGGGATCATGGCCGCGCAATCCATCGGTGAGCCGGGAACGCAGCTTACCATGCGGACCTTCCATATCGGCGGGACGGCGAGTCGGCGCGTCGAGGAGGCGGAAATCCGGGCAAGGCTTTCCGGCACCGTCAAGTATAATGATCTGAAAGTTGCGGTGAACGCCGAAAACCGAAAGATCGTCATGAACCGGCGGGGCGGGGAATTTACCGTCGTTTCCGATACCGGCCGGGAGTTGTCTCGATTTCCCGTCATATACGGCGCCGAATTGATGGTTGAAAACAATCAGAAGGTAGCGCCCGGTGACCTGCTTGCTTCCTGGGATCCGTTCACCACGCCGATTATTACGGCGGTCGAGGGGAAGGTAAAATTTGGCGATTTGATGATCGGAAAGACACTGCAGGAGCGCGTCGACCCGGTAACCGGAAAGTCCAGCCTCACGGTGGTCGAATACAAGGGGATGGATGTCCGGCCAAGAATCTCCATTAAGGACAAGGAGGGGAAAACAGCCGTCATTCCCGGTGCAGGTGTGGCCCGGTATGCGCTTCCCGTCAACACAATCCTGATGGTGGAAGAAAATGACCACGTCTATTCAGGGGATATCATTGGCAAGATTCCCCGGGAGACCACCAAGACGAAGGACATTACCGGCGGTCTGCCGCGGGTGGCGGAGCTCTTTGAGGTCAGAAAGCCGAAGGAAGTGGCGGTGCTTTCTGAAATAGACGGTTTTGTCAGCATTTCCAAGTCCACGAAAAAAGGGAAGCAGAAGGTCGTTGTCACGCCCGTGGATGCAGGGGAGAAAAAGGAATATCTCATCCCCCGGGGTCGTCACATCAGCGTCTATGACGGGGATTACGTCAAGGCCGGCGAGACGCTGACCGCGGGGAGCCCGAACCCCCAGGACATCCTCCGCATCAAGGGGGAGGTCGAACTGGCAAAATACCTGCTCAACGGTGTTCAGGAGGTCTACCGCCTCCAGGGAGTGCGCATCAACGACAAGCATATCGAGGTGATCATCCGGCAGATGATGCGCCGCATCAAGATAAAATCCGTAGGCGATACGAATTTTATCCCGGAAGAAAACGTGGACAAGCTCGAGTTTGAACGTGCCAACCAGGAGGTGCTCGAAAAAGGCGGCACGCCCGCCAACGGCGAGCCCCTGATCCTCGGGATCACCAAGGCTTCGCTGTCGACGGAGAGCTTTATTTCGGCGGCTTCTTTCCAGGAGACCACTAAGGTGCTCACCGATGCCAGTATTGCCGGGGCATATGATGAATTGCGGGGCCTGAAGGAAAATGTCATCATGGGTCGGTTGATTCCTGCGGGAACCGGGCGGCAGGAGTATATCAAGCCGGACATCGCGGCTGAGTACAAATAGCTCTGTGCATCGCGGCGGTTTGAATGGAAGGAAAACTTCGGCTGTCTTTCTGCATGTAGTGCCAGAAGATCGAAACAGGGGCGCATGGCGTGCACGGGGAAAGCCGTCGAATAATCTTTTTATTGTGCGATAAAATGCTTGACAGGCCTGGCCTCTGCGAGTATTATTCCTTATTTTTAGCTTGGTGCACGAAAAGTCATGTCACGAAACAACAACTTAGGGGTAGCTGATGCCGACTATTAACCAACTGGTACGCCATGGGCGGCAAAAAATTACAAAGAAAAAAGGTTCGCCCGCATTGAAGGCCTCTCCCCAGAAACGGGGGGTATGCGTGCGGGTGTATACCGCAACGCCGAAAAAGCCGAATTCCGCCCTGCGGAAAGTGGCCAGGGTGCGCTTGACGACCGGTGTTGAGGTCTCTGCATACATTCCCGGCATCGGGCATAACCTGCAGGAACACTCCGTGGTGCTGGTGCGCGGCGGAAGGGTCAAAGACCTGCCGGGTGTACGGTATCATATTGTTCGCGGAACGCTGGATACGCTGGGGGTATCGAACAGGAAACAGGGGCGTTCCAAATATGGAACGAAACGTCCGAAATAGCTTTGGACATAAACCATCGTTTTAGGTACAGGCAATGCCGAGAAGAAGAGAAGTTCCAGAAAGAAAAGTAATACCGGATTACAGATACCGCAGTACACTGGTGTCGCGATTTGTCAATTCGGTCATGCGGGATGGGAAAAAATCAACCGCCGAGAACCTCCTGTACGAGGCGTTCGATATCATTGAACGTCGAAGCGGTGAATCCGCCCTGAAGGTTTTCGAACAGGCGATTCAGAATGTAAAACCGCATGTGGAGGTCAAGTCAAGGCGGGTTGGTGGGTCGACCTATCAGGTACCGACCGAAGTGCGGCCGAACCGTCAACTGGCGCTGGCTATTCGATGGATTATTAGTTTCGCGGAAAAACGGCCGGAAAAAGGGATGGCCAACAAGCTGGCCGCCGAGTTTTCCGATGCCGCGCAACAGCGGGGGGCTTCCGTCAAAAAGCGGGAAGATACGCACCGGATGGCTGAGGCAAACAAGGCCTTTGCCCATTATCGGTGGTAAACGTTCTTTTTCTGTTTAATCGCTAAAATTTTGCCCATCTGGTTGTGTTCGGATGGGCAAAGTGTATTATTTGACAGAATCGAAGACAAGCGCAAACCAACCTCCTTGTAGATGGAGAGGATGAAAAATGGCAAAGCAGAAGTTTGAGCGGAAGAAGCCGCATGTAAACGTGGGGACGATTGGTCACATTGATCATGGCAAGACGACGTTGACGGCCGCGATCACGAAGAATTGCGGTTTAAAGGGCTGGGCGGAGTTTATCCCGTTTGACAAGATTGACAAGGCGCCGGAGGAGAAGGCGCGTGGTATAACGAT
>JAWOAV010000180.1:0-13982 GCA_046498365.1 Desulfosalsimonadaceae bacterium
CCTGGTATCATAAAAAACGCAGAAAACCACTGGTACTCAGAGGAGCGCGACAGGTTGGCAAATCCACTCTGGTTCGCGAATTTGCAAAAAAGAATCGCCTGCTGTTAAATGAGATTAATCTGGAACAGCATTTATATTTGGATAAAACCTTTAAATCACTTGATTTAGACATTATCCTGCGGGAACTGGATGCGCTGGTTGGCAGAAATATAAATACCCCTGGCAGTATTTTATTTCTGGATGAAATTCAGGCAACCCCTCGCGCCATCGCCGCACTCCGGTATTTCTACGAAAACAGGCCGGATATCCCCGTCATTTCCGCCGGCTCCCTGCTGGAATTTGCCCTGGCGGATACTCCTTTTTCCATGCCAGTGGGTCGAATTGAATATTATCATCTGGGCCCCATGACTTTTTCAGAATTTTTAAACGCTGTTGAACCCGGATTGTCATCTTATTTGTCCGATTTTCACATTGGGTTTCACCATACCCAGCCAATACCCGAGACCGCGCACAGAAAATTAATCAAACGTCAGAGGGAATACCTGTTCGTCGGTGGAATGCCGGAAGCTGTTAACACATTTACTGAAGAAAACAGCTTAACGGAAGTTACGGCTGTCCATCGCTCCATTGCCGAAACCTATCAGGACGATTTTTCAAAATATGCCAGACAAAAAGATCTGGCGTTAATGCAGATTGTGTTTCGCCAGATTCCCCGCATTATCGGGCAGAAAGTCAAATACAGCAATATTTCCAGAGAGAATAAATCCAGGGAGGTAAAGGCGGTCATTGACCTGCTGGTCAAAGCCAGGATATGCCATCAGGTGTTTCACAGTCATTGTTCAGGTGTGCCTTTGACGGCGGATATCAATGAGAACGTCTATAAACTGATTTTTATGGATGTCGGTATGGCTGCATGGCTCGCAGGGACGGACTGGATTGCTATGCAGGCTTTAGATGGTCAGGCGCTTGTTAATGAGGGGAAATTCGCTGAGCAATTCATCGGCCAGCACCTGTTGAATCCATTTGCGCCTCCCCGGCTGACCTACTGGCTGCGGGAAGCAAAATCCGCAAACGCGGAAGTTGATTATGTCACAACAAGTGGAAATGAGATCGTTCCTATTGAAGTTAAAGCCGGCAAAAGTGGCGCACTGAAGTCCTTACAGCAGATTGCAGCTAATAAAAAAATATCTTTATGTGTCCGCTTTGATCTCAACCCGCCAACCATTCAGGATGTCGCATATACCACCAGAGTAAGTGGCGGCAGCGTTGAAGTCGCATATACCCTTCTCTCGCTTCCCCTTTATCTCGTCGGTGAGTTGCCGAGGATATTGGATGAAATCAGGACCGGCTAATTTATTATCAGCACGGCAAAACTTAAACATTCAGACCCAGGGAATGTAAAGACCACGGAGTGGTATACTGTCGGCGCCGGCCTATTGACAAACCCAAATATAAACTCCTCTTTATATGGAATGATAATAAGTTAAGCGCTTTTTGGGAAACTACCTTGAATTTCTTATTTAGAGACGCTATTTCTGTTCCAATATTTTCAAGCGATATAAACACCATCATTGAAAAGCTCAGGTAATCTTCAATGGGCCGGCCACTAAATCTAAAGCCAAACGATATACAAGACAGTTCCGCACATCACCCTGAAATCCATTGCCAACAATCCGGATATCGATTAAATTTATGAACGCATGCACCCGGCTGCCTTAAAGAGGAAGGTACATTTATCCCTTAATGCTTAAAAGGCCCAGGGCGCTTTGCTCTGAGCCTTTTTATTCTGTAATCACCCGGCACGTCTTCCAGTATTGATTTGATCGCTTCTACGGCAGGGTCTGTTGGGGCTCTGAAAATACTCTTTCCGTCTTTTTGAAATACTGCCTCCACCATTTTTATTGTAAAATCATATACAATCCCTTATAAAAATTCGTTCCGCACTCGTTCTGCATTAAAGGAAAGGCTATAAAATTCCTAATAATGTTCATTTCGCTTGCCATTTTTCTCCTGGAATCGATCTTCTTAAACGGCGTCCGTTTTCTGCCGCTGCCCCAGGCGTCCCACCAGGAACCCGTCCACGAACAGGGAGACAAGGTGGTGCAGGACGCACACGATCAGGGCCTGGCCGTATTCGGGAAACAGATTGACCTGTAGAATGATTGAAAGCGGAAGTGTCTTTTGGGAGCCCATGAAAATAACGGACTCCATCCGGCCCCGACCGAGGGAGAAAAGCCGGGTGACCCCGAATCCGGTTGCCAGCATGACCAGATGAAACGCCAAAACCAGCACTGCAATCTGCGCAGCGGCAAGCCATGCCCCCATCAGAACCGGTTTTGCCTGGGCCACACCGATCCAGACGACGATCAAAATCAGAACCTGGTTACTCATGGAAAGCCGCCGCGCAGTCACTGCGTGAATGTGCCCTGCCATGGCCCTTGCACCGATGCCCGCCAGGAGGGGGAGCAGGACGGACCATGCGATTTTAAAGATCATTGATAAAGAATCAAGCCGGACTGCCGCGGTCTCACCGGTCAGCGCCAGCAACAGGGGGAGTGTAATGGCGATGGTCAGTGTGGCCATGGAATTGGTGATCACGGAGACAAACAATGCATGGGCCGGGTTTCCCCCGGAGGCCCCCGTCATGACGACCCCGCTGCTCATGGTGGTCGGCATGACTGCGACCAGAAACAATCCGATCAAAACCCCCGTTGAAACGGGCAGAAACGACATGACTCCCGCGTAAAGCGGCGCCATGACGAATATGAGCAACACGGCCAGAACGGTAGCTACCCCGTCTGTCAGCCCGCTTCGTATCTGCCTGGGACTGAGCAAAAATCCCTGGACGAGAAAAATCAAAAAAATAATCATGTCCGGCCCGTGTACCGAGCGAAGCCACTGGCCTGCAGCGGCAACCGAATCGGTCGGATCAACCACCACAAGGGCGAAAACAATCCCCAACCCTGCCAGAAACCAGTATTTTCTCAATATCTCTATCATTTTATTATAAACAGCGCCTGTCCGCGATATGGATGATGGGATGCAATTTGTTGGCGTCTTATTCCAAATATTAGTAATACGGGAGTATGCCTGTGGGTTGAAACAAGAAGCCGCAGAGATCCTGGATCTTACGACCGCAGTGCCTTTTTGTCCACCTTCCCCACCGCTGTCAGCGGCATTTGGTCGATAAATTCGATTATTCTGGGAACCTTGTAGGGGGACATGTTTTCGCGGCAATAGGTGAGGATGTCCGATTTCACGGCTTCGGGGCTGTCGCTTTTGGCGCCGGATGCCAGCTGGATGACCACCTTGACGATTTCGCTGCCGGGCCGCTTGGGATCCGGCTCGCCGATGACGGCGCAGACCTCCACGGCCGCATGGTGGTACAGGGTTTCCTCCACCTCCCTGGAGAACACTTTAAATCCGCCGACATTGAGCATATCTTTGGACCGGTCCAGGATGTAGAAGTATCCGTCTTCATCCATGCGGGCCACGTCCCCGGTGTGCAGCCAGATCCTGCCGTCGTGCTCGCGCAGGACAAGATCGGTTTCTTCGGGCTTGTTGTGATAGCCCTTCATCACCTGGGGGCCGGCCACAGTCAATTCGCCGGGCTCACCTACGGGCATCACCTCCGCGCCGGTTTCCACGTCAACGATCCGGACGTGCGTGTTGGAAACCGGCACGCCCACGGATCCGATCTTCTTCTTTCCCTCCAGGGGGTTGCCGGTAATGATCGGGCTGGTTTCGGTCATGCCGTAGACTTCCACCACCTTGCCGGTGCCGACCACCGCCTCGAAATTCCGAATCGATTCCACGGCAAACGGGGCCGCACCGGAGACAAAAATTTTGGCGGGTGAAAAATCGAGCTTTGTAAATCCCGGGGCCTCCAAAAGCATCTGGTAGAGGGTGGGGACATTGGCATAAATCGAGGGGGAATAGGACCGGATCTCGCTGCAGATGTGCTTTGTGTTTCTCGGATCCGGGATCAGGCACTGGGTGCTTGCCATGGCCATGGCCGTCATTCCGAACATCAGTCCGGCCAGGTGAAAAAACGGAAACCCGGAACAGAGCACATCCTGTCCCGGCTGGAAACGGGTCCACTGCTTCACCTGCGTCAGATTCGAGAAGATGTTGCCATGGGTCAGTTCCACTCCTTTGGGAAGCCCGGTTGTACCGCCGGTGTATTGAATCAGGCAGATGTCATCAGGGGTCGCCGTATCCGCAGGCTTGTTTGGCGGATACCGGTCCATCACCTGTTTGAATGACCAGATTGTCTTTCCGGCCAGGGGCGTGACCTTCCCGGTCGGGAGCTTCCGGAAAAGCCTTCCCAGTATGCGCTTTGCCGCGGGCAGATAGTCTCCGATACTGGTAGTGACAACAAGGGCCAGTCCAGGCGTCTGATTTTCGATACGGGTCAATACCCGTTCGAAAACAGCATCCAGGGTAACGAGCACCCGGCAGCCGGAGTCGTTGAGCTGATGGGACAATTCCTTGGGCATCAACAGCGGGGAGACGCCGGAGGCCGTGCATCCGGCCCGCAGGGTGCCGCAGAGCGCGATCAAAAACTGGGGGATATTGGGGAGGCTCAGGCCAACGACATCCCCCGGCCGGACCCCGTTGTCGGTTAAAAATGACGCAAACCGCCGCGACATCTCGTCCAGCGCCCGGTAGGACAGGGTAGTGCCCATAAAATGCATGGCTGCACGATCCGGAGCGACCGTGAGGCCTTCCAGAAGGGCCCCTGTAAAGGTTTCCGCGGGAATATCGATATCCGGCGGTACTCCCGGGTCGTAAGCCTTTATCCATGGCCTTTCGTCATACGGCGTCATCGTCACCCCCTTTTTGGCTGCGCGGCATTGCTGCCGGAAAATTGTCGCGGATTACCCTGTACCGGCCCCTTTCCTTTCCTT
The DNA here is from genome assembly GCA_046498365.1 of Desulfosalsimonadaceae bacterium. Lineage (GTDB taxonomy): Bacteria > Desulfobacterota > Desulfobacteria > Desulfobacterales > Desulfosalsimonadaceae > B1SED10-16. The sequence goes on from JAWOAV010000180.1 coordinate 4,911, forward strand.
CAACATTTCCATAAACGCTTCCACCCGGGTCTGAAACTGCCCCATGGAAAAATTGCGTTCATCCATATGGTCGCCGTCAATGATCACGCTTGGCACCCCCAACTCCTTTTCAAGGGCCTCCTTGATAAGGACCTGCCCCAGGGTGATCGGCTTGCAGCTCTTGTTGTTGTGAAACACGGCGCCGTCGATCTTGTACTCGCGGCAGGCCTTTACCACCATTTCAATACGGCGCTTCATGCAGAGGCAGGAAACCAGGGGATAGGATATCAGACTTTTATAGGCGAGGCTCTCAAAAGGGCGTTCGGGGTCGAGCCGCTGCGACCAGGCCGCGCTGTATGTTTCCGCCACGACGACTGCGTTGAACTGCTCGAAATAATTGAACAAATTCAGGTTATACCAGGGAGGGATGTTGTCCCAGAAAAGGCGCAACTCTTCCCGGGGGATGACCCCCTGCTTCAGCCGCGACTTTTCCCGCACCTCGTCGCGCACCCGGGCAAGAAAATCCACGGCCCGCTGCGTTCCCTGCAAGGTAACCATGACAAACATCAAGCCGATTTCAGCGGCGCTGAAAGGGGAAGGCACGGTAGAGCGGCAGGACATGATCTCATCCCACAGTTTGCAGGCCTGGTCGGAGAGGGAAACCGCCTCCCGAAGGCGATCGACATCCAGCCGCCGACCGGTTTTTTCCTCCAGAAAAGAGATCAAATCCTTCATTACGGAAACCGCATAGGCGATATGATGCTCTTCGATGTCCTCGATGGCCACCTGGGGAAGGTCCGCCCGGAAAACCGCCGCACCGGGGAACCGGTTTTCCAGGGCCTGGAATATCTTCATGGCAGGAATGCATCCGCCGCCGAAGGATATCAGCATATCCGGCTCGGGGAGCCGCAGGGGGAAACCGTCCTCCTGCTTCATCAAACCGTCCACGTATCCCAATATATTGCGGAGGTAGCCGCACAGGTCCATCGAGTACCCGCGGGATTCGCTCACCTGGAAATTCTGCGGCGCAAGCCCGAAAGCCGCACTCAGGGGGGACCAGTTTTCCGGAAACACCGGCTGCAAATCCATGGCATAAAACAGTTCAATGGCGCCGTTCATGGGGGGAAGCCACCCCACCGGCTTTCCGTGGGATCGCGCTTCCATGGCTTCCTGGTAATAACCGGCCACCAGGTGCTTAATTTCCCGTGCGGTTTCCAGCCGTTTTTTGGCCCCCTGCCTGGTCATGAAAAACACCTTTCCCCACAAAAAACAGGCTTATCCGATCATTTCCAAAAACGCTTCCATCCTGGTTTTCCACTGCCCGCCGCTTCCCGGCGCCTCTTCCATTTCCAGAAAAATCAAAGGAATCCCCTGTTCCTTAAAATAGTCCTGCATCAGCGGGTAATCGGCCAGCGCCGGGTCGCAGAACTTTGGCGCAATGGCAACGATGCCTTTGGATTTCGACGCCTTGTAGGAAGAAAGCACACGGGCGAATCGGTCATGCGGAATCCCGCGACTGGGGCATGCATTTCTGCAGCCGACCCCTTTCACGATTTCGGCCAGAAGCGATGAAATATCCTGCGGCGCATCTGTTTCCCGAAAAAAAGGACCCGCCGGGTTGTCCGAAAGAAAACAGCGCCTGCCGCCGCAAATGTCATCATCGACCACGACCCCTCCTGCGTTTTCAATCAAATCAAGGAGCAGCAAATCCTCCAGAATGGTCCCGGACAGAAAAAGGGGCGTTTTATGCCCCCACTCCCTTTTTGGGCGGGCGGCGCACAATTCCAGCAGTTCCGTCAGGCGGCGCAGAAATTCCGGGGGCGGCAGAAAAAAACCGCTGTAGAGAACACTGTAAAAATCGGTTCCCGAAATCAGCAAGGGGTTTTTGCGCCGCATCTCATAGAACGTTTCCACCGTTTGCCGGATCTCCTGAAACAGCGTCAGGGAGCGCTTCAACCGGTCCGGATCCGTTTTTACGCCCAGATGATGTTCGAGTTTTCCGCAGAGGCGGACATATTCTGCAAGCAGAAACGTCTCTGCCCCGTCGCCAGTGGCGTAGGGCTGCGATACCTGCCAAAACAAGTCTCCCGGGACCAGGCGGCTCCAGATATTAAACAAACCGCAGGCCGCATCGCACGTGTAGCTGAATATCAAACCGTCCAGGGCGTCATATGCCCCGCTCAGGGCGCCATCCAGCGCATTTCTGGCAAACGGGCACACAAAGGAAGGCAGGTATTGACCGGCAAAAGAAGCGCTGAACGCTTCGCCGGGTAACCGGTGGATGCGAACCGGGAGAATGCCATACGCCCACAGGATATCCCTGGGCGCATAGGAACAGAGAACCCCCAGAACCGGACCCTTTGTTTCCTTTTTCCAGTGGAGAATGATGTCGCGGCGATGATGATGAAGATCTCGAAATTCCTGCAGTTTTTTTTCCAGGGCATCCGTATTCTCCGGGTTCACTCTTTCACCCCCCTCTATAAAAGGATCAAACGGGAATTTCTACGACGTTCTGGAACCGGGTGGCCCGGATGATAATACATTTTTTCACGCCCCGGTGCAATGATTTGCCCATGCGGATTTCGTCGTTGCCGCCGGTTGCAGAGACGGCGCGGGCAAAGACCCCGCTTTCACCGAAGGAGCTTTTTGAGCAGCTTGATATGTTTGAAAAACGGCGGATAGCGAAACGGAAAATCGATGCGAAACGTGTTTTTCATGACGCCCTTTTGGTGGGAGAACGCGTCGAAGCCGAACTTGCCGTGATAATTGCCCATGCCGCTGTTGCCCACCCCGCCGAAAGGCAGATACGGCGTGGCAAAATGGATGAGGGTGTCATTGACGCATCCCCCGCCGAAAGAGACCCGGTTCATAACCGCTTTTGCCTTCCCGGGATCGCTGGTGAACAGGTAGAGGGCCAGCGGCTTGGGCCGGGAACGGATGATGTCGATGACGTCGGCGAGCGTTTCGTAGGGAACCACCGGCAATATCGGTCCGAAAATCTCCTCTTGCATGACCCGGTGGGACAATGCCATCCCCGCAACCAGTGTAGGGGAAAAATACAGGTTGTCCGGGTCATGCTCGCCGCCGAAGAGAACCGTGGTCCCATCTACCAGGCCGGTCAGCCGCTCAAGATGATTTCTGTTGATAATTCTCGGATAGACCGGGCTGTGGGCAGGGTCTTTCCCGAAGAAGCGCCGGATCGTGCGGCGGATTTCATCGACAAGCTGCTCCCGGACCGAATGGTGAACCAGCAGGTAATCCGGCGCGATGCAAGTCTGCCCCGCATTGATGAACTTTCCGGAAACAATCCGCCTGGCGCTCAAGGCGATGTCTGCGTCGTTCTCGACGATGCAGGGGCTTTTTCCGCCCAGCTCGAGTGTGACAGGGGTCAGGTGGCGGGCGGCCTCGCTCATGACGATGCGCCCTACAGTAGGGCTGCCGGTGAAAAAAATCTTGTCGAACCGCTCCGCCAAAAGGGCCTTGCTCGTTTCAACCCCGCCGGTCACCACGGCCACGTACGCCGGGTCGAAATAGCGCGCTGCCAGATCGGCAAGCACCGCTGCCGTGTGCACGGAAAACTCGGAGGGCTTGACCACCGCGCAATTTCCGGCGGATATGGCCGCAACCAGCGGGGCGACGGCTAATTGAAACGGGTAGTTCCAGGGGGCGATGATCAGGGAAACCCCGTAAGGCTCCGGGTAGATCCAGCTCGACGCCGGCAGGTGATAATACGGGGTTTTGACCCGCCGGGGCTTTGCCCACCCGCGGGTTTTTTTCCGATACAGCCGGATGTCCTCCAGGACAATGCCGAGCTCGGTCAGGTAGGCTTCGTAGGGCGATTTGCGCAGATCCGCATGCAGCGCATCCAACAGCAATGTTTCATTGTCCTTGAGCGCACGGTGCAGGACACCAAGCTGCCGGATTCTGAAATCAACGTCCCGGGTCCTGCCGGAATGAAAAAAAGCCCGCTGCGCGGCAACAATCCCACTGACATCACTCATACGCCCTCCCCTTCGACAACGGATTCACCTGCTGGAAACCCCGCCGGCGGTTCACCGGACAGACCCCGGCAACCCTGCAAGCCATCTCAAAAAAAGATTTTTTTAGATGGCTTGCAGGGAAAAATATAGGGCAAGGGGGGATGCACGGCAAGGAGAATTTATCGTTTACACCCGATAAAAATGCGGGCGCCCTTAAAAAAGACACCCGCATCGGGTTCAAATGGGCCGCGGCCCCGTTTATTACGCGAAAGGGATTACCCCAGGATGGCTTTCAGGTCCTCATCCGGCGTGCTGATGGGTTTGATGTCGAACTTTTCCACCAGCACGTTAAGGACATTGGGGGAAATAAATGCCGGCAGGCTGGGGCCGAGCCGCATGTCCGTAATGCCGAGGTACAGCAGGGTCAGCAGGATCGCAACGGCCTTCTGCTCATACCAGGAAAGAATCATGGACAATGGCAGGTCGTTGACACCGACGTTAAAGGCATCCGCCAGTGCCGATGCGATCTTGATGGCCGAATAGGCGTCATTGCACTGGCCGATATCGAGCAGGCGAGGTATGCCGCCGATATCCCCCAGTTTCTTGTCGAAAAAGCGGAACTTGCCGCAGGCCAGGGTCATGACGATGCAGTCTTCGGGCACCTTTTCCACGAACTCGGTATAGTAGTTGCGCCCCGGCTTGGCGCCGTCGCACCCGGCTACAAGGAAGAAATGCCGGATATCCTTGTTTTTCACGCCCGCAATGACCTTGTCCGCCACGCCCAGGACCGCGTTGTGACCGAAGCCCACCATGACCGTACCCTTGTCGGTATCCGCCTCGAAGCCCGTCAGGGCAAGCGCTTTTTCAATGGCCGGGGTGAAATCCTTGTCCGCGATGTGCGTGACGCCCGGCCAGCCCACCAGTCCGGTGGTGAAAATATTGTCATGGTAGGAATCCTGCGGCTTCTGGATGCAGTTGGTGGTCATGACGATGGCTCCGGGAAATTCAGCAAACTCCTTTTTCTGGTTCTGCCACGCGGTGCCGTAGTGACCGTAAAAATGCGGGTATTTTTTCAGCTCCGGATACCCGTGGCAGGGGAGCATCTCGCCGTGGGTATAGACATTGATCCCCTTGCCTTCGGTCTGCTTCAGGATCTGCTCCAGGTCTTTGAGGTCGTGGCCGGAGACCAGAAGGGCTTTTCCCTGTTTGGCGCCCAGGGGAACTTCGGTGGGAACGGGATTGCCATAAGTGCCGGTATTGGCTTCATCCAGCAGCTCCATGGTTCTGAGGTTGATCTCGCCGCACTTGAGCACGAGCCCCAGCAAATCATCAATACCCAGGCTGTCGTCCAGAGTGGCGGCCAACCCTTCGTGGACGAAATCAAAAATCGTATCATCGGTTTTGCCCAGGATGGCCGCGTGGTCCGCATAGGCACACACCCCCTTGATGCCGTATGTGAGGGTCTCTTTCAAGGAGAGAATATCCTGGGCCACCTTGTCTTTTTCCGCCTCAGGGCCGAAACTTTCCCCCTGGGCTACAAGTTCGTCAATGGTTTTGGCCGGTGTAAACGTGGCCGGCCCGGTGGTGTAGTCGGTCCAGCCGCCTGCTTCACCCACTTTTTTCTTGAGCGCTTCCCGGTGATCCACGGCCGTATGGATGAGCTCGACAAAGCGGTCCGGGTCAAAATCCACGTTCGTCAGGGTGGCGAACATGGCTTCGCATGCAAAATGGTCGATTGCCGAATCCTTGACCCCGACTTTCCGTCCTTCGTTCGCTACCTGGGCCAGCCCCTTTACCGCGTATACAAGTACGTCCTGCAGTTCTGCCACATCCGGCTGCTTGCCGCATACGCCGATCTTGGTGCAGCCTTCGCCTTTTGCCGTTTGTTCACACTGAAAACAAAACATGAGATGCCTCCTTTTTTGGTTTTTGGAATTTGCAAAATAACAATCGTCGATGTGTATGGCTGGTTTTATACCGAAAAAGAGATGGAAACCTTGACTTAGGTCAATAGGACCGGAAAATTTTGTAAAAAAACAAAAAAATCCCTGTTTATCTTTTATAAAGATAAAACAGGGATGGATTTTCGCAAAAATTACCGCAGCGGTTTTGAAACCGGCAAAGCGGCCGTACGCCGGACGCTACTTCACAATCGGAAGTATCCTGCGGAAGTCCTCCGTATTGGCCCGGAGCGCCCACTGGAAAATAACGATCTCGGTTGAAGTGATTACCGCCCCCGCATCCCGCAGCAGATCCAAGGCGATACTCCGGTTTTCAGCTGTCCTGGATGCCACCGCATCCGAAGCAACATGCACCTGGTAGCCCGCCCGGATGAGATCCATGCTTGTCTGAAGGACGCACACATGGGTTTCCACGCCGACGATCACGATTTTTCCACGCCCATAGGAATCGACGGTTTGAAGAAAATCCGGCTCCATGCAGGCGCTGAAATGGTCCTTTTGAAAAACCAGGGGGGAGCCGATATTTTCCATCACCTCGGGGGTGGTCGGGCCAAGCCCCTTTGGGTACTGCTCAGTCAGAAGGATGGGAATATCAAACACTTGGGCTGCCCCGGCAAGCTGGTTCACCGTGCGGGTGACTTCTTTCCTGTTTTGCATGACTTTCAGCAGGGCTGCCTGAAAATCAATGACAAGCAGCAGGCAATCCTGGCGCGTTGCGATAAATTCGTGGCGTATCAAGAGGCCTCCTTTAGATTGTAACGATCAGTATGGATATAAAGCGATAGGCCCTCTAATGGCATCCATGACCTTTTCTGCAGGATACCCCTTGTTCAAAAGAAGGGCCATCGTTTTCATGTACTTGTCTATATGGGTAAAAACCTTTTTATATCCCTTGCACAGATAATTGAGCCCCGGCTCCCCCTCTTCCGTTTTGCAGAATCGGTGCTTGGGGCATTCCCCCCTGCACGCGAACAAAACATCGCAACTCCTGCAGGCCCGGGGAAGCGCGCTGTGCTTGCGGCTCCCGAATCCTGCCTGCCTGCTTGTGCGGATCAATTCATGGGGCATGTCGTTTACGATGTTGCCCAGCCGGTGTTTTGGGTAGACAAAGTGGTCGCATGCGTAAATATCGCCGTTGTGCTCCATCACCAGGCTTTGCCCGCATTCCTTTGCATAGACGCAGGTAGCGGCATCCAGTCCCATCCAGGCACCCAGCCAGGCCTCAAAATTCATGACAAACACCGTCCCTACATCGCTTCGCACCCATTGATCAAACACCTGAATTAAAAAATCGCCGTAGGCTTCCGGTGCGACACTCCAGGGCGTCGTTTCTGCAGATGAAGTTTCTTCGTCTACTTCTGGCGGCCCGGCAAGCTTCAATCCAAGGCCAATTGCCGCCTTGTCGGCAACTCTTTCCACAATCGGAATAAACTGGATAAACCCTATCCCCGCCTCCTTCAGAAACCGGTAAATCTCCAGCGGGTACATGGCGCTTTCCCTTGTTATGCACGTGAGCGCATTGACCGCCACATGATGTTTCTGAAGCAGTTGCAATCGGGTATAGACCCGTTCAAAGGACCCGTTTCCCGACGTGTCCACCCGGTACCTGTCATGAATCTCTTCGGGACCGTCAATGCTCAGCCCCACCAGAAACCGGTTTTCCGCAAAAAACGCGCACCACTCATTGGTAAGCAGCGTTCCGTTGGTTTGAATGGCATTGGTTACGGTTTTCCCCCCGGCATATTTCTTCTGCAGCGACACGACGTTTTCGAAAAATTCGATGCCAAGCAGGGTGGGCTCCCCTCCTTGCCAGGTAAAGGCAATTTCCGGTATATCCTGGCTGGTGATATATTTTTTAATGAATTCTTCGAGCACCTGCCCGGACATCCGGAAATTTTTCTTTTTGTGTTCAAACAGGGCATGCTTTTCAATATAGTAGCAGTATGTGCAGTTCAGGTTGCACGCGGGCCCGATGGGCTTTGCCATGATATGAAAGGCCGGTGAAAATTGTGCAGCCATTTATTCCACCGCCCTGTTTTGCGCCGCAGCGGCAAAACCCCTCGGATTTTCGGCCACGTGCGCTTCCCATTCCTCCATCATCCGGGCATGCCTTTCTGCAATGTCGGGGTACGTCTGGATCACGTTATACGCTTCCCCGGGATCCAGCGCCATATCATAGAGCAGCGGAAAAATATCGCCCAAAGCGATCTTGGCCTTGAACACCTCCATGGGGATGTAGGCCGTAGTTAACGGCACCGGCCACGTGTAGCGATTCATTCTTTCCACGTATTTGAACCCGCCGGAAAGGATTCCCTGCAATTCCGCATAATGGTAAAAATAGAGGGCGTCATGGGGCGATTTTGCCGAAGCCCCCGTAAGGTTGTCAAAAATATCCTTTCCGTCTATGATCCGGTCCTCCGGAATCCCGACCCCGGCCAGGGACAAGATGGTCGGGAACAGGTCGATGCTGGCAATCGCCGTGTCCATGACCAGCCCACCGGGTATTTTTCCGGGATACCGGGCGATAAAGGGGACCCGGAAACCGCCGCTGTAAACCTCGCCTTTTCTCCCCCGGAGTCCGCCGGCGCTCCCCTCGTACCAGGGGCCGTTGTCGCTGGTCAGCACGATGAGGGTGTCCTCTTCCAGTCCGCTCTCTTCCAGAAAATCGAGCATTCGCCCGATATTCCAGTCAAGCTCCTCCACCACGTCTCCGTACAAGCCCCCTTTTGATACCTGTTGAAAATCTTCTGAGGCATGCAGGGGTTGGTGGGGAAAGGGGTGCGCAAGGTAAAGGAAAAAGGGTTCCCCCTTTGATTCTTCCATAAAGGCGATAGCCTCATCCGTAAACAAACCGGTCAGTCTGGCCTGCGCTTCTCCCCTCAGATCGGCAATAAGCTCTTCCCTGTCCCGGTATAACGGATAGGGGATCATGTCATTGCTGTACGGAACGCCCAGGTAAGCATCAAACCCGTAATTAAGGGGATTGTAGTACTCCTTTTTACCGTAGTCGCCCAGATGCCACTTCCCGATCATTTTGGTCCGGTAACCGGCCGCCTTGAGGGCTCTGGCAATCGTGATCTCCTTTTGGGAAAGGCCTTCTGCGACGTATGCTTCGTCCAGGTCCGCAATGCCCATCTCCAGAAGAAGATTTG
>JAWOAV010000182.1:0-27134 GCA_046498365.1 Desulfosalsimonadaceae bacterium
AAAATGGCAAAGCAGAAGTTTGAGCGGAAGAAGCCGCATGTAAACGTGGGGACGATTGGTCACATTGATCATGGCAAGACGACGTTGACGGCCGCGATCACGAAGAATTGCGGTTTAAAGGGCTGGGCGGAGTTTATCCCGTTTGACAAGATTGACAAGGCGCCGGAGGAGAAGGCGCGTGGTATAACGATTGCGACGGCGCATGTGGAGTACGAGTCTGAGAAGCGTCATTATGCGCACGTGGACTGCCCGGGTCACGCGGACTACATCAAGAACATGATCACGGGTGCGGCGCAGATGGACGGAGCGATACTGGTGGTGGGGGCGGATGACGGTCCCATGCCCCAGACGCGGGAGCATATTCTTTTGGCGCGTCAGGTGGGCGTACCGCGGATCGTGGTTTTTTTGAACAAGTGCGACATGGTGGACGACGAGGAGCTGATTGAGCTTGTGGAGCTTGAGCTTCGGGAGCTTTTGTCCAATTATGAGTTTGACGGGGACAATGTACCGATTATTCGCGGCAGTGCGTTGAAGGCGTTGGAGAGCGACGATCCGAACAGCGAGGATGCCAAGTGTGTTTGGGAGCTTTTGGAGGCGGTGGACGCGTACATTCCGCAGCCGGAGCGCGACGTGGACAAGCCGTTTTTGATGCCGGTGGAGGATGTATTTTCCATATCGGGTCGGGGTACGGTAGTGACGGGCCGCGTGGAGCGGGGCATTATCCATGTCAACGACAAGGTGGAGATCGTGGGTATGCGCCCGACGATTTCGACGGTGTGCACGGGAGTGGAGATGTTCCGGAAGTTGCTTGACGAGGGTCAGGCGGGTGACAACGTGGGTCTGCTGCTTCGCGGGACGAAGCGTGACGAGGTGGAGCGCGGGCAGGTGGTAGCGGCGCCCAAGTCGATCACGCCGCATACGCGTTTCAAGGCGGAGGTTTACATATTGAGCAAGGATGAGGGTGGTCGTCACACACCGTTTTTTTCGGGGTACCGTCCGCAGTTTTATTTTCGGACCACGGATGTGACGGGAGTAATGACCTTGCCTGAGGGAGTGGAGATGGTGATGCCCGGGGACAATTTGACGGGCACGGTTGAGCTGATCACGCCGATAGCGATGGAAAAAGAGCTGCGATTCGCCGTGCGTGAGGGTGGCCGGACAGTCGGTGCCGGCGTTGTAAGTGAAATCCTGGAATAGGTATGTGAACGATTATGATTGCGAACACCAAAATTAGAATCCGGTTGAGAGCATACGACTATCAACTCCTGGATCAATCGGTAAGCGATATTGTCGATACGGCAAGAAAGACCGGGGCCAAGGTGGTCGGTCCCATCCCGCTTCCCACCCGCATCAACAAGTACACGGTTCTTCGTTCGCCGCACGTGAACAAGAAATCCAGGGAGCAGTTTGAAGTGCGTACCCATAAAAGGCTGCTGGATATACAGGATCCAACGCAGCAGACTGTTGATGCGCTTATGAAGCTCGATCTTTCCCCGGGTGTTGATGTGGATATCAAACTGTAGATATGGCTTGGTGACGTTATGATCAAAGGTATGTTAGGCAAAAAACTGGGAATGACCAGCCTTTTTGGAAGCAACGGGGAATATATCCCGGTAACGGTGATAGAAGCAGGGCCCTGCACGGTAACCCAGATAAAAACAAAGGCCAATGACGGCTATGACGCCCTTCAGCTCGGTTTCGGGCCGAAGAAGAAGAGCCGCGTGAACAAGCCGGTCCAGGGGCATTTCGAAAAAAGCGGCGGTAAGTGCTACGCGTTTCTCCGGGAATTTAAAGTGGATGACCCCGATGCATTCGAGCTGGGGCAGACCGTTACCCTCGACATGTTTACCGTTGGGGATAAAATCGATGTCTCGGGCAGAAACAAGGGGCGGGGCTTTTCCGGCGTCACCAAGCGGCACGGCTTTCATCTTGGCCGCAAGACACACGGCAGCCACAATTACCGGCTGCCCGGATCCATCGGGAACAGTGCGTGGCCGTCAAAAGTCATCAAAGGGAAGAAGATGCCCGGCCGTTACGGAAACGTACGCCAAACCATGCGAAATCTTGAGGTTGTCGATATCCGGCCCGAGTTAAACATTCTTCTTGTAAAGGGAGCGGTTCCGGGCCCGGTGAATGCGACGATTGAAATCAAAAAACCAAAAGCTGCAAAGTAATCTGACAAAACGGTTTTTGGGATACTGACGGTACAGGTGGTGCTGCCGGCAAGACATAAAGAGGGATACAATGGCTGTTGTCGAGGTCAAAAATACGAACGGTGACAAGGTTTCGGAAGTCGATCTGTCCGATGAGATCTTTAATGTACCGGTTAAGAAAAGCGTTTTGCACGAGGTGGTCCGTATGCAGATGGCCGCAAAGCGCCGCGGAACGGCTTCGGTAAAACATCGCTCCGATGTTGCCGGTTCAACCAGCAAGCTGTATCGACAGAAGGGAACCGGCAGGGCACGGCGGGGAAATATTAAGAGCCCGCTGCTTCGCGGCGGAGGGTCGGTTTTCGGGCCGGACCCGCGATCCTATGCATTCAAAGTGCCGAAAAAGGTCAGGAGGCTGGCGCTGAAAATGGCCCTGTCCAGCAAAATGCAGAACCAGTCCATCATCGTACTTGACGGGTTCTCGCTGGATCAGATAAAAACAAAGGCCGTCGCTTCGGTCATCAAACGGCTCGCACTTCAAAAACCGCTCATTGTCATTGACGCGAAGGATGAAGCCCTGGAGCTGTCATCCCGGAATATACCAGGGGTGAAAGTGCTGCGGGTGGAAGGGCTGAATGTCTACGATATCTTGAACCACGAAACGCTCGTGCTGATAGAACCGTCGATCAAGCAAATCGAGGGGAGGTTTGCGGCATGAAAGATTATGAAATCATACTGGGACCGGTCGATACGGAAAAGGGCAATATCCAGAAGGAAGAGCTCAACAAGCTGACCTTCGAGGTTGCAAAAACCGCCAACCGGGTTCAGATCAGAAAAGCCATCGAGTCTGTTTTCGATGTCAAGGTGGCGTCGGTCCGCACGTTGAACGTCAAGGGAAAAATCAAACGGCGGGGTCGCATACTGGGTAAGCGCAAAGACTGGAAAAAGGCGATTGTCACGCTCGTACCCGGACATCGGATCAAATTTTTTGAAGGCGTATAAGTGGAGTGGATGTAAATGGCTATTAAAAAGGTAAAACCCACATCAGACGGAAGGCGTTTCCAGACGTATTCCACATACGAGGAAGTGACGCGGACCGTTCCTGAAAAGAGCCTTCTCCGGATCATCAAGAAAACGGGGGGGAGAAACGCCAACGGACGCATGACCGCAAGGCACAGGGGCGGCGGCAACAAGCGCTTTTACCGGATCATCGATTTCAAGCGGGACAAAGACGGCATACCGGCCAAGGTGGCCTCCATCGAGTATGACCCGAACCGCTCTGCAAGAATCGCCCTTCTTCATTATGTCGATGGCGAAAAGCGATACATTTTGGCACCGGTAAAGGTGGCCGTCGGGGACATGTTGATGTCCGGTCCGGACGCGGAAATCAAACCGGGCAACTGCCTCCCGCTCAGCAAAATTCCCCTTGGAACGCACATCCACAACATAGAGCTTCAAACGGGAAAAGGCGGCCAGATGGTCAAAAGCGCCGGCGGATTTGCCCAGTTGATGGCCAAGGAAGGAAAATATGCCACGGTAAAGCTGCCGTCCGGCGAAGTCCGCATGGTACTGGTCGCCAACCGGGCCACCATCGGTCAGATCGGAAATATGGATCATGCCAACATCTCCCTGGGGAAAGCCGGTCGGAAACGGTATCTGGGCATCCGCCCCCGCACCCGTGGGGTTGTTATGAATCCGGTGGATCATCCCATGGGCGGCGGTGAAGGGCGGTCTTCCGGAGGGCGGCATCCATGCTCCCCATGGGGCATGCCGGCCAAGGGGTACCGTACCCGCAAGCCCAACAAGCAGAGTTCCCGTCTTATCGTAAAAAGACGCAAGTAAAAGAATTGACAAAAACGTTTACAGCAATTACAACGCTATGGTTTTACAGGAGCGATTATGCCGCGGTCGTTGAAAAAAGGGCCATACATTGAGCCCAAGTTGTTCAGGAAAATAAATGTCGCCCAGGATACCCGGTCGGCCAAAGTGATTAAGACATGGTCCAGACGGTCTACAATAGTTCCTGAGATGGTCGGTTTGACTCTTGCGGTTTATAACGGTAAAAAGTTCATCCCGGTATTTGTTACCGAAAATATGGTCGGGCACAAGCTTGGTGAGTTTTCACCGACCCGGACCTTTTACGGGCATGCCGGCGACAAGAAATCGAAAATCAAGAAATAAACCATATTGAGGATTGCGGATATGGATGTCAAGGCATCGGGAAAATACATGCGTATTTCGGCGCAGAAGGTGCGCCGGATTACGGGCGCCGTGAAGGGAAAACCGGTTGAGCTCGGGCTCAATACACTGAAATTCATGCCGCAGAAGTCGGCCAGGATCGTGGAAAAAATTTTACGTTCGGCAGTCGCCAACGCCGATAACCTGGGGAACGTGGATGTGGACTCCCTTGTGGTAAAAAATGTTATCGTCGATGAGGGGCCCACGGCAAAGCGGTTCCGGCCGAGAGCCAGGGGAAGATCAACACGAATTTTTAAGCGAACGAGCCATATAACCGTTATCGTCGGCGAAGGCAGCGCATAGAGGGCATACTATTTTAAGGAGGTAGGCGGCTTGGGTCAGAAAGTCAATCCAATAGGCATGCGGTTGGGCGTCAATCGCACATGGAGCTCGCGGTGGTTTGCCGGAAAAGATTATCCGGCAAACGTCTATGAAGACCATAAGGTACGCAATTTCTTGAAGAAAAAGCTGAATCACGCGGGAATTGCGAAAATCGAAATTGAACGGTCTTCCAAGAGAATCAAGCTGAAAATTCACGCAGCCCGTCCCGGCATTATTATTGGGAAAAAAGGCTCTGAAATTGAAGCGTTGAAAAAAGAGCTCGAAAAATTCGTTTCCGCGGAAGTTGTCATGGTCGACATCCACGAGGTGCGAAAACCCGAACTTGACGCGCAGCTTGTTGCGGAAAACGTAGCCAACCAGTTGATACGCCGCGTGGCTTTCCGGCGGGCAATGAAACGATGCGTTTCCTCGGCCATGCGGTTCGGTGCTCAGGGGGTAAAGATCATATGCTCCGGCCGCCTTGGGGGGGCAGAAATGGCGCGTACCGAATGGTACAAGGAAGGGCGTATACCGCTGCATACGCTTCGTGCGGATATCGACTACGGTCTTGCTGAAGCGAAAACGACCTACGGAACGATTGGCGTAAAGGTATATATATTCAAAGGCGAAATACTGGATGATCGCCTGGCTGCCACGGCCGCCGCTGCCGATCAGAAGTAACCGACAGGAGTAAATCATGCTGAGTCCCAAGAAGGTAAAATATAGAAAGCAGCAGAAAGGCCGGATGCGAGGGAAGGCCTATCGCGGGTCCACGTTGAATTTCGGCGATTTCGGCCTCCAGGCGGTTGAATGCGGCAGCATTACATCCCGCCAGATCGAGGCGGCCCGTATTGCAATGACACGAAAGGTCAAGCGTGGCGGGAAAATGTGGATCCGCATATTTCCGGCCAAGCCGTACACCAAAAAGCCGGCGGAAGTACGTATGGGCAAGGGGAAAGGCTCGCCTGAAGGGTGGGTGGCCATCATCAAACCTGGTCGAATCCTCTACGAGATGGAAGGGGTCCCCAAAGAGCTCGCTTTTGAGGCGCTTCGCCTGGCTTCGCACAAGCTATCGGTGAAAACCAAGATCGTGGAAAGGAGCCAATTCTGATGAAGGCAAAAGAACTCCGCAATCTTACCGGCAATGAACTCAGCAGCAAACTTGCAGAGTTGGTGGAATCTCATTTTAACCTGCGTTTTCAGCAAAAAACAGGCCAACTGGAAAATACCAGCAGGCTTTCGCAGATCCGGCGGGAGATCGCGCGGGTGAAAACGATTCAACGGGAAAAAACGAATTAAACACCAGGAAGACTACTAAAGAGTAAAGACGGATGGATATGAAAAATATACGTGGTATGAAAAGGCAGCTTGTGGGAACGGTTTTGAGCAATAAAATGGACAAAACCGCGACGGTACAGGTGGAAAGGCTTGTCAAGCATTCTGTTTACCGCAAATACATCCGGCGGCGGGCCCGGTTTGCAGCCCATGACGAAAGAAATGAATGCGGCGTCGGCGATCGCGTTTTGATTTCCGAATCAAGGCCCTTGAGCAAGACAAAACGATGGCGGATAAGCCGCATTATTGAAAAAGCGGTTTCATGATACAGGGGATAGTGAAATGATTCAATCGGAAACGAGGTTGTCAGTCGCTGACAATTCGGGCGCAAAAGAGGTGTACTGCATCAAGGTCCTGGGCGGGTCCCGGCGGCGTTATGCCAGTATCGGGGATGTTATCGTGGTTTCCGTAAAGGAAGCGATACCCAACTCCAAGGTGAAAAAAGGCGATATTCTCAAGGCGGTTGTTGTCCGGACCAAAAAGGAAATCCGGCGTCCGGATGGTTCCTATATCCGGTTTGACGATAATTCAGCCGTGCTGATCAATGCCCACAGGGAGCCCATCGGAACCCGTATTTTCGGGCCTGTGGCCAGAGAACTCCGGGCCAGCCGGTTTATGAAAATCATCTCCCTGGCACCCGAAGTGCTGTAGTTATCGACAAATATTTGTACTTACAAGGATTGGCGGGTCATGCAAAAACAGGAACGCATTCGCATTAAAAAAGAAGACAAGGTCAAGATCATTGCCGGAAAAGACAAGGGAAAAATCGGCAAGGTGATCCGTGTCGACAAGAAAAAAAATCGGCTGCTCGTGGAAAAGGCCAACATGATCAAACGGCATGTCAAGCCCAGCGCTAAAAATCCCCAGGGTGGCATTATCGAGGGGGAAGGCCTGATTCATTGGTCCAATGTCATGGTCGTATGCAGCAGTTGCGTGAAACCGGCCCGTATCAAGATGAAAGTGCAGGAAAACGGGGAAAAGGTCCGCATCTGCGCCAAATGCAATGAAAATATAGATTCCAAGTAGGGGATATTACCGGAGGGTAAGGAGTCATGTCGTTGAAAACGTACTATGAAAACGAGGTCGCATCCAAGTTGCAGGAGACCTTTGCGTTGAAGAACATTCACGAGATTCCCAAGATTGATAAAATCGTCGTGAACATGGGGCTCGGCGAGGCGATTCAGAATATAAAGGTACTTGATTCCGCCCAGGCGGAGTTGAAATTGATCACCGGCCAGGCGCCCGTTGTTACCCGTGCCAAAAAATCCATTGCCGCCTTCAAGCTCCGCGAGGGGATGCCCATTGGATGCATGGTGACCCTGCGGCGGCGGCGTATGTGGGATTTCCTGGAAAAACTCATCAATATCGCACTGCCGCGTGTTCGAGACTTTCGCGGGATTTCCGGAAAAGCCTTTGACGGCTTCGGCAATTATACCCTTGGCATTAAGGAACAGATCATTTTTCCGGAAATCGACTACGACAAGGTCGACGCCATAAAGGGGATGAACATTACCATCGTTACAACGGCAAAAAACAATGCCGAGGGCAAGGAGCTTCTGAAGTTGCTCGGCATGCCCTTCCGCAATTAATCCCGAAAAGTATTTGTCCGTTTTCCAGCGACAAGGAGGAAAGTTTGGCAAAAAAAGCGCTTCAGGTTAAGGCAGAAAAGAAACCGAAATTCGATGTCAGGCGATACAACCGCTGCCCCATATGCGGCAGGGCCAGGGGTTATTTGCGACAGTTTGGCATATGCCGGATATGTTTCCGGAATATGGCGTCAGAAGGATTGCTTCCGGGGGTTAAAAAATCGAGCTGGTAAATCCGGCAGCCCCGCAGGAATCACCCTGCTTTGCGTCGTGACGGGCAAGGCCCGTTGGAATCATAAACTTACAGTCATACCATTTTCATGAATATATGGGAGCAAGATCATGACCATAACCGATCCACTGGCGGATATGTTGACCCGCATTCGCAACGCCGGAAACGCCAAGCATAAAAGCGTGGACATCCCCGGTTCCAAGTTGAAAGCGTCACTGGCGGCCGTGATGAAAAATGAAGGCTACATAAAGAACTACAAGTTCATCAAGGACAACAAGCAGGGTATACTGCGAATTTACCTGAAGTATGACAAACAAGACAAGCATGTTATTTACGGGATTGAACGGGCCAGCAAGCCGGGGCGTCGCGTCTACGTAAACAGCAAGGAAATCAAACCGGTTTTGAACGGGCTTGGCATTTCCGTTTTGTCCACATCAAAGGGCCTGCTGACCGACACTCAGTCCAGAAAAGAAAATATCGGCGGCGAAATCCTTTGTAATATCTGGTAGCAAGCAAGGAGTTGATAAAATGTCTCGCGTGGGGAAAAAACCGATTTCAAAACCGGAAAAGACCGAATTCACATTTGCCGACAGGGTGCTCACGGTGAAAGGTCCCAAGGGGCAGCTCAGCCGGAAAATCCATCCGGACGTTGACCTGAACATAGAAGATGACCAGATCCTGTTGTCCGTCAGGCGCAACGACAAAAAGACCAAGGCCCAATGGGGAACGGCCCGTGCGTTGGTAGCAAACATGGTCACCGGCGTGAGCCAGGGGTTCGAAAGGGTTCTTGAAATCAACGGGATCGGGTATCGCGCGGAAGTACAGGGAAACAGTATCGAGCTGAACCTCGGATACTCCCATCCGATCCGCTTTGATCTGCCCGAGGGTATCTCCGCGCAGGTGGAAAAAAATACGATCCGATTGTCCGGCATTGACAAAGAAAAGCTGGGCTTTGCGGCTTCCTCCATTCGGAAGTTCCGTCCGCCTGAACCGTATAAGGGGAAAGGCGTCAAGTACCAAGAGGAATATATCGTCCGTAAGGCCGGGAAAACCGGTAAATAAAGGGTACGGTTCGCAATGTTCATATATTCGTTATCATTATATCAGGGGTCTTGAATCATGGCAGCCATGGATACAAAAAAAGCCATGCGGCTTAAAAGGAAAAATCGGATACGCACCAAGGTGTCCGGAACCCAACAGCGTCCGCGCCTGACTGTTTTCCGAAGCGCAAAGCACATATATGCGCAGATCATTGACGATACTGCGGGTCAAACGCTCATATCCGCTTCTACGGTGGAAAAGCAGATCAGGGAGAAGGAAAAGGCGGCAACCAAGGTTGGAGCTGCTGACGAGATTGGAAAACTGGTCGCAAAACGGGCGCTGGAAAAAGGGATTTCATCGGTGGTCTTTGACCGGAATGGCTATAAATACCACGGCCGGGTGAAGGCCCTTTCCGATGGTGCGCGTGAAACCGGATTGGATTTTTAAATAACAAGGAGGCGATCTTTTGTTCAAGAAGGAAACCGACGAAAACTTGTTTATTGACAAGGTCGTTCATATCAGCAGGGTGGCAAAGGTCGTTAAAGGCGGGCGAAGATTTTCCTTCAGTGCAGTCGTGGTTGTCGGCGACGGTGAGGGGAAAGTCGGGTATGGCCTGGGGAAGGCCCATGAGGTTCCCGAAGCGATACGGAAAGGCGTTGAAAAAGCCAAAAAAGCCATGATCGAGGTCCCCCTTGTCGACGGAACCATCCCTTACCAGATTATCGGGAGATTCGGTGCCGGGTCGGTATTTTTAAAACCGGCCGGGAAGGGGACCGGGGTTATCGCCGGCGGTGCGGTTCGCGCCGTTCTGGAGGCCGTGGGCGTCCGTAACATTCTCACCAAGTGCCTCGGCTCCAACAACCCCCACAACGTGGTCAAGGCGACCATACGGGGACTTGAGCAGCTGCAGAGCAAAAGCACGGTCGAGGCGAAGCGCGGCATCACGATTGAAAACGCATAGGCAGAAATTCAAGTGAAGGAACAGGTATAATGGCTTCCCGATTAAAAATTACCCTTGTGAGAAGCATGGTCGGCCGGCCGGAAAAACACCGGAAGGTTTTACGGGGCATGGGTCTTACCAGGATGCATAAAACGGTTGAACTGCAAGATACGCCGGCTATTCGCGGAATGGCCAACAAAGTATCCCACCTTGTTCGCGTGGAGGAATCGATATGAGACTGCATGATCTTGCGCCGGAAAAAGGCTCCAGGTCGTCCCGCAAACGTGTGGGCCGGGGTGTCGGTTCCGGACTGGGAAAAACAGCCGGCAGGGGGACCAAGGGGCAGAACAGCCGCTCCGGTGGCGGTGTCCGTCCGGGATACGAGGGCGGCCAGATGCCGTTGCAGCGGCGTCTTCCGAAACGAGGGTTTACCAATATATTCAAAAAAGAATACAGCATTGTCAACCTCAAGGATTTCAACCGCTTTGAAAGCGGGACAATAGTGGACGCTGAAGTCCTGGTGTCCGCCGGTATGGTGAAAAGTACCCGCAAACCGGTAAAACTTCTGGGGCAGGGGGAAATCAACGTTTCCCTTCATGTCAAACTCGATGCGGTAAGCAAATCGGCGCAAAGCAAAATCGAAGGCGCCGGTGGCAAGGTAGAGGTTGTATAATATGGCAGTTTCAGGCGCCGGCGTTCAGAACATTCTAAAGATACCAGAGCTCAAGCGGCGGATATTGATTACCCTGGCACTGCTTGCCGTGTACCGGATCGGCGTGCATATCCCAACGCCGGGTATCGACGGAGATTCTCTCTCCGCATTTTTTGCCATGCACCAGGATACGATCTTCGGAATTTTTGACATGTTTTCCGGCGGCGCCCTGGAGCGTCTTTCCGTTTTCGCCCTGGGGATTATGCCGTATATCAGCGCGTCGATTATCCTGCAGCTTCTGAAGGTGGTTATTCCGCACCTGGAAAGGCTTTCCAAGGAAGGCGAGCAGGGAAGAAAGAAGATCACCCAGTACACGCGCTACGGAACGATTCTCCTCAGCCTCATACAGGGATTCGGTATCGCGGTCGGCCTTGAAAGCATGAGTTCCCCGGAAGGCGTTGCGATTGTCAATGATCCGGGCTGGGCTTTCCGGCTCATGACCATGATCACGCTGACTGCCGGTACGTCATTTATTATGTGGCTTGGCGAGCAGATTACCGAATACGGCATCGGCAACGGGATTTCACTGATTATTTTTGCCGGAATCATCGCACGACTGCCGGCGGCCGTCGGCAACACCATCCGGATGATCAGCGCCGGGGAAATGGCCATTTTCGGCATCATCCTTTTGGTGATATTCATGATTTCGGTGGTGGCGTTTATTATTTTCATGGAGCAGGCGCAGCGGCGGATTCCGGTGCAATATGCCAAGCGCGTGGTCGGCCGGCGCATGTACGGCGGGCAGAGCACGCACCTTCCCTTGAAGATCAACACTGCAGGGGTTATTCCGGCGATATTCGCCTCGTCTTTGATCATGTTTCCGGCGACAATCGCCGGTTTTTACGCAGATGTGCCGATCATGCAGTACGTTTCAGCGGCGCTGCGCCCCGGGGCGTTTATATACGAGGCGCTGTTTGTCGCTTTTATCGTTTTCTTCTGCTTCTTTTACACGGCGATTGTTTTCAACCCGTCGGATGTTGCGGAAAACATGAAAAAGCATGGCGGTTACATCCCCGGCATACGTCCGGGCAAACGCACCGCCGATTATATTGACAAGGTGCTCACCCGTATTACGCTCGCCGGGGCAATGTATATTTCCGCGGTGTGCGTGCTGCCGTCCATACTGATGACCAAGTTCAACGTTCCGTTTTATTTCGGCGGCACTGCGCTTCTGATCGTCGTCGGGGTGGCCATTCACACGGTTCAGCAGATACAGTCGCATTTGATTACGCGCAATTATGAAGGGTTTTTGACTTCCGCACCGGGAAAGCGTAAGAAATAGAAACCGTTTTTGTGAATTCCTACAGGGAGATTTGAATGACCAAGGAGGAGCCGATCAAGGTTCAAGGCAAGGTTCTGGAAACCCTGCCGAATGCAATGTTCAAGGTTGAACTGGAAAACAAGCATCAGATACTGGCACATCTTTCGGGAAAAATGCGGATGCATTTTATCAAGATTCTTCCCGGTGATTCCGTTACTGTTGAATTGTCCCCGTATGACCTGACGCGCGGTCGGATCACTTACCGGTCTAAATAAATATCTGTTACGTGTGCCATGCAGGTAGAGCTGATGTCCTATCAGATAAAAGGGAGTTGAGATGAAAGTAAGAGCGTCCGTCAAGAAAATTTGCCGCAACTGCAAAATCATCAAGCGCAGGGGAACGGTCCGGGTGATTTGCATTAATAAACGCCATAAACAGCGGCAGGGCTAACAAGGAGGCATGACCATTGGCAAGAATTTCAGGAGTTGATTTACCCAGGGGCAAGCATATCGTCATAGGACTGACTTATATCTACGGAATAGGTCGCTCCACCTCCCGGCAGATATTGTCCAGGTTGGGCATAGAGGAAACCACCCGGACAGATGATTTGTCTGAAACGGAAATCAATGAAATCCGCAAGGCCATCGACAACGAGTACAAGGTGGAAGGCGAGCTGCGCACGGAATTGTCCATGAACATCAAACGGTTAATGGATCTTGGATGCTACCGCGGTCTGCGTCACCGCAGGGGCCTGCCGGTTCACGGGCAGCGGACAAGTACGAACGCCCGTACCCGAAAAGGCCCGAGACGTACTGCTGTCAAAAAGAAAGGCGGCGCTAAGAAAAAGTAACGCAATTTAAATAAAGGCGAAACCGATGGCAAAAAGAAAAGCAGTCCGTACCAAGAAAAAGGTCAAAAAAAATATATTAAACGGCGTCGTTCATATTCAGTCCTCGTTTAACAATACGATTGTCACTATTACCGATCCCATGGGGAACGTGGTGGCCTGGTCCACCGCCGGGATGAATGGCTTCAAAGGGTCTCGCAAAAGTACGCCGTTTGCCGCACAACTCGCTTCCGAGGATGCCGCCAAAAAGGCGAAAGAGCACGGCCTGAAGAATGTGGAAGTATATGTGAAGGGTCCGGGACCCGGGCGTGAATCCGCGGTAAAATCTTTGCAGGCAGCCGGGCTTACCGTTACAATGATCAAGGATGTCACACCGGTGCCTCACAACGGCTGCAAACCACCCAAGAGACGCAGAGTGTAAGCCGAAAAGTACAAATTTGAGATTACGAGGGAGGATACGTGTCGCGATATCGTGGTTCTGTCTGCCGGCTCTGCCGGCGGGAAAATTTGAAATTATATCTTAAAGGGGATCGCTGCTATTCGGACAAATGCGCCATTGACAGGCGTACTTATCCGCCGGGGCAGCACGGACAGCGCCGTGCCGGAAAAACGTCCGACTACGGGCTGCAGCTGCGTGAAAAGCAGAAAGTAAAGCGCATGTATGGTCTTGGCGAAAAGCAGTTCAGGTTGTTTTTTCACAGGGCTGATGCCGGTAAGGGCGTAACCGGTGTAACGCTTCTTGTCATGCTTGAAAGGCGTCTTGACAACGTCGTTTACAGGCTTGGATTTGCCAACTCCCGCGTACAGTCAAGGCAGCTGGTAAAGCACAACCATTTTCTCGTAAACGGGAAAAAAGTCAATATCCCATCCTATCAGATTAAAGTCGGTGATGTCATTGAAATCCGTGAAAAGAGCAAAAATGTTCAGGCAATCACCGATGCCGTTGAAGCTGTTGTTCGTCGTGGTATGCCGCAGTGGCTGGAACTTGATAAGGACAATCTGAAGGGAACTGTCAAGGCAATGCCGGTTCGTGAAGACATTACGATGCCGATACAGGAAAACCAGATTGTTGAGTTTTACTCCAAGTAAACACGCTGGTTGTCGAAGAAATTGAAATTTTCAGTTTCTCCTGGATCTCCTGGGGCATCCGGAAATGTAGTTTGTTCGGATCGAGATTAAAACCATTAAGGAGATTATAATGTCCTTGAATGAATTGACATACATGAACTGGCGGGAAATCATCGTTCCCGGCAAGGTTCAGATCGACAGCCAGACGGCAACCTACGGCAAATTTGTGTGGGAACCGCTGGAACGTGGGTTCGGAATAACCATCGGCAATTCGCTTCGCCGCATTATCCTTTCCTCGCTTTACGGGGTTGCCATCACGTCGGTCAAAATCAACGACGTGATGCATGAATACAGTACCGTTGACGGTGTTCTTGAAGATGTGTCCGAAATCATTCTGAATTTGAAAAAAGTCCGCCTCAAGATGGATGATGCAGAGCCGAAAACCGTTGAAATCCGGACGAAAGGCGAGGGGAACGTCACCGCCGCCAGTATCGTGAGCCCGGACGGCCGCGTAGATGTGCTGAACCCCGACCTGCATATCGCGACGATTACCGCGGATGTTGAGCTTGTCATGACCATGACGGTGGCTGCCGGGAAAGGGTATAATCTTTCGGAGGCCAATAAGGACCCGGAAGCGCCCATCGGCACCCTGGCCATCGATTCGGTTTTTTCACCGATTCAGAAGGTAAGCTACCTGGTCGGAAACGCCCGCGTGGGGCAGAAAACCGATTATGACAAATTGACGATGGAGGTATGGACGGACGGGTCCGTGAAACCCGAAAACGCCGTTGCCTATGCCGCCAAGATCCTCAAGGAGCAGATGAATGCATTCATCAATTTCGACGAGGATGAAGAGCCTATACCCCATGAACCGGATGAGGATGAATCCAAGCAGAAGTTTAATGAAAACCTCTACCTGGATGTGGATGAACTCGAACTGTCCGTGCGCAGTGCAAATTGCCTGAGAAATGCGGATATTCATAAAATCTATCAACTGGTTCAGCGTACAGAAGCGGAAATGCTCAAAACCAAGAACTTTGGTAGAAAATCATTAAATGAAATCAAGGAACTGTTATCGGAAATGGGCCTTTCACTCGGAATGAAGCTCGAGGGGTTTGTTCCGCCGGAAGAGGACCAGGAACAGGGAGATAATTAATCATGCGTCACAGAAAGAGCGGGGTCAAACTCAACCGCACAAGCAGCCATCGCAAAGCGATGTTTAGAAATATGGTAACGTCCCTATTCAAGCATGACCGGATAAAAACGACCGATGTGAAAGCCAAGGCGCTTCGCAGCTGGGCCGATCACCTGGTTACCCTTGCCAAGCGAGGGGATTTGCATGCCAGAAGGCAGGCCTTGGCCATTATTCGTGAAAAAGACGTCGTCCATAAGCTTTTTGAACAGGCCCCGATTCGGTTTGCCGATGTTTCCGGCGGCTATACACGCATTGTCAAGCTTGGCTTTCGTGCGGGGGATGCCGCACCCATATCTGTTATTGAACTGACAGGCGAGCCCCCGGCAACCGAAACCGCCGAGAAAGACAAAAAAGAAAAAAAGACCAAAAAAGACAAACCCGCTGCCAAAACGACCGCAGCAGAGACGGAATAGTACCGGGATTTTTCTCGTACGGGCACGGCGCGCCGTGCCCGTACGAGGACATGAAGTCCTGTCAATCGGTTTTCCCCGCCTTCAATGTCGTCGGTATCACCTCCACAAGATCATCCGTTACAATTACCTTGACCGCGCCGTGTGTTTCTGTTTGGTATATTATGCATCCCCTTTGGGTATAGCGTTCCAGCACGTCGTCTGACGGAAACCCGAAGCGGTCCTTTCTTGCACTGACAACAATGACCTCCGGATCTACGGCATCCAGAAACTTTGCCGATGATGACGTGCTGCTGCCATGGTGCGGAGAGAGCATGAATGTCGAACGCAGCCGTTCGCCCGCAAGCTTTACAATTTCTGCCTCTGCCGTTGATTCCACGTCACCGGGGAAAAGAAATGAGGTGCCGTTAAACGACAGTCTTGCGACCACGGACCCGTTGTTCAGGTTGGCCGGGGCTTGGTCGCCCGGCTGCGCCCTTGGCGGATAAAAAATGTGCACATCTGCACCCTCGGCAATGCTTTCATCGGGTATGTCCGAAAAAGCGGGATGATCGATTCCCCTATGTTGAATCCGCTCAAGAAACCGGCTGTAATTGGCCGAATCAGCCGGGTAGTGGGTACTGATCACCTTTCCGATGTCGAAATTGTCCAGGATGTAGAGCAGGCCGTTCAGGTGGTCCGAATGGGGGTGGGATAGAATGACCGTATCGATGCTTCGGACTTTGTTTCTCCAGAGAAAGGGGGCGACAATCATCGCCCCGACGTCGAAGGAGGCATTGTCACCGAATCCGCCGCCGTCAATAAGCAAGGTCTCTCCACCCGGTATTTCGATGAACGCGGCGTTTCCCTGCCCCACATCCAGGTAGGTAACGGTCAGCTCGGAGTTGAAAAACCGGCGGTGGACCCAGTAGGCGGCATCCATTGTGAGGACGGCTACTGCGATCGCGGCAGTCGCTGCGATCGTTCGCCGGTAACTTAGAATCGGGTTCTCCTCGTTTTGTGCGTGCATTCCGGTGCTGGTATACGGGGGTTTTCCGTTCCTCCCTTTTTTCCGGATGATAAGCAACAAGGGCACGCTGATCAAAAGGATATAGATGCAAACCAGTTCAAGGATCGAAGGCGTTACAGTTGTAAAGGAGCCGTATGGCAGATCCGCGATCCGGTTTACGATAAAAAGCGATAGCTGTAGCAGGCGCTCGGCGATGGAAAATCCGAAAAGGCCAGCGGGCTTGAAAAGAAAATACAGGAGGGCCGATGTCAGCCCCAGGGGGACCACGATAAACCCGATCAATGGAATGAGAAGAAGATTTGCGATGATGCCAAGGAGGGTTGCCTGGTTGAAATAATAGGCCAGAAGGGGGGTGGTCCCGATGATGGCCAGTATCGACACCCACATAAACCCGGTAACGATCCGCAGCAGCCGTTTCCGGAAAGGTTCATCAACGGTTTCGGGGAAAACCGGCATCCAGTAAAGACCCATTAAAATGGCGGCAACGGCGGCAAAGGACAACTGGAAGGAAATATCGAAAAGAGACTGCGGAGAAACGGCCAGGATGCCAAGGGCCGCAGCTGCGACCGTGTTTGCGCGGTTGTATTGCCGGTCGAACACGTAGGCTGCAAGAAAGATGCAGATCATGATCACGGCCCGCTGGGTCGACGGCGACATGCCGGCAATCATCCCGTATGCAAGCACGAAAAGCATGGACAGAAGCGCAGCGGTTTTTTTCATTATGCCCCGCTTCAGCAGGAAGGTGCTGCGGGAGAGGGCAACGGAAATAAGAAAAAAGGATACTGTGGCCACGATCCCCACGTGGAGCCCGGAGATGGCCAGAAGGTGGCTGACACCGGCCCGGTTGAAAGACGCCCGAAGCCCTGGGGATATGCGGTCTTTTTTGCCGATGATCAAGGCGGAAAGCACTGCACGGGTGTCTTCGTCATTGACGGAGGCAATGCCCTGGTCGATTGCCATGCGCACGTTCGAAACCGCAGGTAAAAAGGGTTTTCCCTTTTCGTGCGGCGCCAGTTCGATGCGCTTCCCGCTGTCCCAGGCGGTTCCCCAGGTATTCCGGTAGGCCATGTACTGCCTGTAATCAAATCCGCCCGGGTTGGCAAAGTTGCGAACCGGCCGGATCGGCCTGAAAATTGTGATGCGGGCGCCCGGTAAAATATCGGGCGCGTCGCCGTACACGGTGAGCTGTATGTTCCCGGGAAGCGCTTTGCGCTGCGGTGAATCCCCGCCGGTATGCACTTCCATATCCGTCAGGACGCACCGGGTTCTGAATCCCATATGAACCGGCGGTTGAACCACGGTGCCCGAAATTTTACGGGGCGTTCCGTCCATAAAGGGCAAAACGGATTCGGGCGGGAATGCGGGGGGGACAAAAGAGGATATGGCAAGCCAGCCCAGAATGAAAAACAGTAGGATCGGGGCGCAGGCCAGCGGCCTTTTTCTGATGACCGAGAAGATCAGCCATCCCATGGCCATGAAAACGAGCAGGAAGGCAGCCGGCGGGAACCAGGAGATGGGGATGTGGCGGCCGGCGATAATGCCCGCAATCAGGGAGAAGAGCAGGGGAATGACAGGGCGGTGGTAGCAGCGTCCGGCTGTTTTTATAGCGGCAGCGCTTCTTTGATCGTATGGGGCGTCAGATGTCATGGCAGCTGTATGGTTGCGGTTGTCCGTTCCAGGAAAGCGGCGGGAATTGCAAAGGCAGGCGGCAAGTTACTCCGCCGGCACGCGTTCGATCGCGGCGCCCAGCTGCGCGAATTTTTTTTCAATGGCTTCATATCCCCGGTCCAGGTGGTATATGCGGGATATGCGGGTGGTTTTTTCCGCCACAAGGCCTGCAAGGACCAATGACGCGCTGGCCCTCAGATCGGTGGCCATCACCGGGGCGCCCGAGAGGTTTGCAACCCCCTTTACCAGGGCATGGCTTCCGGATATGGTGATATCGGCCCCCATGCGCAGCAGTTCGCTGACGTGTATGAAACGGTTTTCAAAGATGGATTCGGAAATGACGCTCAACCCCCCGGCAACGGACATGAGCACCATGAACTGGGCCTGCATATCGGTTGGGAAGCCGGGGTAGGGAAGCGTCTTGACATCGACGCTCTTGATGGGGCCGCCGCCTTCCACCGTAATGCCCCCGTCGCCGGTGTCGATGGCTGCACCGGATTCCCGCAGCTTGTGAATGACGGGTTTCAGGTAAGACGGATCGGCCCCTGTCAGGCGGATTCTGCCGCCGGTGAGGGCCGCGGCGACCATGTACGTGCCGGCCTCTATCCTGTCCCCGATGATTTCCGCCGTAACCGGCCGCAGGGCCCTCACTCCGTTGATCGTGATGACGGTTGTCCCGGCATCACGGACATCGGCGCCCATGCTGTTCAACATACCGGCGAGGGCCGTTATTTCCGGTTCCCTTGCGGCGTTGCGGATAATGGTCGTCCCCTCGGCCAGCACCGCCGCCATCATGATGTTTTCGGTTCCGGTTACGGTCGGTACATCAAAAAAGATTTCCCCTCCCTTTAGTTTGTCCGCAGACGCCTCGACATAACCGTGCTCGAGCGTGATGGCCGCCCCCAGCTTCTCAAGCCCCTCGAGGTGCATGTTAATGGGGCGGGCACCTATGGCGCACCCGCCCGGAAGGGATACCCGTGCCCGTTTGAGACGCGCCACAAGCGGCCCCAGTACCAGCACCGAGGCTCGCATTCTGCGGACCAGGTCATAGGATGCTTCATACCGGTTAAGGCCGGTTGTATCGATTCTGGCCGTGTTGTCGGAAAATTCGGCTTTGGCCCCCAGGTCGGCCAGCAGGTGGCATATGGTCTCAATGTCCTTGAGGTCCGGAACATTGCGAAACACAAATTCTCCCCCGGTCAGGATGGTAGCGGCGATCATTGGCAAAGCAGCATTTTTGGCGCCGCTGATAGCAACTTCGCCGCGCAGTGCGCGCCCCCCCCTGATCACGATTTCATCCATGGTGTTTGTCCTTATGGTAACCTGTGGTAAACGGAAGCACAAAAGAAAGCGCCGCACCCGGGTTGTGCCTACGGTGCGGCGCATGGCGTTGAATTGAAGGCGGCAGCAGGTGATGCGTCAGAAGCGATCGAAAGACTTCAGTACAGTCCCATGCAGATTGCACCGTACCAACTTGCAGGCGCAAGGGCTTCAATGACCGGCATTGTCATCTTCGCTCGCCGTGTCGATGATGGACTTCCCGATGCAGTAGGCCAGGCCCAGTCCGATTACAGCCGATGCATACCCCAGGGCGCCGAAAGGGTGCTGGTCCGGGAAGGAGAAACAGTGACCCTCTCGCTCCAATCCTCATAACCGGGCATCTCAAACCTGATACGATGCTGTCCCGGGTCAATCCTATCTAAATTCATAGGAGTTGTCCCCATGTAATTATTATCCAGGTATACTTCAGCATGGTTTGGCTTGGAATGGACAATAATCCTACCATAATTGGTGGGAGGGGGAGGAATAGGTCTTACCGTATAGCTTAATAGATTACTGGAGGTCCAGGCTGTATTCGGTATGGTTTTTATAATACCTCTAATCGTTTCACTGTATTTTCGATAATCAGAACTGACCTCAGGCATAACTTGTTTGGTAATCAGCTCTTCTTCTTTTGGGCTGAAAGCTATCGACCTGGTTACGGCAAAGCCCTGAATATATTCTATGCCTGGTCTGGCGTCAGCATCAACGATCGCTTCTATGGATCTGGTTTCTCCTGCTCTTACGAAATCACGGGGCGAATACTTGTTAGGGAACAGTATTTTAACTCTGCCTTCACTGTCATAACCATATATCCGCACAAACGAATCCTGGGAAACCTCGAAAAATATTTCAATTCTCTCCCCGACCTGATAGGTTGCCCTATCGTCTTTATCTAACCATAATTTGAGGTCAAAAGGCGGACGGGGGTTAACTATCTGAATGCTTTTCATTTTTTCTGCTTCAGC
This sequence comes from Desulfosalsimonadaceae bacterium, assembly GCA_046498365.1. GTDB lineage: Bacteria > Desulfobacterota > Desulfobacteria > Desulfobacterales > Desulfosalsimonadaceae > B1SED10-16. The sequence goes on from JAWOAV010000182.1 coordinate 20,302, forward strand.
CTGAGTAGTGGTCTGGGAATAAGCAGTACCCATCACGGTAAAACAAAGTAGCAATGTTAAGGCCACCAGAAGATAAGTTTGTATATTTTTTCTAATTGGAAATAATATTCTAGACATTTTTAAAATCCTCCTTGATTTTATTTTTCGACAGTGAATAGTCAACAGACACTGTCAGACACATAATACATAACACCAAACTACAGGTTAAGACAGGTCCAGCTTTTAGGAGATGTCTGATACCTCTCTCTTTTTCTGTATTTCCTTCCTTGGATATAATTACCTCCTTATATAGTTCTAACTATAATAAATAAGCAAATATTGTGCCAACTTATCTTTTATAAAATAAAAAGTACATTTAGATCTCTCCAAATGCACTTTTAGTAAGACTTATAGCCTAAAAATATTTTTTTCTAACCCTTGTTATTTATTAATTATATTTTATTTATCACCCTAAAAATATGGTTATCATACCCTATTATGGTCTATCGGACATAAAATCGCATTAGTGTATTAAATACTGAATTCGTATAGCTCTTTTTCTTTCGGTTTTTTATTTATGCCTTAGCTATAACATTTCTAAGCAATATAACTTCCAACTTTGGACTTCAGGTGAAAAATTGTCATCCAGCTACTCTTAATCTTCCTATGGTAAAACCATTTATTTATCCATTCAGTGTTTTTTGAGTATAACTGACCAGGTTTTTAAGTGGAATTGGTTTTTGCAAAAAACCTGTGGCACCTTCATCAATACACATTCTTGCAACTTTAATTTCAATAATTTTACCCGTTAAAAATACTATTTTTGTTTTTGGGGAAATTTTTCTTATTTTTTTAAATAAAGAAATTCCGTCAATCTTCGGTATGTTGATATCCAGGTAAATCAAATCAAACTTTATCTTTCTGCACAAATTAAGGGCATTTTCTCCACTTTCTGTGACAGTTACAGAAAAACCCTCTTCATCTAAAACTTTTTTGAATAATTGTCCTGTCTCAACTTCATCATCTACTACTAATACTTTCGCTGATTTTAATTTTCTTCTATCTTTTTTAATTGACCCTGTTGCTGTTTTCGGTAAAGCTCCCGCTATATTTTTATCTCTCTTAATAGGTAATAATATGGTAAATGTTGTTCCTTCACCTTTTACACTTTTCGCCTCTATTGCTCCTTTATGTGCTTTTATGATTCCATATGAATCAGCCAAACCCAAGCCTGTTCCCGGTATTCCATTTTTTTTCTGCACACTTGTTACAAAGAATGGGAAAAACAATTTATCCAAATCTTCTTTGTTTATTATTTCACCTGTATTATGGAACTGTATTTTGATATATTTTTCTTCCTTTTCCACCTTTATGGTCAGCTCCCCACCTTTAGGCATTGCATTTTTCGCATTGATAATCAGGTTTAAAAAAACCTGTTGTATCTGACCAACATCTATTAAAGTTTTTGGAATATCCGAATAATTCCTTACCAGCTTAATTGAACTATTCTCCAAATCCTTGTTAATCAATTCAATAACTTCTTCAATTATGTCTTTCAAATCAACTGAATCTTTTTCAAGTTTAATTATTTTGGTAAAGGTTAGTAGTTTTTTCACAACCTGGGCTCCCCTGCTCCCACTCTTAATAATCAGATCCAGGTATTTCTTTAACTCATTCTCATCCCTTATAATACCCTTAGCATATTCCGCACTATTGTTTATAATACTCAGCAGGTTATTAAATTCATGTGCAACTCCTGCTGCTAACTGACCTGCAATTGCCATTCTTTCAGAACGGATAAGATCTATTTGTTTTCGCTCGCTGATGTCCATTCCGATAAGTGCCAATCCGCTAATTTTTTCTTCCGACTCAAAAATTGGGTAAAGTGAATTTAAAAAAGTCTTTTCTAAGCTTCCATCTTCAAAATAAAGAGGTTTGCCACTTTCGATTACCTGCTCAAACTGTAATTTTCGTTTTTGGGCTACATGAGGTGGTAGAAAATCATAAATATAACCCTGCAGCAGTGTTTCCATGTTGGTTTCCAAATGTTGAGCCAACGACTCATTGGCAGCAAGAATTCTTCCTTCTAGATCTGTCAAAAGGATGAATTCTCTTGACATATTCAGAATAGTCCTGAATTTTTTTTCGTTCTTATCCAGTTTTTCTTCCGCCAATTTACGCTCGGTGATATCACTAATCACCGTATAACTTAAATTATCTCCATTCTCACTATCCTGTACTCTGGTTGATTCCAGCCGTACCCAGAACAGGGAGTTGTCTTTTTTTACCAATCTCAACTCACACACCTGCGGTGTATTGGTATTAAAAAATCGTTTACGGTGATAATAATAGATATCTTGATCTTCAGGGAAAATAAAGTGAGTTAATGACTTGTTGGTCAAAGTATTTGTCGTCACACCCAGTAAATTGCTTGCCATGAGATTTGCTTCCAGGATCAGCCCCTCTTCGTTTAAAGTAAAATAGCCTACCGGAGCAAGATCGTAAAGATTAAAATACCGTAACTTGGAGGACTCGAGATTCTCCTGCGTCTGGCGCAGTGATTCGTTCTGTATCTCCAGTTCGACCTGATGCACCTGCAGTTCATGGAACAACTGCTGTTGTTTTTCGGGTGACAATAGATCAAGATTTTCTAACAGCTGCGGTTTTTTTCCCTGGACTATCTGTTCTGCCTGCCGGCGTAAATCAGCCTGTTGTTCTAAAGAAAGCTTTTTTTTAGTCATATTTTATCCCCTTGGACCTTAGGTCATCCTTTTTCTTATTCTTTTTATCCGTTATCGCCCGCTCAGTGGTAGTAATGGCATATATCTCTCCGGTTTCATTTCTTACTGCAGTGGCAGTTATCCAAACCTCCACAATCCGGCCATCCTTATGAACCCGTTGTGTGCGATAGGGCTTTAAAATTTTGGATTTGCTCAATTTCTGCACTACTGCCAACTCTTTGTTGCGGACACTATCCGGTATCAAATCACGGATATTCATAGTGAGCGCCTCAGTTTCACTCCAGCCATACATTCTTACCGCCGATGGATTCCAGGCCAGAATATCACCTTTTAAATCCCTTAAGATAATGGCATCATACGAGTCATAGACAATTGCAGCCAGTTGAAATCTATTTTCAGATTTTTTCATCATAGTAATATCCAAAAAGTTAATCACAGCACCCTCAATCACATTTTTTTGTGTGCGATAGGGTATGATGCGCATCTTGTACCATACATCTTCTTGAGTACGTACCTCCACCTCTTTGGGGATTAAGTTATTCAGCACTTCCTGGGTATCCTCCACGATACGGTCGTAATTCACCAGATTAGAGACTACGTGTCCCAAAGGCCGCCCCACATCGCCCTGAATTAGGTTGATGATTCGGGTGATGGCAGGGGTAAATCGTAAAATACGCAGTTTGCAATCCACAAAGATGGTACCGATACCGGTGCCGGCCAGAAGATTGTTCATGTCATTATTAGCCCGCGACAGATCATCAGCCTTGGTTTGCATCTCAGCATTGACCGTGGCCAGTTCCTCATTAACTGATTGCAGTTCCTCCTTAGAAGTTTCCAGTTCCTCGTTGGCCGATTGCAGCTCCTCGTTTATCGACTGCATCTCTTCATTCGAGGATTTTAGTTCTTCGTTAGTGGTTTCCAGCTCCTCATTGGTTGCCTGTAGATACTCCTCCTTGGCATGTAGCTCCTGCTTGAGTGTAGTTAATAACGCATCAGCATCACTGTTTGGGTTGCTCTTTTTTGAGCTATTAAGCTTATTTATCCCTTTATTAGTATCTGAGGTAGATGCTTTCTGGGTTTGTTGGTTACCCAAAGGTTGTACTTGTTCTAAAATAACTAAATATAATGTTTCCTCTGCCTTCGCGAAAAGACTTGCTCCTTTGTCAAGCTTGGTGGCGGGGGGCACAGGTACTGGACAAACAGTCAAGTTAACTGTAATGAAATTGCCGTTGGTTTTGATCTTCAGGTTCGGTTTGCGCACTATCTCTTTACTTATCGTAGTTTTATGCAAAACTTTGTTCAAGTCATACCGCAATCCTTCGCGAGCCATCTTTAGGATATTGTTGATATGGGTCTCTCCCGGGGTTGGTTCAAGAAACAGACCTGTTCGGCCGTAGAGATAGAGAATATCACCATAATTGTTGACAAGTGCTGCAGCCGGGCTGATCTGTTGCAGTAATGCCTTTTCGATAATTTCTTGTAGTGATAGTTTTCTGCTGGTATCCTTCTTTTTGTTGGTTGTCACTACAGTTGAGGGCAAAAACTGTCCAGGGAGCAGGTGATGTGCGTTTTGAATATCATCCCTGCGCTGATATATCTTTAACTTTCGATGTAATGTGGTAAAAAGATGACTAAATTCACCTAAACTCTCCGAAGTGCCCAGAAAGAGGAAACCACCCGGGTTCAGTGAATAGTAAAAGAGTGATATAATCTTCTTTTGCAATTCCCCGTTCATATAGATTAGAAGATTGCGGCAGCTGATCAGGTCTATTTTGGAAAAAGGTGGGTCTCTGGTCACATCCTGCTCGGAAAAGATCAGCATGTCGCGGATGGTTTTGTTGATACGATAAGTGCTTCGGTCTGACTCTGCTGAAAAAAAGCGAGCCAGCCTCTCGGGTGAGATATCAGTAGAAATACTGGCTGGATAAACACCGGCACGAGATGTTATAATAGCATTGCTGTCAACGTCAGTGGCAAAAATCTGCACCTTATAGCCCTGCCTTAATGTTTCACGTTGTTCCTGCAGGAGAATGGCAAGAGAATAAGCTTCTTCGCCAGTAGAACAGCCCGGTACCCAGACACGTATTAATGCACCCGCAGGCTTACTGTTAAATAGTTTAGGTATAACCTGTTCCTCGATTGCCTTAAATACCTCCGGATCGCGGAAAAAACTAGTTACACTGATCAACAAGTCATGGAATAATGTATCTACTTCAACGGGTATCTTCTGCAGGTAATTTAGGTATTTTTCTATCGTTTCGATCTGTTGAACGGCCATTCGCCGTTTGATACGTCGGTGGATGGTGCTTTGTTTATATTGGGAAAAATCATGGCCGGTCTGATTGCGCAATATAATAAAAATTTTTTTCAGCGCATTCTCATCATTAGATAATGGATGATAATCTGTTCGAGAAAGTTTGCCAAAGGCATGTTTTATATAAGTAATAAGCTGGGTGGGCATCTCAGCCGGTGGCAGTTCATAATCCACCAAGCCGGTGGCAATGGCACTGCGTGGCATACCGTCATACTCTGTGGATGCAGGATTCTGCACCATGACCATTCCACCCTCACCCTTTATTGCTCGCACACCTAATGTTCCGTCACTGCCGGTGCCCGAGAGTACGATACCGATCGCCTTCTCTCCCTGGTCCTGAGCCAGGGAGCGAAAGAAGAAGTCGATCGGCAGACGAAATCCGCGAGGTACATTGGGTTCTATCAGTTGCAATGCTCCATTCATCAAAGCCATATCCCGGTTAGGTGGAATAATGTAGGTGCAATTGGGATGTACCGTCATACCGTCTTCAACTTCGAAAACTTGCATCCGGGTATAACGCCTGATTAACTCGGAAAGAATGCTCTTGTGGTCAGGAGCAAGGTGCTGTACCAATACAAAAGCCATGTTGCTATTAAGGTCATTGGGTAAAGCCGAGAAAAAGGATTCGAAAGCTGCCAGACCACCTGCTGAAGCACCAATTCCGATGATAGGAAAATTAGTAATTATCTTTTTTTTATTCATATTGATTTCTTTTTAACTTTTTACTTACATAAATATTTACACTTCTATATTCACTAATATCTATTATATAAATATAAGCAAATATTATGCCAACTTGTCTTTTTTAAAATAAAAAGTGCGTTTAGATCTCTCCAAAAGCACTTTTTATAAGACTTATACTTAAAACACTTTTTTTCCAACCCTCGTTTTTGACTAATTATATTTTTATTTATTCCTCCAAATTATGGTTATCATACCCCTATGGTCTATCAAACATAGGGTCACATCACCATATTATGTTCTGAATTTGTAAGGATACTATGAATTGTACGACTACTGGCTGGGGGCGTGGAGGTTAAATTCTTTAATCTTTAAATATAAGGTCTTGTAATTCATCTTTAATAATCTGGCTGTTTCAGCCTTATTCCAGTTTGCTTTCTTTAACATTTCCAGAATAATTCTTCTTTCCGCATCCCGGGAAAGCTGGTCAATATGATTTTTAAGGGAGAAGTCAGTGGGAAAAACATTCTTCCCTTCTCCCGCCAAGGAAGCAGGCATCAAGTTGGCATCAACTTTGTTCTCTGCTATAAAATCAGGTAAATGCTCTGGTAGCATAATATCTTCAGCCATAATAATGGCCTGCTGGATAACATTTTGAAGTTCCCGAATATTGCCTGGCCAGGAATAATCTACCAGTAATTTCATACATTCTTCCGAGATATCCTTAATTTTCTTTCCAAATATTGGATTAAATTGATTTAAAAAATGTAAAGCTAACAAAGGTATGTCTTCTTTTCGCTCCTGCAAAGTAGGAAGGAGAATCGAAAAAACATTTATCCGATAATACAAGTCTTCTCTAAAATTCCCCTTTTTTATTCCCTCTTCTAAGTTAGTATTACTGGCAATAATCACTCGTACATCAATTTTAACCGGATAATTATCTCCAATAGGAATGATTTCCCTTTCCTGAAGCGCTCTAAGCAACTTCGCTTGAATATTAACTGATAAATTTCCAATCTCATCTAAAAAGAATGTACCTCCTTGCGCTAATTCAAATTTACCTAATCTTTTAGCTGCTGCCCCGGTAAAGGCTCCCTTAGTATGGCCAAATAATTCAC
>JAWOAV010000206.1:0-4285 GCA_046498365.1 Desulfosalsimonadaceae bacterium
GCCCTTTCCGATTCGAACCGGAGATCCTCCCAGGGCATGAATGATGACGCCGTCCTGGATATTCGCCTCCGCCTCGATGACGATGGCCTCGACTTTTCCTTCGGAGCAGGGTTCGTCAGCGCGAATGACGGCATTGGGGCCCACAAAGACCTTCTGGCCGATGTGCACGTTGCCGATTACTACGGCCGATGGATGAATGGTAGCGCTGGCGTCCACCTGTGGCTTGTCGCCGGCATGATTCCGATAAAGCATCTTTCACCTCCTTGTTGCGGTTGGTTTCAATCCGCCTTGGTCAGCCCGTTTAAGGCCTCTTTATATTCTACCGCTGTTTTTGCGTCGGCATCTTTTTGCAATTGGAGAGCAAACGGCCGTTCGTCTGCATAAAAAAAGGCCGTTGCTCGTTTTTTTCTGCAAACGAACAACGGCCTTCTATTTGTCACGCGCCCTTCAACCGCATTGAAGAGATCGTTCTAACGCTAAGGCACTATTTTTTCCGAATCTTAATCCCCCGAAGCAACGTTGCTATGTTCATGCACCTTTGCTTCAGCAGATTTGAGATATTTGTAAATCACAACTTCCGGATTTGTCAACCAAATTTGTCAACCAAATTTATGAATCGCTCCCTGTCTATGAAAAACAATTATAATATCAGATGATTATTATTTTTTATCTATTAGGGGAGATGCGACCAGAGAAAAAAGGATCACTCTTTCGCCCGTAACTGTACTTATATCCGTATGCAGACTCTTCACTTTCACGCCCGTGATTTTTTCGACCGCCTCTTCAAGCAGGGGCCGACCCTGCTCCATCAGCGCAATTCGAATGCGCTTGACGAGTTCCCGTCCCTTCTTATCATCCGGCACACCGGCCAGTTTTAATTCAGCCTGCGTGAGAACATTTCGGAGCCTTACCAATACCATGTCTTCAATGATATAGGCTTTGGTTTCCAAAGGGCCTCGACCCATAAACTCTTTTTCGAACCGAATAACGGCTTCACAGATTTCAGCCTCCAATTGCCCCCTGGTTCTATTCTTCATTTTGACTCCAAACACCTACCTCTGGATTTTCCAACGGAATCAAACGCAATTGTCCATGCAAAATCATCCATTGTCACTCATAAATATGTATTTTACACTACATGTCAATTGTTTTTTGAATAATCAAAGGATATGGGAGGCGGCGGAAACGGGGCAAGGTTGCTTCAGAAACGACAAGACCCCGTGGGGATAACCCCACAGGGTCCTGCATCACATGCGAACCGCTGAATTCAGCGGATAGAATTCTGGCTCCCCAGCGCGGACTCGAACCACGGACGCGGTGGTTAATCCCGCCAATGGCGGGACTACTCTGCCAACTCAAGCTCCGAAAGATAACGACCTATTCCACGCTTTTTGATTCGTTTTTCCAAGCGCATCGCTTCCGAACGACTTTCAAAAGGAAATGTCCAAATGACCTGCCAGGGTCCTTCAAACACCTTGGTCGTTCGGGTTGATGTATATCCTGAATCATTATGTGATCTTACACGCTGGGAAAGGTCTCCAGTGTAGCCGCAATAGTATCGCCCGGAGCTTTCGCTTTGCAAAATATAAACAATATACTCAGGCATAAGCGTAAGAAATAAAAAGCCCTGAAAAAATCAAATCTTCCAGGGCTATATATAGTTACCGGTATTAACCGGATCATCTCTGGCTCCCCAGCGCGGACTCGAACCACGGACGCGGTGGTTAATCCCGCCAACCGGCGGGACTCTGCCAACTCCACTTGCCCCGGAAATAAAAAGCCCTGAAAAAAATCAAATCTTCCAGGGCTATATATATTTACCGGCCTTAACCGGATCTTATCTGGCTCCCCAGCGCGGACTCGAACCACGGACGCGGTGGTTAACAGCCACCTGCTCTGCCAACTGAGCTACTGGGGAACAATAAACAACAACCTACTTCCAGCGTTGACTCAAACCACCTGACCGGTGGTTAATCCCGCTACCAGCGGGACTCTGCCAACTGAGCTACTGGGGAACAAAAACAAGCAGAAAGAACCTGCTCAAGGTCGTCTTTGTAATCGGGTGCGATACAATTGTCAAGAAAAATTGTCACGCGCAAGGGATTAATTTTTACTCAATGCGCGTGATCTTGAGCCCGAGCTCCTGCAACTGTGTCCGGGCGGCGCCCGCTGGGGCGGAGGTGAGCAGACACCCCCCTTTCTGGGTTTTCGGGAAGGGGATGACCTCCCGGATGGAACTGCTGCCGCACAGGATCGCCATGAGCCGGTCAAAGCCGAAGGCGATGCCGCCATGGGGGGGAGCGCCGGATTCAAGGGCGGAAAGCAGGAATCCGAATTTTTCCTCGTATTCCTCCTTGTCCATGCCCAGGGTTTCGAGCACCCGTACCTGAAGATCCTTGTCATGGATACGGATCGAACCGCCGCCGATTTCCGATCCGTTCAACACCAGATCGTACGCGCGGGAAGAAACCTTCAGCGGATCGGTTTCAAGCTTGTCGCAGTCGGCTTCTGCCGGGGCGGTAAACGGGTGGTGCAGGGCCTGGTAGCGCTTTTCCGTTTCATCGTATTCAAGAAGCGGGAAATCGGTCACCCACACGAACCGGTACACGCTGTCGTCGATGAGCCCCAGTTTGCGGCCCAGATGATTGCGCAGGTTGCCCAGGGATTCGTTCACGATCACCGCCTGGTCCGCGCCGAAAAAGACCAGATCACCGGGCTGCATGTCCAGCCGTTCGCCGATGGCACGCTTTTCCTCCTCCGTGAAAAACTTGGTAATGGGGGACTGCCATTCGTCATCCTTCACCCGGATCCAGGCAAGCCCGCGCGCCCGGTACACGGCCACGAATTCCGTGAAATCGTCGATTTCCTTTCTCGTGAAACCGGCGCACCCCTTGGCGTTTATGGCCTTGACCACGCCCCCTTTCTTCACCGCATCGGCAAAGAGCTTAAACCCGGAATTGACGACAATTTCGCTGATATCGCCGAGTTCCAGGCCAAACCGGATATCCGGCCGGTCCAGGCCATAGCGGCCCACGGCCTCGGCATAGGTCATTCGTTCGAACGGAAGGGAGACTTCCGGCATGCCGGCATTTTTGAAAACCGCGGCAACGAGCCCCTCCGCCACTTCCATGACATCGTCTTCCCCCACAAAGGACATCTCGAGGTCGATCTGCGTGAATTCCGGCTGCCGGTCAGCGCGCAGGTCTTCGTCGCGAAAGCACCGGACGATCTGGTAGTACCGGTCAAAACCGGAAACCATCAGCAGCTGCTTGAACAGCTGGGGGGACTGGGGAAGCGCGTAAAAGGTGCCCGCATTCAGGCGGCTGGGCACCAGGTAGTCCCTGGCCCCCTCAGGGGTCGAGCGGGTCAGAAACGGTGTTTCAATGTCCAGAAAGCCCCGCCCGTTGAGGTATTCGCGCACTGCCGCGGCCGCCTTGTGTCGCATGATGATATTGCGCTGCAGCTTCGGCCTTCGAAGATCGATGTGCCGGTTTTTGAGCCGGATATTCTCGCTTGCATCCGTTTCATCCTCGATCATGAAGGGGGGCGTGGCGGCGCGGTTCAATATTTTGAGTTCATCGACCAGGATCTCGATTTCCCCGGTGACGAGATTCGGATTGGCCATGCCTTCGGGACGGTTTTCCACGTGACCGGCAACGGCGATCACGAACTCGTTTCTTATGGAATGGGCTTTTTCATGAACGTTCGGATTGTGCACCGGATTGAATACCACCTGGGTGATCCCCTCCCGGTCGCGCAAATCCACAAAAATAACCCCGCCGTGATCCCTCCGGCGAAGAACCCAGCCCATCAATACCACCCGTGCGCCCAGATCGCTTTTGCCCAATTGATTGCAATGATGGGTGCGGCGCATGTCTCCCAGTTGATCCGTCACTGTTGTAGCTCCTTTGGTCCTGTTAGTCCCGTAAACGAATTGAACAAATTATGTTATCCTGATACTTTTCATATCCTGATTTTCCGGTATCGGCACTTGCGCTTTTATACCCGCGCCTTGTAGAACACTGTGTCGAAGTTCGACAACGTATTATAATCATCAATGAAACCTACCGTTATCAAAGCATTCTATGTTTTGAACCTATTATTTACCTGCAAACTTTTTTGCGTGGACCTATTGTTATCAACGAATCGTTATTTATTCGTTGATCCCTTATGAACTTTGATATTTGAACCAAATGATAAACGAATGATGAGCAGTGATTAGTAACTGTGATTTATGCGTTTTTAATTTGTGTTATGCGAAATGAAGTCTATTCATTTTTTTGAT
>JAWOAV010000012.1:0-7183 GCA_046498365.1 Desulfosalsimonadaceae bacterium
AAAATATTCCCTACATTGGGGCCGAACAAACCAAACGAAAACAATGCCCCGAAAAACGAAAATATCAGCAATATGGAAAAACCAAAAAAGAGGCCGCTGCGTATGGCTTTCCCCCTGTTTTCACTTCCCCGCATAAAAAAAGATACGGTCATTGGAATCATAGGAAAAACGCAGGGGGTAAGTATGGCAGCAAAGCCGGCCAACGCCGAAATTAAAATAAACAACCACAAGGTTTGCCCGCTTGACGAACCAGAAGTGGAACCCGAACCCGAATCAGTACCGGACCCGGAATCAGCAATTTCTTCTGTTGATTCCGGAGGCTCACTGGACAACCGCTTCGACCTGGAAATCGACTCCGATGACATCCATATCCATCGAATCGGATTGCTTGCAGACACCGGTATCACGGGAAAAATGCGCATCGAAGCTGTAGGCGAAGGGCACCTGGACGATCCGGCATTGAAAGGCAGCCTTTCCCTCTTCGATCTTGCGATAAAAGAGAATGCCATGGCGCCGGTTGACATCACCTTTACTCTGAACGATTCCGTTGTCGAGGCCCTTTTCGACGACGGCTTTGCCGTGGAGGCATCCTACCGGCTCGACACCGGTGATTTTGACTGTAAAGGAAATTTCAACGAGACAGCGCTCGATCCTTTTCTTCATACGGCAGATTTCCCGAGCCTGTCCGGCTCCCTTACGGGAACGCTTCACGCGGAAGGCAATATTTCCGAGCCCTCCCGGATGAGTGCGGATCTCTCCATCGAGGCCCTCCGCATTCTTCAGGAAAAAAGAGAGGAAGCTCCTGTGGAGATGATCACAGTTAGCGGCTTTTCAGCGACCCTTGATGACGGCGCTTTCTCCATACCGCAAAACGAAATCCTCTTATTGGGAGCAAACCCCCTTGCCGTTTCCGGAAGCGGCCGCACGGACGGCAACTTCACGTTCCGCGCGGAAGGGGAGATCCCCCTTTCGACAGCTGCGCTCTTTTACCCTGCACTGGTAGATCCAGAAGGGAACATCGATTTTTCGGGCAGCGTCTCCCGGACGGATGGAACGCCGATTATTAATGCGGACATCCGGCTTCATGACATAGGGATTGCCGTTCCGGTGCTCATGCAGAAAATCAGCCGGACAAACGGGCGAATCCGGGTAACCGGCCGGACGATCACCGTGGAAGATGTTGCGGGGCGCCTCGACACGGGGCGCTTTACCGCGGAAGGGAGCATCGATCTTGAAGAAAGCTTCCGCCCGGGACAGACCCGCTTGCGCGTCAATGCCCACGCCCTTCCCATCCGAATCCCGGAAATGCTGGAAACGACCATCAACGGTGAAATGGAGTTCAGCGGAACCCCCGACAAATCAAAATTATCCGGGCAGGTTGTTTTCCTGGACGGCTTGTATTACAGGGATGTCGAGATTAATCTTATCGAAGAGGTCACCCAGCGGCGCCGACGGGGCACTGCAGCGACCAGGGAAACGGCTGACTACGATATGCCCTACCTGAAAAATCTCAGTCTGGACATTGACACCAGCTTCCGCAAACCCCTCATGGTGGACAACAATCTTGCCCTGATGACGCTCCGCCCGGAAATTCGGATCAACGGCACCCTGAACCGGCCGAGCGTTACCGGACGCGCCGAGGTGGACCAGGGCACCGTCACCTACCAGAACATCGAGTTTGATATTGCAAGGGGCGTCATCGATTTTGTCGATCCATACCGGATTCAACCGGATATCGATATCCGCGCTACGGCCGATGTACGTAAATGGGACATTCTTCTCGAAATTTCCGGCACCCCCGACGATATCCGATTCAAACTGACATCCAATCCACCGGAAGAGCATGCGGATATCCTGTCTCTGCTTCTGCTCGGAAAAACCACCCGAGAACTGGCGGAGGGAACCGGTCCGGCCGGCGCTTCCCCGGAAGAAATGCTGGTCAACCTTCTGGCCGATCGGCTGGAGGAGGATATACGGGCCGGGACCGGGCTTGACATTGTCGAAGTGGAATATAGCAACGGAGACGCCCATGAAAGCGATCCGTCTATGAGGGTCAAGATCGGCAAGGAACTGTCCAGGCGACTGATCGTAACATACGGGGTGGAAAGAAAAAGCGGCGAAACGTTTCATCAGCAGACAGCCATTTACAGGCTGCTGGAGTTTTTGTCCATGAGCGCCTTTCAGGATACGGGCGGCACCTACGGCGGCGAAATGCAGTTCCGCCTGGAATTCAGATAAAGGAATATTCATGTCGTACGGAAACATTCGCAGCAGTGTAAATTTGCGGTATGTCTGCTGCCTGGTACTGGCGATCCTCCTTGTGCTGATTGCCGATGCCGGCAGGCATGCGGCCGCTGAGCAGCCCACAGGTCCTGTCATTGATCAGATACAGATCGAAATTATCGGGGAGGCTGAAAAGGACGCGGAACGCTGGGAAAAAATCGCGCGAAACCTGATATTTCTTGAGGAAGGACACCCCTTTTCCGATGCCCGGTTTTCCCAGAGCCTCACTGCCTTGAACCGGTCCGGGTTGTTTGCGTTGATCGATATTCCTGATCCCGACTGGACTGAACCGCCTTTCACGATGCTTTTCCGGCTGAAACCGGTCGCCCGGATAAAGAATATCCTCATTTCAGGAGGATTTCCCCTTCTGGAGCGCGAAATCATCAACGCAATGTCCATTTATACCGGGGACGCCTACATTCCTGAAAAAATTGACAAACAACGCGAATATATAGAGGAACTCTTCAGAACGGAAGGATACATCGACCCGGAAGTCTTCCTTTCGGCGGAAAAAGATCCCGAAGACGGACATTATGTTGTCCATGTGGATATCAAAAAAGGGACTTACTACCGAATTGACAGAGTCCGTGTACAGGGGAATGAAAATTTTTCCGGTAAACGGCTTCTGCTCCGGCTGGGGACCTGGCAGTCCTCGATGCTCATCGGCGGGGCGACCCGGCTTATCGACGAGGAGCTGGATGAAGACAAAAAAACGCTCCAACAGTTTTACTGGAACAGAAAATTCTGTGAAGCCCGGGTAGATGAAAAAGTACGTCTCGACGAGGACCGGGCCAGGGCGAAAATTGACCTGGTTATTGACGAGGGCCCCCGGTATGAGCTGACCATGACCGGCAACAAGGCGTTTTGGACCTATACGCTCAAAAAGGACCTGGTCATCTACGAGCAGGGCAACATCCACGATTTCGGGCTGAGAAGGAGCATCCGCAATATCGAAACCCGCTACAGAGACGCAGGCTACCAGGATGTCCGCATCAGGCGGACCGATGACCGGTACGAAGAAAACGGGCAGTCGGTCCGCCAAATTGAGCTGGCCATCGAGGAAGGACCCCGCTATATCGTTGAAAACGTTTCCATCGTCGGCAATAAAGACGTTCCGACCGACCGCATAAAGGGCCAGATGCTAACGGGACCGTCCAGTCTGCTTCATGCCGGACAGTTCGTGCCCGCCACGCTCAAAGAGGATATTGCCGCCATAGAATCGCTTTACCGGCAGCGGGGCTACCTGTCCCCCCAGATGGATACCGCCACGGAGACCCGTGAAGCAGAAGACGGACAAACCATGCTTGTGGATGTGGCAATCACCATACAGGAAGGACCCCGGACAGCGATTTCCGATATCGTCATCGAAAATATGGATGCATTGGATGAAGCCGATGCAATGGGGATCCTTTCCCTGAAACCCGGCGATGTGCACCGGGAGCACCGGATCCAGGAAAGCCGCAACGCGCTTGCTGCAAAGATATCGGAAAAGGGGTACCCGCATGTCAAGATCGACACCGAAAATATCATGTCCGCAGACCAGAGCGCATCCGAACTTATTTTCCGGGTGGATCAGGGTCCGTATACCGAAATGGGGGAAACCTTCATCACCGGCAATTTCCTCACCCGCAGAAAAACCCTTATGCGCCGGACCACCTTTGAGAAGGGAGAGCCCTTTTCCCTCTCCGATATGCTGGAATCCCAGCGCAATATACGAAATATCAATGCCCTCCAAACGGTGCGGTTTCAAACCATCGGGCTTGAAGAAAAAGCGGATCGCGTCACGCTCCTGGCAGAGGTAAACGAAAAAAAACCCTATTTCTTCCAGTTTGCCACGGGATATGACACTTCCCGGCTGTTTTATTTCAACACCGGCGCGGGCACCATCAACCTGCTGGGCCGGAACAAGGAGCTGCGGGTATTCGGGGAGATGAGCATGATCGGTTACAAAGGAGAAATCGGGTATACGGAACCCAACCTGTTCAACACCCGCATTGTGGCGGATGCAACCGTTTTTACCGAAGAAACAGAAGACCTCAACAAGAACTTCGGCGTTCGGAGCACCGGTGCGACGGTCAACTTTTCACGGGTCCTCACTCCGGACCTTTCCGCAAACCTGGGGTTTCTGTACGATCACAGGGACCAGTACCGCACGGATGACACGCCGATTTTGCCCGAAGATCTGGAACAGTACCGCTCCCGTGCAATCCTGGTGACCACGCCGGGCCTTTCCTACAACACCACCGATTCATTCGTCCGCCCCACAAAAGGTGTTCGCACATCCGCGTCGGTCGGAATTTCCAAGGGAATCGACAATGACCTGGACGATTTTCTCAAATACCGGATAACCGGCCGCTATTACTACACCCCGGCAAGGCGTCTCACCCTGGCGGTAATGGGGCAGGCGGGCTTCATCGACCCTTACGGCGATCAGGACGCCATTGCCGAGGACCAGTTGTTTTTTCTCGGCGGTACCATGAGCGTTCGCGGATTCTCCGAAAACCGCCTCCGCTCGGATGAGAACCGCGACCCGGTGGGAGGTCGCACCTTTCTGATGGGGAGCATCGAAGCCCGCTATGACCTCTGGAGAAACTTTGAAATCGCCGTTTTTTACGATACAGGAACCGTCCGGCAGGCCTCTCGCAATGAAGGCTCGAATGAATGGCGGGCAGGTGCGGGGGTTGGGCTTCGCTACCATACCGCCATCGGCCCCATCGGGCTGATGCACGGCTGGAAAATCGACCGTGAAGAATGGGAAAGCCCGGGGGCGTATCACTTCAGCATCGGATACACCTTCTAGTCGCCGTCTGTAACGCTTCGCCTAAGGCCGCCATGCTGCGTTGCGCGGATTTCGGAAAATGCTCACATACGAAAAGTATGCTGCGCTTTTCCAAAATCCGCGCGCCTTGCCTGACAGCCTTATTCTCGCTTTACAGACGGCTTGGGACCGGATGTTTATACATAATTTGACCTTATACGGAAAAAAAATTCTGCCAGCACATTGCATGATCAACATTTCCCTTCCATCCCTGCAAATTTTCCATTGCTATTTCCCGGCGGCGATCCCGTTTCCTTTGCTTTTTCGCACGGCCAGCACCACGTTGGCCGAAAAAATCAGCAACGCACCGATCCATCCGGCCGCCTCCAGCGGCGGCTCCTGCGCCAGGACCGGCCCCAAAATGGCCGCCAGAAGGATCCGGGTGGACGAAATAATCCCCCCCTCCACGGCGGTTACAAACCGGAAGCCAAGAGTCAGCAGATACTGGCCGCCGACCCCGAAAAATGCACACCAGAACAGATACCGGAACTCCACGAGATCGGGAACACGGATGTACCTGAAAAAAAAGATATATATCAGCAGCATCCCGAGCCCGAACATGTAAAACAGCACCGTTTCCGAGTCATGGTACTGGCGGCTCATGTTCAGGTAGATGATGGCAAAGGCGGCCGTGATTCCGGATGCAAGACCCCACAGGTTTTCGACCCGCAGGGACAACTGCGAGGGTGCCAGGATCATCCATATACCCGCAAAAGCGACGAATACCATTCCAACGGACAGGATATCGCGCTGGTGCTTCAAAAGGATCCAGGAAAACAGGGCCAGAAAAACCGGGTACGTCATGTTCAGGATATTTCCTTCGGCAACCGATGTCACGGAAACGCTTTGAAAAAAGAAATATACTGCCAGGACGTTGGTCACGGTTCGCCCCACCAGCAGATGATACCGCACGGGCCTTGGCCCCTGCCGACGAATGAGCATGACCAGACAGATAAAGACGAATCCCAGCAGAAACCGGGCAAACACGAAAAACGAAGGATCCAGAACGGTTTCTTCCCGCGCCCATCGGATGACAACGGTTGCCATGTAAAAGAAAAATGCCGAGGCAAAGATGCAACAGCCGCCCAAAACCTGGATCGCCGGCGAAGATGCGGACCGCAAAGGCCGGCTGTCCGAGCTGGTTCCGGCATCTTCCGGTTTGCATCCGCGTATTTGCGCCTTATTATGTGTTGAAAATGGTTTCAATACCAATGTTCCGATGCAACACGGTTTCTTCGGCAAATTTTTGCCGTTTCATTGTATGGGCACGGCACGCCATGCCCTCTTACTAATTTATGCATTCTTGTATAGACACGATAAATATTCCCACAGAATATGGGCCCGTAGGGGCACCCCTTGCGGGTGCCCTGATTCCGGGCACCCGCAAGGGGTGCCCCTACGAGGTTCTCCTGATCATTATGTCTATTAATAAATGCAAAGAATTATATATAGGGGAATATCGCCCTCCGCCCTGTATACCGGGCGGAGGGACTTGATCCCCCGCGTTACGGAAACGAACCATCCAAAAACGAGACTATTATATGAACCAATACCAGAAAATGATCAACGAAAACAGCCTGGCGGATATCGAGTTCCGGGTAAAATGGAAAAGTCCTGACGCCACCCACACCGATACAACACTGGTCATGGTGAATTTCTGGCGCGACATCCTGCCGGAAACGGTATCGGATGGTCTGATGGGGATCGGCGAAGGGGAGCAACGAATATTTCTTTTTTCACCGGGACAACTGGTGCCAGCGAATTCCGACCGGCAACAGTATCACCTGAAACGATCCGATTTCAATGAAAAAATGGCGGCACCGGCATTTGGCAGATTCTACCCCAAAGGCATTCTCCAGGGACTGCCGAATGTGTTTCCCCAGAACATGGCGCCACTGTATTCACAGCCGTCCTCGGTGGTTGCTATTGCTTGAAACTCTGCAGTCTGGAAGTCTGTTTCTGAAGCGCGCACCACAGGATCAGCCACGACTGAGATGTTATTGTTTCTGGCAAGCACTGCGTAACCTTTCCTGTTGATTGCCTGTGTTCCATGGACGTTGTCAACAAACCCATCAGGTAGCC
>JAWOAV010000177.1:0-16625 GCA_046498365.1 Desulfosalsimonadaceae bacterium
CACCGGAGCATCAGATTCTCCCTCTTTGGCACGAACAACACCACGAACGAGACCTGACCCTCCAAGAAGATGAACAGGCGGTATCTCATCATATCTTGCATCATTCAAATCTCTTCCTACTACAGCTGCTTGAATTTGTCGCCGTTGGGACAGGTGAATGGCCGACATGCCCCCCAGGCTCAGAAGCACCATGATCATCAGCACGACGGCCATGACGGAGCCGCTCTCCCTGCCGCAAACGACAGGTGGCAAATTCGGGGGCACTGGTTTCATCACAAATCCTTTTCCCAGATTTTGACCATTTCCATTTCCGCAAGGATGGCACCGGGATTGGCGGTTTCATGGACGGAAATACAAATGGTTTTGGCAACCACCACCATTGCCGGGTGCGGGGTGTGGGTGTAGATGTTTTTTACCGGGGGAAGCGGGGCATTGTCGATGATCCTGCTTCGGATCGTAAACATGCCAATGGTCATTTCGTACTCCCCCGGAGCAAGCTGCGGCTGGGTTTCAAAGCGCTCGGTCGAGGAAAGGGAGGTGTCCGTGAAATCCGGGTAAAAGGAAAGGGCCCGGTAGTGTTCTGCGCGGGCATCGGCCAGTTCCAGGGCCTGTGTGACAGCCCGGGAGGCAGTTGCGGATTTTACCGCGCGTATCTGGAGGCCGGCCACCGCGAGAAAACCGATGGCGAAGATGGCCATGGCGATGAGAACTTCGACGATGGTGTAGCCGGCCTTTTGTCCTGGGAAAAGACGCATAACGGTAATTTTCATTTTCTACGGGTTTCTGAGCGCAATGGTGGTTGTGAGCAGCAGGCGCCGGTTGTTGTCGGTAAAAGGTTTTTCCATAAGGGGTTCGCCGAACTGGTTCGTGTAAATCCGCCTGTCCGTATACCGGCTCAGCAGCCCCCTGCCCGAATTTGCCAAGCGGGCTACTATGGTCATCTGCACCTGGCGGATGCGGTTTCTGCCCGCACGGGTCTGCAATTCCACAGGCGTAAGCCTACCGCCGGTTTCATCGAGGTACAGGAACTCCAGTAGATCCACGTGGTTCACCATGGCCTGCAGGCCGCTGCAGGTCTTTGCGCCGCCTTTTTTCGGGCGGCAGGTTTCCCGGCCCAACGCGCCATTTGAATTGACGGCATACCGGATATCTTCCTTGGGACCGGTGGTTTCGCCGTCAAACCGGCCGCTGCCGCTGACGTGAATGACATCCCGGGTGAAATGAAGTGCATCGGGCTTTGCTGTGAGAATTTCCGCGCCCGCCCGCCCCGTGGGATCAGCGCCCGCGCTCCGGATTTCGTCTTTCATGATCAACAGGGCCGCCCGGAACCCCTGCTGCAGGTCCAGGGTCGCCTCCTGAACGGCCTGCCCCCGGATCTGGTTGAGATATACCGTGTACACGGCCGCCACGAGCATCGATCCCATGGCAAGGGCCACCAGGAGCTCCACCAGGGTGATGCCGCGGCATCCGGAAACTGCATATTTCATCGGGTATCCTTTCACAATTTTCCTGCAGTATCACTCCACCCGGATCCTGCCGCTCATGGCGAGGATCACTTTTCCGTTCTGCCCTGTCTTGCCGGCCAGTTCGATGGCCCCTGCCCGAACGGGCAATCCATGGGGATTGTACGAACAGTAATGGCGTCCCGCCTCCAGGTTTGCCGCCGGAAACGTACTTTTGCGGATGGAAACACTTGCGGGGATGTCATAAACCCCGATCAGCCGGTCGGTCTCCGGATGGTATGTGTGGTCCCTGTCATTATCCACAAATGCCCTGAAAACGTTTTCATTGGCGTCAAAAACCATCGTTGTTCGGGTGTTTTCTTTTACTGCAACCACCCGGGCCTTGTTCATCATCGCAACGGATTGGGAAAGCGCGGTTGTCCAGTCGCGCTGGGCGCGCCGGGCGAGCAGATTGGGCACCGCAACAGCGGCGATAACGGCGATGATCGCCATGACCACGCAAAGCTCGATAAGGGTGAATCCGGATTTTTTTGCCATTGGGAAGATACCTGCTGCTTGTTTGATGTTCACCGGAAAACCTTTCAAAGGGTATGCCGAAACATCAATCAAACCGTGCGGATACGGTCAGCTCAGGTATAACAAACCGATTTTTATTTATTTTTATGTTGAAAAAATTAAAATTAAAATGAAAGACAAGGCCGGGATCGGAAAGGAAAAAACGACGGGCTGTAACGATTGCGATACTTGCAAAATCCCCGGTGGCAATCCGGGTGAGTTGCAAATCGGGTTATTGCAGGGAGTTACGGGGAAGATAAAAAACAGGAATGCAAGTGTAACGAATTTTCACACGTATGGGGAAATTTCAAAATCGTCTTTCGGCATATTCTTTGTTGAATAATCGAAATCGCAATCGAAATCTAAAGAAAAGAATAGGTCACTTGGATACGAATAGCCTGGTTGCTGCCGTATTTTACAATGCTTTGGTAGGGGCACCCCTTGCGGATGCCCGGAATAATGTGGCAAGACCCCGGCAAATAATCGCAATATGCGGGGGGCACCCTTTGCGGATGTACGGAATAAGGGCACCCGCAAGGGGTGCCCCTACGGGCCCGTATTCTGGGGGAATATTTATCGTGTCTAACGCTGCTTATCTGTAAGGTAAATTTGCGTTCGTATCATACAATACCTACCTTAGGGATCTGCCGTTCAATCATAAAACCTGATTTTTGTGGTTATAATCCTAAAAAGTGATAACTTTTAATGAGTATAACCACAAAAAGTCAAAAAAATTATTGTCCCGACCATGGCTAAAAAAGGCCTCGTTGCACTTCTTGCAGCGCATATCGGCAAATTGCCGGGCGCGGATGCCTACGAATTTGTTCGCGCGGCCATGGCCGTGCTGATAAGCGTCTGCAAAAAGGGGAGCAGCAGGTCCGAAAACGGTTCGCCCAGATCCGGCAAAAGGAGCAGGTGGCTCAGGGGGTGCGGGTTAAAGGCGGACAGTCGGCCGGCGCTTGCAAACGCCCCCTGGGAGATAACGGTCATGCGGGCAAAGCGGCACCCGAAAGTGGACAGCTCGTCCAGGGCCTGGCCAAAGGACCGCTCGGAGGTGGCGTCAATGATGACGGCGTTGTCCTGCCCGCAGTCATATCCGGTCTTGAGTTCCGGGAGGTACCACTGGCGTTGCGCGTAAAACGGCGAAACCGGCGCCTGCTCCGGGGGGGCGGCATCCCGGTCGAAAACATTGTCCAGGGAGCGCCCCTGGAAATATTTCTTCTCCCAGGCGCGAATCCGCCTTTCCCCGAAAGCCCCGGCCATTTCCGCACGGCTTCCCAGGGTGACGAACTTATCCGCGACCCGGTTGTCCACGGTGACCAGGGGACCGTGCGCGGCAAATCCAAAATCGTACCATTCCATCAATTTGCGGCCGTGCCGGTCAAACCGGCGAACCCAGGCAGCGCCGTTTCCGGTTGCCGGACCGATAAACAGGGACGTTTCGTAGTCCCGGTCCGCATAAACCGCATCGCTGATCTGCTTCCAGAGGGACTTGTCGTTCAAGGCGGCGGCCACGGCCAGGCCGGACAGGCTGAAATGCCGCCGCAGCACGTCCGCCCATCCCGGCCTCCGCTCCGCCAGAACCCGGGTGAAAAACAGGGACAGGGCCGCATAGAGCAGGTCCTGCCGGCAGCGTAAACCGGCCGGCAGGAGGGGGGCATATGTTCCAAGCCGGGTAAATACCCGGGCGAAATATTCCTCAATGGGGGGGCCGATCCAGATAAAATTCTCTTCCAGGTCCGGCAGGACATTTTCCAGCACATAGTCGTCCGGTTCATAGGATGCCAGAAGGATAACCAGGGCGTCGCCGCCGGCGCTGTGCAAACGGGCGGCCGGGGATTCCACCCGGATAAAACAGCCCAGAAGCTGCGCCCAGTACCGGGCCAGCGTCCGGGCAGCCGATTGGGCCGCCTTGTCCAGGGGGAGAAAAATGATCTCCCCATCCACAGACAACTGGTCCAGGATAAAACCGGCCAGTTCCTGCATCCGGTCGTCCGGGATCTCCAGCATCTTCCCAAAGGCGTCGCTGCCCCGGAGAAGACTGCACAATCCGCGCAAATCCCGGTACAGATCGGCTTCCCAGCCGGCCACCCCCTTTCTGCCTTCCCAGTAGGACACCCGGTCTACCGCCGATAGCTGATCCTCCATGTCCGGCAGGGCTTCCCATTTTTCGTTTTTATGCCCCAAATCGGCGATCTCCCGGCCCGGGCCCGGCGCCTCGGCGGGCCGGCTCCGCCCTGCGGTGACGGACTTGGCGCGGTTTCTGGGAAACTCCCCGGGAAGGCGGCCATGGGCCAGGCCGAAGTCCAGCCCGAAGCGCATGTAAAAAACCAGGTCCACGAACGGCTGGAGCATATCATCCACCTTGGGCAGGCATACGGGTTCGACCCCGCCCAAATCGCGCATGTGGTCCAGGTACTCGTGCGCAAAGGTTACCGGGGCATAGTCCAGGCCCGCCGCATGGAGCCGTTTCATGCAGGCTATGGCTTCCTGCAGCCGGACCATGTTGGTGGCATTGACAAGGATCAGGTTGTTCGGTCTCCAATGGGAAAAGACCGCGGTTTCCACATCCCGGAAATCGAACGTCTTCCCCATGGAGAGCCAGCTGTTTTCCTCCAGCTTGAGTGCGATTTCCATGCCGGTTCCCACGGAATGCTGGGTATCCAGGACCAGGTGGCACATGCTGCGTTTATAGTCCTTGCTCCGGCTTCGGCTCCATTCTCGCAGCGCGGGGTTTTGCAGCACCTCCCGCACCGCGTCCGGCAGGGTCTGCATGCGGGACGCCACAAATTCGGCTTTCTCCCAATGCCCCAGTTCAGTCAGCAACGCCAGGCAGAAACCCTCCAGGCCGAGAAGCATGCACAAGAGGCTCTTCACGGCGCTCACGGTCACCTCCTCCCCGCTGAATACCGGGAATACGCCGCCGCTCTTGCGGAGCACCAGGGCCATGTCGGAAAACGGCTTCTCAGTGATTCCCACGGCAACGATGTGCTGCCGGTGCACGTCCTTGGCAAACTGCACCATGTCCGCGGTGGTCCCGGACCAGCTGAGGCAGACCACCAGATCGCGGTCCGCATCGATGGTCCGGGCGATGTCTTCGACTTCCACAGGGCTCAACACCACCACGGGCATCTCCGGAATCAGCGCGCGTACCATGTTCTTGGCCATGCACGCGGCATGCCAGGAAGAGCCGATTCCCACGAGGAACAGGCGGCGCAGGGAGGACAGGCCGCTTCCGAAACGACGGGTCAGCAGGCGCCGGTTTATGCCGAAACGGGTAAGATCGGGTTTTTCCGATGCCGGGAGGTACGCCTCCAGGATCTCTTCCAGACGGGCCGGTATTTCCCGAAGGTGCATTTCGTAAAAGGTCCGGTTGAGGCTCCGTTTGATCTGCACCGGCGACAGGCGGGTATAAAACGGGTCGATATCCGAATGCTCCTGCCCGGTAAAATCCATGATCCTGACGCTGTAGCGGATACGGTTCTGTACGCAGCGGCTTTCCACCCGGGCAAAAAGCGACTCCCCCTGCAGCGGCGTGACCATGACCTCGAACTGCTTTGAAAGGGCCTCCCGGGCGGGATGTTCACCGTTTTCGAGCTTTTTGGCGGATTTCTGGATCTGCCGCTGGGAAAAAAGCCCCAAAGCCGCGTTCACATCCGATACCAGCATCACCTCGCTCCCCTGCTTTCGCTGCACCACGAAAAGCGGCCGGTTGTGGCTGGCCGCGTACAAACGGTGCGGCGAGAGCAGGCTCATGCCGGCAACGGCCACCTGCCCCCCGTCCTGGATCATGACCTGCATGGCCAGGATAAAGGCTCTTTCTTCGATAACCTCCGGGGTGGCATCCCGGAGCCCGTAAAACAACTGGTAGTCGAGGCAATGGCTGCCCGCGGCCAGGTCGTCCAGCCCCAGGCTCACTTGCTCCCGGATGGATTCGTTGCGCGTTTTCTCCATTGACAGGACGCCGGCATAGTAGCCCCAGAGCTGCACAAAATACTCGGTGGAATTTTCGCTTCGAAGCCTGATTTTCGCCACTTTCGTCAAAAACCGGTGCACGCGGCGCTCCACTTCGGTGCTGAACTGCCCGTTGATGCAGGCGGACCGAAGGCGCTGCTGGTCCACGAAGGGGTGGGTGTTTCGCAGGGTCACCTGGGACTGCAGGGCCCATCGGCCATGGGCGAGAATCGGCTGCCCCAGGGAAGCGAGATGCCCCGGCACCGTTTGCCCCGGAAGCATGTCTTCCTCCGGAGCCATGCCTGGCAATTGCCGGCTGTAGAGGCCGTCTTGCTCCTGGAAAAGGACGCTGTACACGGAAGATGCGGCAATACCGTAGACATTGAGCGCCCGTTCCGCCCGGTACAGCGTTTGCCATGGCGCGGGGGCGGTCCTGCCCGCTTCCTGGAACCGCTTTGTCATGGTTTCATGAATACGTTCGTCCAGTCCGGCCTGCCGCCCCAGACGGCTCATGACCAGGCTGTCCAGGCAGCAGAAAAGCCGGCGAACACCGTCAATGTCGTAATCCGCGGGAAGGGGGATGGTTTTTTTCAGCAACGCCCGCCAGAGGTATCGCCGGGCCGCAGGGATGCGGCTTACTCTTTCCTCCGGCTCCGGTTCTGCGGCGGGGGCGCTTTCATACTCGGTGGTGTTGTCAAACAGAAGATCGAACTCCCGCATCACCGTTTCCGGGTCCAGCGGCATTCCCTTCTCTAATTCGGACATGGCCTTCAGGGATCGGAGCAGAAAATGGCGGAACACCGACTTGACGACCAGGGGGGGGAGATCGTGATCGAACATGAGGTGTTCAATGGTCCGGCGAAAATCTTTTTTGGAGTGAATGGTAATGCCGAACCCCGCCCCCGGCCGCCCGACCATGCCCGGTTCGAGGCTTCTCTCCCGCGCCGTGTCCGTCAGCTCGGCCCAATTGAAATAGGAGCGTTCGCCCATTTCCTTTTTTTCCAGGTCGTCCGTGGAAAACCCTTCAAGGCGGAGCAGCCTGCGCCGGACTTCCTGCCATTCCGCATGCCCCCGTTTTGCATCGACAAGACCGGCGGCCAGGTCGGCACTGGATCGAATGTATAAGGGGTTTTCATTGAGCACCTCGACCAGTTCCAGGACGGAACCCAGCGCCTTCCGGGTGCGCACGGGGGACAATTCGTCTCCGAACATGGCCACGCCGGTGCTGTCCGGCGCCCGGTAAATGATGGACCACATCCCGGTCAAAATCCGGGTCAGGGGATTTTCCGCCCGGCCGAAATACGCGACGATTCCGCACATGAAATGTTCTGCCCCATGTTGAGAGGGGTTATCGATAAATACCGCAACAATGCAAGGGCACCCGCAAGAGGTGCCCCTACGGAAGGATACCCGGAAACCTCTGGATACCCGCAAGGGAGGCCCCTGCGGAAGAATAGCCGGAGACCTCTGTATACCCCCAAGGGTTGTCATTATGCAGGAGAAGGGTACCTGAAAATGCAATATATGACAAAACAAAAGCCGAAGAAAGGATTCTTCGGCTTTTGACGGTTTCAATTCCAGCGAAAAGGCATCAGATCAGGCCGTTTTCTTCCAGCCATTTGCGTGCCGCCCTTCCCACGTCTTCGTTGTCCAAATCCACCCGGCCGTTGAGCTTCTGCATCTCCGTGGTGGTCAGTTTTTCACCCAGCGGCTTGAAAATCTCTTCGATCTCGGGATATTTTTCCAGCGCATCCTCGCGAATCACCAGGGACGGGTTGTAGGTCGGGAAATAGTTCTTGTCGTCCTCGAGAACGACAAAACCGAACGCTGCGATCCGGCCGTCGGTGGCAAACCCCATGGAGACATCCACGTTTCCGTCGCGCAGGGCCTGGTAGACCAGACCGGAGTCCATGCGGCGGATCTTGCCGTAGGGGACCTGGAAGTCGTAAAGCTTCATCAGGGGCTTGAACCCATCCGGGCGCTCCCAAAACTCGGCATTGACGCCGATGGTAAGCTTGTCCGGATTTTCGTTCATATACGCCGCCAAATCGCTGATGGACTCGATGTCAAGCTTTTCAGCATCGTCCTCTCGCATGAGCAGGGTATACGTATTGTTGAATTCGAGCGGCTCCAGCCAGACCAGGTCCTTTTTCGCGTCCGCGTCTTTGACCCACTGGTAGACCTTGTCTGCGTCACTCATGACGCTTTGGTCGTCCTGATCGTAGAACACGGTATAGCCGGTGCCGGTATATTCAAAATACATGTCGATCTGCCCATGCTCCAGCGCCTGCCGGGCGACCGAAGAACCGACGCCGGTCTGCATATCGACATCGAATCCGTTTTCTTCCAGCAGAATCCGGGCAAAATCGGCCAGGAGATACTGCTCGGTGAAGTTTTTCCCGCCAACGGTGACTTCTTTTTCCGCAGCAGCGGTGCCGGGAAGAGAAAACATCACCCCCAGCAGCATGATACAAAAAATAGTGAAAAAACGGTTAACTGACATAGTGACCTCCTTTATCTGTTTTGGGTGCTTTACAAATGCTGCGCGGCTCTCCCCTATGTGGATTGCTCCATGCGCAAGCCCTTGGGGATGAGCAGCAGCCCCAGGAATTCGCACAAATAATCCGCCAGCAGGGCCAGCAGAATAGTCGGCACCGCACCGGCGAGGAGCTTGTCGGTTCGCATCAGGTCGATCCCGATAAAAATATGCTCTCCAAGCCCCCCGGCGCCGATCAGAAAAGCCAGCGCCGCAGTGCCGATGCATATTACCAGGGAAATCCGGAAGCCGGTCAGCATGACCTGCATGGCGTTGGGAAGTTCCACGTGCCAGAGGATCTGCCGGTTGTTCATGCCCATCCCCTTGGCCGCATCCAGCAGCCAGTTGGGCACGGCGTTGATGCCGGCCAGCGTGTTGCGTGCGATAGGGAGCACCGAGTAGACGAAAAGAGCGAACAGCGCCGGCTTGAAACCGATCCCCAGGAAACTCATGACAATGGCTATCACGGCCAGAGACGGTATGGTCTGCCCCAGGCCCACGATATACATGACGATGCCGGCATACGGCTTGAGCTTGGCCCGTGTAAATAAAATCCCCACCGTAACGCCCAGCGCCGTTGCCAGGACCATGGCAGCGGCCACCATGACGACATGCTGGCGGAGCAGGGTCAGGGTGTAGGTATACTCAAAGGGGTCTGACAGGTAATCGAGGAGACCGGTCCGCTCCATGCCCACACCGGCCCCGAGCAGCAGCAAAACCATGATCAGACGATATACGCGCATCAAGATGCTATCCATGCCTCATCCTCCTGCCTACCTTGATCCCCTTGGGGGTTACCAGGTATTCCACCCCGGCCATGAAAGCGTCCACGAAAATAGCCAGAACGGAAACCAGTATCGCGCCGGCCAGGATCATGGGCGTGTAGGATCGGCCGATACCCTGCTGAATCAGCACCCCCAGCCCGCCGGCACCGATATACGCAGCAATGGCGGCAATGCCGATGCTCATGACGGCTGCCGTGCGCAGTCCGGCGATGATCACCGGGATCGCCAGCGGGATCTCGATTTCGCGCAGCCGCCGCCAACTGCTCATGCCAAGCCCCTTTCCCGCGTCCACCAGCTCCGGGGGAACGTTTTTGATCGCCACGTAGGTGTTACGGATGATGGGCAGCTGGCTGTAGAGCACCAGCGCCACGATGGCCGGCACCTTGCCCAGGCCGTGGCCAAAAGGGGACAAAAGCGGCATCATGATGCCGAAAAGGGCGATGGACGGCGTGGTCATAAAGATATTGGCCGTACCGATCACCTTGTTGGCCAGGTTCTTGTTCCGGGTGATGGCCACCCCGATGGGCACCCCGATGAGAATGGCAAGGGAGCAGGCGATCCCCACAATCCAGATGTGCTCCAGGGTCAGTGCAAAACACGTGGCGGCATTGTTGATTATATAGTTCCAGACATCCATGACGGCTCCGCTTTACTTGGGTTTTTCCTCTGTTGTCTTCTCATCCTCCCCGGAATATATCTCCAGAATCCGTTTCTGGATCTGGTCATAGGTCACGGTGCCCGCAAAATTTCCGTCTCCGTCCATCACCGCCAGCACCCGCATGTCATGCATGAGCATAAAGGACATGACGTCCTTCAGGGCCATATCCGCATCCACTTTCACGGGGTACGGCACGGCCAGGTCCGCCACGGAAGCGCTTTCGTGCTTCAACTGCCGGGGATGCACATACCCCAATGCCTTGCCGCGTTTGAGCACCACCAGGTGACGGAAACGTTTTTCCTCCAGGAATTTGAGCGCATCGCCGGCCATGGTATCGTGTTTCACGACATTGGGCGGATTTCTGTCCATGACCTCTTCCACATGGATCAGCCCCAGCACCTTGAGCGCACGGTCCGCCCCGACAAAATCGGCGATATACTGGTTTTTGGGCTGTGCCAGCATGATTTCCGGCTCATCGTACTGCACCAGTTTTCCGTCCTGGAATATGGCGATCCTGTCCCCCATCTTGATGGCTTCGTGGATATCATGGGTGACAAAGGCGATGGTCTTTTTCAGCTTGCGCTGGAGGCGCAAGAACTCGTTCTGGATCTCTTCCCGGTTGATGGGGTCGATGGCGCCGAAGGGCTCGTCCATGAGCAGGATCTCGGGGTCGGCCGCCAGACAACGGGCCACGCCGATCCGCTGCTGCTGTCCGCCGGAGAGCTCGGCCGGAAAACGGTCCCGAAACGAGGAGGGCTCCAGCTGAACCATGGACAGAAGTTCGTCGACCCGCTCCTGTATCCGCTTTTTCTCCCAGCCCAGCAGCCGGGGTACGGTGGAAATGTTGTCCGCGATGGTCTTGTTGGGGAAAAGGCCGATCTGCTGGATGGCATACCCCATGGACTGCCGGAGCTTGACCGGGTCCGCGCTCATGGCATCCTGCCCGTTGACGGTTATGGACCCCCGGGTCAGTGTGAGCAGGCGGTTGGTGAGCCGCAGAAGGGTCGTTTTGCCGCACCCGGAGGGGCCCAGAAAAATCACCAGGTTTCCCTTCTCGATTTCAAAGGAGACATCTTGCAGGGCGGTAACCGCGTCCGCCCCGCCGCCGAAAATTTTCGTGACATCTTCATAGGTGATCATAGGTCTGCGACCTCCGGGTTTGTATTTTTCCCTTCATCATTGACGGCTTCGCAAAAAGTCCAATATCTGCGTTGCGTACAATCTTTGAAGAATCTCACGTACGGCGAAGTACGCTCAATTCTTCAAAAATTGCACGCGCCTTGATCTTGAACTTTTTTCAAAGCCGTCTGATCGCGACTTTACGAAGCCATCATCATTGATTAACCCGTAAAAATTCGTTTTCACCCCCGGCGAAATCACCGATACTGGTCCTCTCGAAGTTCATGGTCATCAGGCTGACGTACCAGCCCCTGTTCTCTTCGCCGACCATGTTCCGCGCCGGAACCCGGACATCATCGAAATAGACCTCGTTTAAATGATGGGAGCCATCCATGGTGATAAGCGGCATAATGGTTATGCCGGGCGTCTTCATATCCAGCAGGAAAAACGAGAGTCCCCGGTGGCGCTTCTCTTCCGGATTGGTTCGGGCCAGAAGGAAACACCAGTGTGCCCTGTGGGCGTTGCTTGTCCATGTCTTCTGTCCGTTTATGACGTATTCATCACCCTCACGGCGCGCCCTCGTGGTCAGCGAAGCCAGGTCCGAACCCGCATTGGGTTCACTCCAGCCCTGGCACCAGAATCTCTCTCCGCGCGCTATGTAAGGAAGGTGTTCCTGCCTCTGTTCTTCACTGCCCGCGGCCAGCAGGGTCGGCGCCAGCATGCACACGCCCTGTACGTCTACCCCGTGCGCCCGGTGATAGCCCCTGACCTCGTTAAAGAGGACTTGTTCGATAATGGATGCGTCTCTTCCACCGTATTCAGCCGGCCATGCCATCGAAAGCCATCCCCTCCTACCCATTTCAACAGCCAGGTGACGGTGGAAGGCGAAAGGCTCATCCCGGTCATATACGTTCTCTCCCGCGGACATTGGCGGCGCCTGTTTCATCTCCTCCCGGAAGAAGTCCTCGAACTCCTGCCTTAGGGCCTCCTGTTCCGGAGTGAGCCTGAATTCCACTATGCTTTACCTCTCATTTGTGTACCCTTGAAAACTGAAACCAATACTTAAGGAAACCCTGACCGTCCCCTTATAATTACCCGAGAGCGGTGAATTTGATGTCCGGGTTGCTGGCTATCTGCCATGGCTTGAAAAACTCCGGTCTGATACCTCAGGAACCTCTGATCGACCCCGAAAACCCCCCAATCATGGGGAACTTTTAAAGCTGGGGGGCACCCCCAGCCCCCCGAAGTCACCTCTTACTGAAGAGGTTCCCTTAATACTCCAACCCAGACAAGCGCTACTGTAACCGTACTCCGCGTGCCCAATCAGGTCAATCCGTAGGACTACGGAAAGGACCCGACACCATGGAAAATATGTTTGGATACATACCGGGTCACACACACTTATGCAGCCGGGCACTGATCAGGTGGCCCTGATCATCCCTCCTCAAAACCGCGCGTCAGCGCTTCCATCAGGCGGTGAGGTTCAACATCATCCAGGTAGTGGCACCGCTCATTCAGGTATTCGATGAAGGGTCTGCCATCCTGATCCAGAGGGGAGAACATGGCATCCGTTCTGCCGTTGAACTCAACCGGCGTCAACCGGTTCTGCCGGCACATCGCCAGATCAAAGGCGGGTGTCACCTTGAGCCATTTCCCTTCAATATAGAGTTCGGCGAAGCCGTGAAGCCGGATGACATTACCGCCCATGAGTTCCACAACTTTTGGCGGAAGGCGGTGGTTGCGGATATCAGCGAAACCGAGCGCGCCGGGTATGTCCACAGCCCGCCCCAGGGCGACCAACAGTATCGCTTTAGGTATGCAGAAGCCCTCTTTCACACTGAGGGTGTGACTGGCTTTGAACATGAGGGGTGGGGGTACGGATGGGGGATAGAAGTTGTACCGGATACCATCCCGAACAGCGTAGAAAAGTCGAATGGCACATTCAACACGGTCTTCGATACCTTCGGTCAGTTCCCGCGCCTTCGATTTTACATCGGGGTGGTCCGAATCGATAACCGGTGAAGACCTCAGATAACGCTTCATCTCCGAGCTTCTCTCCTTATGAAGTTGATCTCAGTACAATGGAAGGTTCGGTTTCGGCCGAGTATTCAAATCCGGCAGCGACTACCTTATTCCCATAACTGGCTCTAAGCGTATCCAGTTCCCCGGCATCCAGAGCTCGCACGGGGCAGGCCGTGACGCAGACCGGCAGTTTGCCCTGCAGCCACCTTTCAAGGCAGAAATCGCATTTCTGCATCTTCGCGTTGGATTCAGGCCCGAAACGCGGCGCTCCATACGGACAAACTGTCTGACACATTGCCCCGCACTCATCGCTGCCTGTACATTCGTTCCTGTCTACATAGACGATGCCGTCCTCCGTCCTTTTATGTATAGCCCCTGCCGGACAGGCTTCTACACAAGGCGCATTTATACAATGAAGGCAGGACATCGCCAGATAAGCAACTGACGGGTCAGGATACTTACCCCACTCCAGTTCCACCACCCATCTCCAGTTGGCCGGCTCTGAGCCAAGCGAAAGTTCGTTCCAGTCCTTACATGCGATGGTACAGGTATCACACCCGGTGCAGCGCGTCTGATCGAAGTAGAATCCCAGTTGCATGTTATCCCTCCTCCACGAACCTCTCAACCTGGACCAGAGCTGTGTTGAAAGGGAAAGCGCCTCCCGGTGAATAATCATCGCGGGTCAGCACATTGGGACTACCGGCACGGTCCCGGCCACTGGCGTCCGGGGAATACCAGGCGCCCTGTCCCAGTGAGACAACGCCGGGCATAATGCGCTCCGTAACCCCGGCGCGTATTATCGTTTCACCACGGTCATTGAATACCCTGACATCTTCCCCATCGCTAATCCCCCGCTCCTCAGCGTCTGTCGCGTTGATCCAGAGGCTCTGCGGCTCGACATCTTTCAGCCAGGGATTGTTATCGAAACAGGAATGCGCCCTGGTCTTATGATGGATGGTTATTAACTGCAGAGGAAACCGCCGGGTCAGTTCGTCCCCGGGTCCTTCCCAGGCAGGCACGTAGCTGGGGAAAGGCGGCAGCTCCGGGTTCCCCAGTTCATTTACAGGATCGGAATATATCTCGATCTTCCCCGAAAGGGTGGGAAATGGCTCCTTCCCCTCACCCTTTACCTGTTGTTTAAAGGCGACGGTGGGTCCTGGCCGCTGGATCTTGTGAACTCCATCCTGTTTGAATTTCTCCCAGTCCGGAATCTCGGGAATTACATCCTCGGCGCTCTCAACCAGTTGCCGGACGGCTTCCCCCTCCGATGTTTCGAACAGCGGGTTTTCCACCCCCAGCCGCTTTGCCAGATCTTTGCATATGTCGAAATCCGATCTGGCCTCGCCCGGCGGTTCGACGGCTTTGTTCTGATAAAGGAAATATGAACCTCCCAGCCAGGGGCGCGTGAAATCGTTTCTCTCCCACACAGTGGTCACCGGCAGGAGAATATCAGCGAACCTTGCCGTGGGGGTCATGAACTGCTCGTGCACCACGATGAAGTCCAGTTTCCTGAGCGCCCTGGTGCCTTTATTGATATTGGGGTATTGATTCAGCGGATTGTTGAAGGCTATATAGGCCATCCTGTAGTCTTCCGGATAGCCGCCGGCTTTTCCCTCGAGAATGGCATCCCATAGGCGGCAGGCATGGGGTTGCTTTGACAGCCTGCCGGGAACATTGAGCTGCCTGATTCGCTCGTGGCGCGGACCGCCCTCAAAATACTTCGCGAAACCGATGGGCACCATGGGACCTACCAGCGGACGGTCAAATCCACCCGCCCCACCCCCACTGACCCCCACGTTGCCGGTCATCGCCGCCAGAGTGGCCGCCGCCCTGTGGAACTGCTCACCGAAGGCGGTGCGGCCCGGCGCAAAACCGGGAAGCAGGGCAGCCGGCTTGATGGTGGCATACTTACGGGCCAGTTCGGCTATCCTGGAACCAGGTACGCCCGTTATCTCCTCAGCCCAGTCCGGAGTCTTTGCCACCCCGTCCAGACCGCCCAGAACGTAATCCCTGTATCTATCAAAGCCAACCGTATGTCTGGCCAGAAAGTCGGCATTGTGGAGACCTTCCTTAATCATCACGTACGCCATCGCTGCCATCATAGCCGAATCAGTACCAGGCCTGACGGGTATCCACTCATCGGCCAGAACCGCGGCAGTATTTGTGTAACGGGGATCGATGACGACTATTTTCGCGCCGGTCTCCCTCGCCTTAATAAGATAGTAGCTGGTGTTGGTGCCGAATATGGAAGTGGCGGGATTCGCGCCCCAGACCAGAATCAGTTTCGAATTCACAAGATCGTCGCGGGTGTTGCCGCAGAATAGGGTCCCGTAGGTCGCTCTGGCGGCGAAAACCGAGCCTTCAGCCGAATCATCACCCCAGGCCGAGGTATAGCCGCCAAAGCTACGTAGTAGCTGTCTTACGGTCAGATTACCGGTATGAAGGCTGCCTATACCACCCGAAAGGGTCAGCGCCAGAATGGCCTTTGGACCGTGATTCTCCTTTATGCGTGTCAGTTCGCCGGCTATGCTGTCAAGGGCTTCGTCCCAGGAAATGCGCTCGAACCTCCCCTCACCCCGCTCGCCAACCCTCCTCTGAGGATAGAGCAACCGATCCGGCGACTGCACCTGCTTGCGCATGGCACGGCCCCTGAGACAGGCTCGAATCTGGGGCTCCTCCCCCTCATCACTCTCAACCCGGACCGCCTTGCCATCCTTTACATGGATCTTCAGAACGCATCGGCCACCGCAATCGTAGCATCCGCCTGAGTTGACGATCTTTATCCCTCCCTCAACCGGACCTTGCCGTTCTTCCACCATTTATCACCTCCAGTCGAACACATCCTGAACCGCTAACTCTACGAGTCCCCGCGAAGTCACCACTTACCGAATAAGGTCCTTAAGACCGAATCTCCTTTTGGAACAACCGTTCCTACCGGGCGGGCAGCTTGCTTCTTACCGTTTCCATAACGGAAGGCAGTTCGGCAATCAGGTTTTGAACGACTTCCGAAGCGCTCATGAGTTCCGTGATTATCCCGGCGTTCTGCCCGCATGGCAGTTCACCCTGTTCGATGTCTCCCTGCACCAGTGCCCGGTACATGGTGTGCTCACCGAGGAATTTCAGCAGTTCCTCAGGCGCAGCGCATTTTTCCTGCATCTCATTATACGTATGTGTGAAACTGTTTCTCAGGTCCCTGCCAGCCACTACCCATTTGCGCACGCTAACCGTGCATACATCCTGCCCGTCGACTACAGCCTGCTTCACTTTGGGATGCGCGTCACACTCATTAGTGGCGATAAAGCGGGTCCCAATGTATACACCATCCGCGCCCAAGGCCAGTGCAGCCAACAGGCCGCGGGAGTCGGCTACTCCACCCGCCGCGATAATGGGAATATTTACAATATCGGCCGTCATAGGGATCATCGTCATTGTTGTCAGCTCGGTTATCGCCTTGTGACCTCCGCCCTCGTAGCCCTCACATATCACCCCGTCTACCCCCATCTCCTCGGCCTTCTTCGCCTGGCCCGCCGTCG
>JAWOAV010000024.1:0-10843 GCA_046498365.1 Desulfosalsimonadaceae bacterium
CCGGCATCTTTGGCCATGGGAATGAATTCCTGGCCCAGGAAGGTGTCCACCGGCGCCCCGGCGATTTCAATGGCCGTGACCTTTTTTTCGCAGCAGACCCGGAAAAAGTCCTGGAGCAGCTCCACCGGCAGGCGGATGGAGGGCATGGTGGTGATGTTGACGATAAACGGCTTGTCCGTGAGTTCCCGGGTCTGGTCGACGGCCGCGCGGAGATCATCGGCGGCGTTGTAATTGCCGGAGGTGAGATTGCCCATGGCGCCGGTGTTGCTGATGGCCGCGGCCAGTTCCGGTCTGGCGATCCAGAGCATGCCGCCGCACTGGATGGGGTAGTCAATGCCGAACAGTTCGGTGATGCGGGTCTTCATGGGTGCTCCTTTGACGATAGATGAGGTATCGGCCGGCTGCCCCGTGCCGGCGATTTTTTGTCACCGGCATGGACGCCTCCGTAAAAAAAGCAGGATGCATAAAAGCGTCATAACCCGTATGGACTGGGAATTCAAGGCGTTTTGTTTTTTTTCAATTAGGTACCCCTGCGAGGTCCTCCTGATCATCTGAAACAAAATTCAGTATTTTTTATTGACGACGCCATCTTGATGGCATATTCTGATATCAGAATGATGGCAATTAATACATCAGTATGAGGTGTCTGTATGAAAGCAATAACGATACGCGGTATTGAACCTGAAGTAGCTGAAAAATTAAAAAAAACCGCAAGTTTGCAGGGGAAAAGCGCAAACCGGCTGGTACTTGATATGATAAAAAAAGAGCTCGGTTTTGAAAAAGAGAAAAGATTTTCCCGGCGGTACCATGATCTTGATGCTTTGTTCGGAAAATGGAGTGACGATGAATTTCAAAAAATCAGCAATGCAATCGAGCAGGAAAGACAAATCGATCCGGAACTCTGGTCATGAAAAAAGTAATGATTGATACAAATATTTATTCCCTGGCCATGAAAGGTGACCCACAGGTGGTTGAGGTGTTGCAGCGGATCGAACAAATAGGCATCTCGGCAGTAAGTATCGGCGAGCTTTTTTCAGGATTCCGGGCCGGCAGCAGGGAAAAAAGAAACAGGGAGGAGCTCGAAATCTTCCTGGATTCGCCAAGAGTATTGGTTCACAGCATAGAGGTGGAGACAGCTGATTTTTATGCGGCCATATTGAACCGGCTCAAATCCGCCGGCACGCCCGTTCCAACAAATGATATATGGATTGCAGCCTCTGCCTTTCAGCACGGATATAAACTTTTTTCAAATGATAAACATTTCCGTTTTATCCACGGCCTGGTTCAAATATGATTTTCCTTCTATTTCAAAAAAAGAGAGGGCAGGGACGATGAAGGGATGGAACGAAGACGAAGTGAAAAACAAGTCGCTCATGGCCCCTTGCGGCCTGTATTGCGGCACCTGCGCGGTGTATATAGCGACGCGGGACAACAATGAAAAGTTTAAGACCGTCATGGGCAACCTCTACGGTTCTAAACCGGAAGAGACCGAATGCCTGGGCTGCATGCAGCCGAACCCGCCGAAAAAGCTGTATGCGATCTGCCAGCTGTGCGGAATCCGGGATTGCATTCAATCCAAAGGATATTATTCCTGCCATCAATGCGATGCGTGGCCCTGCGGGCTTATCGAAAAATTTCCGTTATCCACCGGCGCCCGGGTGATGAAGCGGACGATACCCATATGGCGGGAAAAGGTCGCGGCGCTGGGGGATGAAGCAGGAAGCGAAGCGTGGGCACGCTCGGAGTGCGAGCGCTATCATTGCCCGTCGTGCGGTTCTCCGCTGTTTCGGGGCGCACAGCGATGCCGGGCCTGCAAGGCAGACGTGGCCGAAGCGTTGGATGGGACGTTTGAATTCAAGGCTTCAGAGTCGGACACATAACATCTCCGGGAACACCCGGTTCCGTTTGATTTCGTCTGACAAAGTCATTAGCATTCAATTGTATATAGAGAAATAGATACCCGGAAACAGATGATCTATGATGTCGATCCGGATGCCAGCGTGCTGTTCGGGCAGAAAACGCTGCATGCCGCCAGTTGTGACTGCAGTGATAAAGTCATCGACAGTCGCCGCCAAGGGGAAAAATGAGTGCTCCAGACATAAAAAAAATGACGCCGGAAGAAATTCAGCGGCTCTTTGACAAGCTGCAAGCGGAAAATACGGCGCTGCGCCGTGCTGCGGAGCAGGGAGATAACGAGGGAAGCATCCGGGCAGACCGGGACTACATATATAATATCTTCAATTCCATGCCGCAGTATGTCGCGGTTGTAAGCGAGGATTTCCGTTATGAGTTCATCAACATCGCCATGTTGAAGCTGTTGGAGTTTGTGGGTCAAAAAATAGACCTCCAGCCGATGATTGGGATGCCATGTTATACTTTTACAGGCAGTGAAAACCGCTGCGCCTACTGCCCGATACCGCGGCTTTTGTCCCGGAAAGATATAAAATCAGCCGTATATCAGCATGAGATTTTCGGCAGGATACTGGAGGGAGTGGCAACAAAACTGAAAAATCTCGATGACTCCGTTTCCATTCTTGTTTTCATGCAGGATGTTACGGATCAAAGGGAATTGGGGCATTCGCTGCAAAAGAGCGAATTGCGGTTCAAGGCCCTGTTTGACGAGTCTCCTGTCTCGATTATGATCCACGACAAGGATACCGGTGAAATTATCGACGCAAATGAAGCGGCTTACAAGGCGTACGGTTTCGACAGCCTTGCCCGGCTGCAGGAAAATGAAATCTGGCTTCCTCCGCCGTATTCGAGGAAGGAAGCGCTTGACTGGATTCATAAGGCGGCATCCATAGGGACGCAGCAATTTGTGTGGATGAACCGAAAGGTTTCGGGCGAGATTTTCTGGGAGCATGTTACGCTGAGGGCCATCAGGCTTGGCGATATGGATCGGGTAATGGCGACCAGCATTGATATCACCGAGCGCAAGCGGGCAGAACAGCAATTGCACGAAAGTGAAGAGCGGCTGCGGGGCATTACGGAGTCAACGCGGGACGCCATTATCATGATGGATCCCAAAGGAGCCATTTCTTTTTGGAACCCGGCGGCGGAAACAATTCTGGGGTACCGGTCCGAAGAGGCCATCGGGCGGGACCTGCATGAATTGTTGGCGCCAAAGCGCTATCTGGAAGCATTCCGGGCGGCATTCCCCCCGTTCAGGAAAACCGGCCGGGGAAATGCGATTGGCAAAACAGTGGAGATGTCGGCCATCCAAAAAAAGGGGCACGAGATCATCATCTCCCTTACGCTTTCGGCGGTTTTCCTCCAGGGAGAATGGCACGCCGCGGGTGTTATCCGCGATGTCACCGAGCACAGAAAAATGCAGGAAGATCTGGCGAAAATGGCCTCTGTTGATGAACTGACAGACCTTTTCAATCGCAGGGTATTTATGGAATATCTGGAGCATGAGGTTTCTCGATTCAAGCGGTACAAAAAGACCGCTATCGTGATGATGCTGGATCTGGACCACTTCAAAAAAATTAATGATACCCATGGCCATGCTGCAGGAGACATGGTTCTGCGTCAATTTGGGGGATTGCTTAAAGCGACCGTTCGCGAAACGGATATTTCCGGGCGCGTCGGCGGCGAGGAGTTCGCCTTGCTGCTGCCGGAAACAACCCTTGACGACGCGATGCTGCTGGCAAAAAGAATTCTGAAAAATGTCAGAGAAAGCGTTGTTGCAACGGTTGCCGGAGATGTAAGGTATACAACCAGCATCGGTTTTGCCGAACTGCAGCAGGATGACACCCATATTGACCAGTTGATGGCCAGGGCCGATGCGGCGCTCTATCGTGCAAAGAACAAGGGCAGGAACAGGGTTGAGATGGGTTCCAGTAAACAAAAAGAGGAATTTTCAGGCGTTGGTGATCAAAATGACGGGTCAGGACCCCAAAAAGATTGAAGATTACAAGAAATCCGGTTTTTTCAAAGACTTCTCGGTCGGCTGCGGAACCCTCATATTGCTTGGTATTCTGATATTTGTGGTGCTGCCGCTTGTGGCGATTGCCTTCAAAATTGCCTTATGGCTCGCTGTTCCCGTGGTCGTTGTCGCCCTGGTTGTTTTTGCCGTGGCGCTGCTGGGGCGCTTCGTCTCAAAGGCAAGAAAGCACTGGTGAATCGACTACTCCTCCCGTTTTTCAATATCGTCCTCAAGGGCGTCAAAAACCATGCTGTGGTACTCGACATCGAACCATTCCCGGAAAGTTGCCAGGGTGACGTCCTTGGGCCACAGGGATTCGTCCGCTATCCACCCCTCCATTTCGCCGGAAAAGAGCACCTCGAAATTGCTTTCAATGATCGTTACCGCTTCTTCTTTATCGCGGCATTCGGGCAGCAGGATGACGGTGCACTCCTCGCGCACGTCGGAAAGCGTCAGCGGGTTTTCGGGATCATGGGAATTGACCCAGTCCACCAGCGGTTGTTTGCCCTTGATGATGACAGCCTCTCGATTGATCAGAAACAATGTGTCCTCCTTTTGAAATGGCCATTTTTTGCCCTGCTGCGGCCCGCTTCCTGCGGGGGCAGGGCTTTTATGCAATAGGGGTCAGGTACAGCAGTATGCCCACAAAGTGCAGCGTGCTGCCGCCGAGTACGAATAGATGCCATATGGCATGGTTGAATGGAATCCGTTTCCAGACGTAAAAGACAATGCCGCCGGTGTAGAGCAGCCCCCCGAAAACGATCCAGAGCAGAAGGCCGGCGGGCAGCATGGCCAGCATCGGTTTGATGGCGATAATGGCCAGCCAGCCCATGGCGATATAGATGGCGAGGCTTACCCATTCGCTGCGGTCGAGGAATATAAACTTGTAGACGAGCCCGGCCGCTGCCATGGTCCAGATCAGGACGAACAGGGTCCACCCCCAGGTGCCGCGCATGGCGATCAGCAGTATCGGGGTGTAGGTGCCGGCGATGAGCAGGTAAATGGAGGAATGATCGAGCATGCGAAAAATTTTTTTCAGCTTCTCGCCGGTCACGGCATGGTACAGGGAGGAGGCCAGGTACAGGGTGAACAGGGAAATCCCGTATATCGTAAATCCTGCAATCCGCCACAGATCGCCGTTTTCACGGGCAAGGAGCAGCAGGGTGACAAGCGCCGCAACGCTCAAAAGGGCGCCGATGCCATGGGTGACGGTATTGGCGATTTCCTCGCCGGTGGTGTAGCGGCGCGATGGAGCGGGCGGAGCGGGGTATGCTTGCGTTTTGCGTGACAAGGGGCAGTCGCCTCCCGTTGGTTACAATTTCAGCCTGGAAAATAAATTTGACGGCTTCGTAAAAAGTCCAATATCTGCGTTGCGCACAATTTTTGAAGAATCTCACGTACGGCTACGTACGATCAATTCTTCAAAAATTGCACGCGCCTTGATCTTGAACATTTTACAAAGGCGTCTGAAAACGACTTTTACGAATTCATTAAATTTATTTTACAAAACTTTTCCAGCCGGTACAATGTTTTTATCGTCCATTTTTTTCGTCCCCTGACGCTTCTGTGCCGTTGCATAGCATAAACGCCAGACGACCGAGACCGGATACTTCCATCTTCGGGAAAGGAGCACAGCCAGGATGAGAGAGCAGAAAATCGGGATTGCACTGGGCGGCGGCGCCATTCTCGGAGCGGCCCATATCGGCGTTTTAAAGGCGTTCCAGGAGAAAGAAATTGCCATCAGCGCAATCAGCGGTACCAGTATCGGCTCTTTTATCGCTGCGTTATACGCCTTTGACGTGACGCCGGAGGAAATCGAAAAGATCGCATCGGAGCTCAACTGGCTCGATGTTTCCGGGTTTGCTTTCTCCCGGCTGGGCCTGCTCACCAATGAAAAGATGGGGCGGAAGATCACGGACGTTCTGAGGGAGGTCAAATTCGAAGACGCCCGGATCCCGCTGTCCATGATCGCCACCGATGTGGGCGGGTTTGAAAAGGTTATACTGGAATCGGGCGACGTTGCCCTGGCCGTGATGGCCAGCACGTGCGTGCCGGGGATTTTCACGCCCGTGGAGATCGATGACCGGATGCTGGTTGACGGGGGGCTCATGGAAAACGTGCCCATTACGCCGCTGTTCAACCGGGACCTGGACATCATCATCGGCGTGGACCTCAATGCCGGCCGCAAATACAAAAAACCCGAGGACCTGATCGATGT
Source organism: Desulfosalsimonadaceae bacterium (assembly GCA_046498365.1). Taxonomy (GTDB): domain Bacteria; phylum Desulfobacterota; class Desulfobacteria; order Desulfobacterales; family Desulfosalsimonadaceae; genus B1SED10-16. The sequence goes on from JAWOAV010000024.1 coordinate 6,147, forward strand.
CGTTCTCAACGCCATCGACATCACCATTGACAACGCCACCCGCATGCAGACCCAGAAAGCCGACCTGGTGATCGCCCCGAAATTATCGGCTTACAACCGCACCGACCGGGGGCATGTCCCGGACCTGATCAAGGAAGGCTATACGGCGGCCACGCTCGCAATTGCCGCTTTTCGGAAAAATGCAGACCTGCAGGAGGGATCATCATGAAAAAAGTCATTCTTGTCATCCTTGCGGCCCTGGTTGCCTATCTCGCGTTCTGGCCCGTACCCATTGACCCGGTCGCATGGGATGCGCCCGCGGCGCCGGAACTGGAAGGTCCTTATGAAAAAAATGACAGGCTTGCCGATGTGGTGCGGATCGCGCAGGGAGAGGGGGTCGGTCCAGAAGATGTGGTCGTAGACGCGGACGGCCGCGTATACACCGGGTATGAAGACGGCAGGATCATGCGTTTCGACAGTGACGGCGGTAATGCCAGACAAATTGCCAATACCGGCGGCAGGCCCCTGGGGCTGGTGTTTGACAACGAGGGCCAGTTGATCGTGGCCGACGGCTACAAGGGGCTGCTTCGCATGAATGCGGACGGCGGCATAATAGAGGTGCTGAGCACCGAAGCAGACGGCGTGCCGTTTGGCTTTACCAACAATGCGGATGTGGCGGCGGACGGCACGATCTATTTTTCGGATGCTTCTTCCCGTTTCGGCCCGGAGAGGAAGGCTGTTGACGACATTATTGAACACGGCGGCAACGGTCGCCTCCTTCAATACGATCCGCAAACCCGGGAGACCCGTGTGCTGCTTGACGGCCTGCAGTTTGCCAACGGGGTGGCAGTGGCGCCCGACCAGGAATCGGTGCTGGTAGCCGAAACCGGCAACTACACCATCATACGGTATTGGATCGGGGGAGAACGTGCAGGGGAGCATGAACTCTTTTATGAAAACCTTCCCGGCCTTCCGGACAACATTTCGAGCAACGGGCGCGACACTTACTGGGTCGCGCTGTACGCCCCGCGCAATGCGCTTCTGGATGCGATGTCGGGATACCCGTTTTTCCGCAAAGTCGCTTTCCGGCTGCCGAAATTCGTACAGCCCAAACCGGCTGCACACGCGTTTGTGCTGGGGCTTTCCCTTGACGGGAAGGTCACCCACAACCTGCAGCATGCCGGCAAGGACAGCTATCATCCGATCACCGGCGCCTTTGAGGCGAACGGCAAACTCTTCCTGGGCAGCCTCGCCACCCCGGCCATCGGCGTACTGGACCTCTAAAAAAAAGGGGGACGCCCATAAAAAGGGGGAAGCCCATGAAATAATGCGTTTCTAGAAAAAAGGGCGGATCCCTTATCTTTACCTCCCTAAAAAAAAGATGGGGAGGGGCAGTATGCCCCTCCCCATCTATCAGCTTCCTGAACAACGGACTCAGGTAAATTCAGTATTGTATCCGATGCGCAGTGTCATAGTGAGCTTTTACCGGTATTCCACTTCCCAGTGCCCGAAAACAAAAAATGGTTCTTCCGCGGAAAATGGCTCGCCAAAGTCCGCATTGTCGTCCCCCCCCGGTGCGCCTGTGAAATTCATCTCATCGCTGATGGCCAGATGTTCATCACCTAAAACAATTTCATACTCATAGCCAAATTTTTCTATTGTGTTGTTGAATGAATAAGTTGCGGTATAAGTTCCATCACCATTATCGGTTATATCGTAAAAACCAATGATGTTTTCCCCTTCCGTTGGGTTGCCGGCCTGGATATCATATGGACCCTCGGGATATTCGTTGTACATGAACCATTTACCTCGGGGTAAGATGTAATTGCCCATTCCCGTTGCAGAATCGTCTCCGCCGGGAATGCATCTGAAAACACGCATGGCATCAAGGTCATAGCCGTCAGTATTGCCCGTATAACCAGAAGTTGCTGAAACGTCATCCGGTCCCTCTATGGGACAGTTGAGTGCCGTTACAAGTGAACCGTTGCCGTTCAAATAAGATCCGCCATTGTCACCCTCACCATAAACGTCAGCCGTGATGTCCACCAGGTATACACCCTCTGCGCAAACCACTTCTTCTGGCAGGTTAAACTGGGTCCAGCCGATGGTGTTTGCGTAATAGAAAGAGTTCTGATCAAAATCGCGATCTACTCCCGGCAGATAGGATTCTGCAAGCTCAATTCTCCTGGCGGGATCGACATACGCGATTCCGGTTCTGTTCCAGGCAATGCCGGCATAATAGCCGATGCCGTTATCGGTATTACCGTACTCAACGATTGTTCCATCACCGTTCCTAATTGTTGCGTTGGTCAGATAGACCAAGACTGCCTCCACCTGCCATGAGTTCCCGCTGCCCCAGGTCACTTCGGCAAATTCGATATCAGGCACTCCGTCTACATTCATGAATTTGTCTTCAAAGGCATACTCAACCCATTCGCGTGAGGCCACTGCGAAGAACCGTTCATTGAATCCACTGACACCCGGCATGGCATCAAATACACCCAGGGCATTGTCCGGGCATAACCGTTGCGCATGTGTCCATCCATTGTAAGGTCCCATTTTTACAGGCACTACAGGTCCTGCGTCGGCAACCTCATCTGCATACATCACAAGATAGGGATCAGTCGGATCCAGCGGCGTTACCCCGAAAGCGGGCATCCCAAACAGCGACAGCATCAGTGACAACGAAACAAGAGCCAATAAAGTTTTTTTCATTTTTGTGCTCCTTTCAGCTAATTATTGAGTAAAAATGGAAGTGCATATTTATCAATATGCACTTCCTGTCCCGGCGACTTCGCCTTGGCATCATTTTGAATAGGCTCTTTTTTTGTAAACCATTTGGTAAGCGGAGCGATGGTCAAATAAAAAAGCCGGATCACCTTTTTTCAATCAAGGCAACCCGGCTGTCTCGTAAGACCCGTGGTATTCCGTCCCCCGATCACTCGGGGTTTGGCTTTTTCTTGGAGCAGAAAAAATAAATAGCCAGCAAAAAGCATATGAATACATTTCGCTGGTTATTTATCGGCTATTTTAGTGCACCTCGTTTTAAGCTGTCACCTGCACAAGCAACGAATTTTTTTAATATTTAAACTAATAAGTCATTAGTGTCCGGTTAAGAATCAAATAATTTCAATTGGATATGATACGATACTACATTAGTATTGTAATCGTTATCTGTCAATGCCTGATAAATGGGCATTCTTTCAAAAAGGGATATGCTTAGTATTTGTAAAATTGTGTAAAGACTCGACTCAATTTTCAAGCGCTTTTTCATGATCGCAACCAGCACGTAAGTTGAGATTGCGATCCAAATCTGAGTTTTAACGGCATTCTCAGAAGTGCCATAAAAACTTTTTATTCTCAGGTGCTGCTTTATCCATTTAAAAAATATTTCCACCCGCCATCTGCAGCGGTATAGGTCTGCAATTGTAATGGCCGGTAAAGAAAACTGATTTGTCAGAAAGGAGAATGTTCTCCCTTTTTCAGCATCGAAAAATTTTATGCGGCGAAGCTTATCCGGATAATCTTTGCTGCTGTTAATACCCGTGGGCACGACGATTTGATCACATCTGATATTCTGGCTTTTATCAGCTTCTCGTGAATACAGACGGCGTAAGCCGGTGTTTGTTTTCGATCGTGTTACAAATATTGCTGAACATTGATGCATATGGTAAAGCCGCTGAAAATCCAAATAAGCGCGGTCCATGATATAAATAGCGCCCGGTTCCGGTACAAGATGATCAAGCGCATTGACATCGTGTACCTTGCCGTCCGTGATCCAGATGAAAGCTGGAATACTGCCGCGTAAATCCAATAACGTATGCAACTTGACAACGGACTTGGTTGTTCTGAATCGCGCCCATGGAAACATTGAAAGGCAAAGGTCGATGGTTGATGAATCCAGGGCATAAACTGTCTCTTGTAAATCAAGGCCAAAGTCGGTATCAGCGTAAAGTTTGCGTGCCTCATGGATCAGAATTTGGGCAAAGTCACCATAAATACGCCAGTCTCTTATTTCATTGGCATCTGCCATGGTACTGCGGGCGACAGTTCCCCGGATACCCATATGGTAAAGCTTGCTTTGCATGACCCTGAGGCAGCATTCGATATCACGCAAGCTCTCGCGGTAAGTCAGCTGGGCAAATGCCATACACAAAAATTGACTGTAACATGTAAAAGAACGAATACGGTAATTACCGTTATAGCGATTGACGCATTGACGAAATTTTTTCTTCGGGAGGAAATCGATGACCTGGGAAAAAACGGTCTGGCCTTTGTTCATGGTAAGGTTCCTTTCGGGATTTTCCCGTCAGAAGACCATAAAACCATGATTTCGGCAAATTCAAATCGATCCCTTTATTTTTTGTCAGTATATTTAATGATTATGGTATATTAATTCATTTTTTCAAAATCTTAACCGGACAGTAGTGATAATAAGTATTTGTTCAAAAATAGGCAACATATTTTTTTTGTTGGTTGAAAAAAATGTTGTAGGGGGGGAGACCCATGAAATAATGCGTTTCTAGAAAAAATGGCCCATTTTTTCTAGAAACGCATTATTTCATGGGCGTCCCCCTTTTGTCTTTTGCGGCTTTTGCTTCGAGGGTTTCCCAGCGATGGTGGGCATGCGCGATTTCTTTTTCAAGGGCGAGGAGGCGGTTTTTTGCCGCGGCGATTTCGTCGCTGTTGTTTTTGTACAGCGCCGGGTCCGCCAGGCG
>JAWOAV010000143.1:0-5172 GCA_046498365.1 Desulfosalsimonadaceae bacterium
AATCTGCCGGGCAGCGGAAAACACCTCCACAAGGATATTGGTAGGCGCGGCAATCGTGTTGCCCGCCGGGAAAAAAATCGCGCCCGACCAGTCTCCCAATTGCGCCCTTGCCGCATTCAGATCTTCTATGATTTCGATGGTCGGCCGCACCTTGAACCTGGGGCCTTTTTTGTAGACCATGCAGAAGGTGCAACGGTTGTGGGGGCAACCGACGGTCGCCTGAATCAACAGGCTGTCCGCCTCGCTGGGCGGCCTGTATATTGGTCCTTCATATCGCATATATTTATTCATTCCGATGCATTGGTTTTGCGGATATACGGTTTCAGAATGTTGATGGTACCATCTTCATTGACGGGCTGCAAGGGACACAAACCAACTGAGAATTACAAGCTATCTCAAAAAACTCTTTGCCCCAATATCTTCTTTTTGAGATGGCTTGTAATAAAAATTGACAACCTCCATCAAAACCGTTAAAATCTAGACAGACTAGACATGTAATGATTTAAGGGGGTTTTTATGGGACATATATGGCAATTACAAGAAGCAAAAAATAAATTCAGCAAACTTGTTGAAAAGGCGCAACATGAAGGTCCTCAATTTGTTACCAAACACGGAAAGGAATCTATAGTGGTTCTTTCGGTAGAGGAGTATAAAAAAATTATTAAACCCAAATCCAACCTGTTTCAATTCATTCAAGCGTCTCCTTTATCTAAACATTTAATTCGTATTGAACGTGACAAAAGCCCTGGCAGAGATATTGAATTATGAATTATCTTCTTGATACCTGTTTAATAGCAGAACTCGCAAAATCAAAACCTGACAAAAAAGTTGTAGATTGGGTTTTGAGTGAAAATGAAACGAGCTTTTATATTTCCGTTCTTACCTTTGGGGAATTACACAAAGGTGTCGAAAAGTTGCCTGAATCGGAAAAAAAGGAAGAACTGCGGATTTGGATTGAGAATGAATTAAAAAACAGGTTTCAAAACCGAATCATACGTATAGATATGCGCGTTTCAATATTATGGGGAAAAATTCAGCGTTTCGCCGAGAAAAATGGAAAACCGATGCCCGCCATTGACTCTCTGATCGCCGCTACAGGGATTGCCTATGATTTAACCGTTGTCACCCGAAATGTGACTGATATGGAACAAAGCGGTGTGAAGCTGCTTAACCCCTGGTTGCACTAAAAAAGCTGACCGTTTTCTGCACCGGACCGGTTCCGCTACGCTACACACCGGCAGGTGAGAAGGAGAATAGCTTTGACCGACGCCGTATGGTTTGTATTGATAGGAACCCTGTTGATCATGATGGGGTTGCGCTCTCCCATTCTTCAGCGGTTACACCTGACACCGGCTACGATTTATCTCGCCATTGGCATAGCCCTTGGCCCGTCGGTTTTTGGCGCTTTCCACTTCAATCCGCTTAAACAAGCCCATTTGCTGGAAGTTCTTGCCGAAATTGCGGTTTTGTTGTCGTTGTTTATCGCTGGCATGAAGATGCCCGCGCCGGTCAGATGGCTGGAATGGCGTATTCCCGTGCGACTCGCATTCCTCTCCATGGCGATCAGCGTTGCCCTGACAGCCGCTTTTGCTTATTATGTGCTGGCCTTGCCTCTGGGCGCGGCTATTCTGCTGGGTGGCATTTTGGCGCCTACCGATCCTGTGCTGGCCTCGGATGTACAGGTCCGGCACATGGGCGATAAAGACCCTTTGCGCTTTACCCTGACCAGTGAAGCGGGCATGAATGACGGCAGTGCTTTTCCGTTTATCATGCTGGGGCTGGCAATGCTCAGCGCTTCGGCCAGTTATGAATTGTTTGGAATCTGGATGCTGAAGGACGTTTTATGGTCGACGGTATCGGCGCTTGTGGTCGGGATTGTGATGGGGCATTTATTGGCCGGGATTGTGCGAAAACAGCGCTTTTTCAGCAGTGAAGGCCGAGTGCTGGACGACTTTCTTGGCCTGGGCTTGATCGGACTGGTTTATGGTGTCTGCCTTTTGATAGAAGCCTGGGGGTTTCTGGCCGTTTTTGCCGCAGCTGTCTCTCTTCGTCAATCGGAACTTAAACTGGCAGGTATTCCCGCGCCCACTCAAGACGCCGAAGCTGCACCTGATGCCCCGGCCCAAACCGAGGAATCGCTGCCACAACCCAGCCCGCAAATGTCCGAAGGTTCGCTGTTGTTCAAGGAGCCACTGGAGCGACTGTCCGAGCTGGTGCTCGTCCTGCTGCTGGGGGGGATGCTGTTTTTTGATTCCTGGAGTTTACGAGCCATCAGCATGGCGCTATTCCTTTTTGTAGTGGTCCGCCCCGTGAGCGTCTTTTTAGGCCTGCTTGGCTCTGGCGCACCTTTTCGGCTGCAGATGCTGGTCGGCTGGTTCGGCGTGCGTGGCATCGGTTCGATGTATTACTTGATGTTCGCGATAGTCTTTGGGCTACCCGAAGATTTGGCCATGGAGTTCATCCATATTACGCTGATTGTTATCGTGCTGTCGATCATTCTCCACGGGATGAGTGTCAAACCGATGATGTCCAGATGGTGGTTGTAAATTCCATCCTTCTATCACAAAGGCGCAAAACGCTCCCCTTTGTATGAAAAAAAACAAAACTGGCGGCAAAGCACCGGCAAAAAATCACAAACAAAGACGGCAGGAAAAAACAATATTTTAGCAACTGCTATGACATTATTTCTCGGGGAATTTCGCATGTAAACGCATTATCGAATGCATCCTTGGTTAATTGCACCTGTCAGATTCAGGAGCTATCCCGATGCCTTTTTCCTATTCTTATACTACCGATATTTGGCCGGCCCTGATTACATTCGCTATAGTGGCCTATCTGGGTTCCTATGGCTGGCGGCAGCGACACATATCAGCGGCCATACCGTTCGCCATTGCATGCCTTCTTGGTGAGATTTGGATAATTGGGGCGATCCTGGAACTTTTAGCCGTGGATTTTTCCACCAAAGTTTTCTGGGTAAAGTTCCAGGCCATCTGGCAGCTGCCTGTTGCTGCCGTCATTGCCTGTTTTATCCTGCAATATGCAGGCCTGGGCCGATGGTTAACCCGCCGCACGTATATCCTCCTGTTTATCGTGCCCCTGCTGAGTGTTGTTTTTATAATCACCAACGATTGGCATCACCTCATATGGACCGGATTCCGGATGAACGGATACGTCGTTTCATCCCCTGGCAGACTCTACTGGTTCTTCAACAGTTATATCTATCTCCTGGGTCTCCTTAATTTAGCGGTGCTGATCTGGCTGGCCATTTATTCACCAAGGCATCGCCTGCCCGTGGCAATCATCGTGTTCTGCCAGATTTTTGCGCGTATCGTATATGCGATGGATAAGCTTCAAATGGGTCTGATCGGGCCCGGGGAATCCATATTTTTCACGATAGGGTTGATGGCGGTTGCTTATGCCGTGGCGCTCCTGGGCTTTCATGCAATCGATCCGGTGGCGGCGGCGCGCAAGGCTGTGCTCCGGCAGATGCATGAGGGGCTTATCGTGCTGGATTTGCAGGACCGTATTGTTGATGCAAATCCCATGGTGACTGAAATGTTTGGGATCCCGGATAATATCATTCGTAATAAACACCTTGCAGATTTGCTGCCTGTGGATGCGGGCGATTTAAAGCGAATGCGAAATCCGGAAACAGCCCATACGGAAATAACCCTGGAAAAGGAAAATTCCCCCCGGCATTACCGACTGAATCAGACCACCCTGAAAGGCCGCCGTGATGAACCGATTGGACGTTTGATCCTGCTGCATGATATTACCGAGCAGAAGCGTGCACAGACCCGGATTCTCGAACAGCAAAAGGAGGTCGCCGCGTTGCAGGAGAGAGAACGGCTGGCCCGGGAACTGCACGACGGCATCGGTCAGACCCTTGGGTATGTGGGTATGCAGACGCAAACCGCCCTTAAATGGATGCATGGCGGCAATCCTGAAAAAGCCGGAACGCTGCTTGAACGGCTTGTGGAAGTGACCAAAGACGCCCATGCTGATGTTCGGGAATCCATTCTCAGTCTCAAAACCGGCAAGGGTCGGCAATGGTCTTTCATTCCGGCCCTCAAGGAATATATCGATCGATTTCAGGTCAATTACGGTATTCGGACCGAGCTCGTGCTATCCGCCGGTATCGATGAAAATACGTTGGACCCCGAAACAGGAGCCCAGTTGTTGCGAGCGATCCAGGAGGGCCTCACAAACGCTCGCAAACACAGCGGCGCCTCTAATTTACGCGTCTGCATGGAACGGAACGGCAGCATGGCGCAAATATCCATTACCGATGATGGGCATGGTTTTGATGCCAGCCGGCTTGAACGAGGCGAAGACGGCCACTTCGGCCTTGTTTTCATGCGGGAAAGAATGGCGCAAATCGGCGGAACGTTGAAAATCGAGTCGATGCCGGACGGGGGTACTGCGCTGACGATGGCCGCGCCAATCGGTAACCAATGAAAGGAAACGCAATGAAAGTGCTGCTTGTGGATGATAACCGGTTGATGCTGGAGGGGCTTCAAAACCTGCTGGAGGCACACGATATCGGCGTGGTCGGTACGGCCGCTGACGGACGGGCATCCGTCGATCTGGCGCGCCAGCTCAAACCGGACCTGATCCTGATGGATATCCGCATGCCCGGCTGTGACGGCCTTGCCGCCACACGGCTGCTCAAGGCGGAAATGCCGGATGCCAAAATTGTCATCCTCACCACGTCCATCGAAGACGACGACCTGTTTGAGGCCGTCAAATCCGGGGCCTGCGGCTACCTGGTCAAAAGCATGGACAGCAATGAACTGGTGGAAGCGCTCCGTCAGGCCAGCCAGGGCACTCCACCGTTCTCCCCGGGGCTGGCCGCCAAGCTTCTGGAAGAGTTCAAACGTTTCAACAATTCTAAAGTACCAGTTTCGTCAAAAGGCCCAGAAAAAAAGACCGAGGCAGCTCTGTCTGTGAGCAAGTTGAACGCCCGTCAAATCGAAGTGCTGAGGTTGGTGGCAGATGGGCTCTCATACAAAGAAGTCGGGGCAAGATTGTTTTTAAGCGAACGTACGATTAAATATCACATGGCGGAAATAATGAACCGGCTGCATCTCGAAAACCGCACCCAGGTTCTGGCTTTTGCCGGACGAATGGGATTGACGGCCTACAAACCGACCAAATAAAGATTTTTCCCAC
>JAWOAV010000010.1:0-11176 GCA_046498365.1 Desulfosalsimonadaceae bacterium
TTTCCGTTTGGAGAAATAAGATGAATTCGTAAAAAGTCGTTTTCAGACGGCTTTGTAAAATGTTCAAGATCAAGGCGCGTGCAATTTCTGAAGAATCTCACGTACGGCTAAGTACTATCGATTCTTCAGAAATTGCACGCGCCTTGATCTTGAACATTTTACAAAGCCGTCTGAAAACGACTTTTTACGAATTCATCTTATTTCTCCAAACGGAAAACCGCCTTTATGAGCAAAACGGATTTCATCGATTATATCTGCCGCCCGTATTGCATGTTTTTCAGAGAAGGGGAAAAAGAGGAAATGGCCTGCCTGGGCGCCCGGGTGGCGGAGATGCTTGCAGAAAAAGCCTTCTTTGACGCGGAAGAAGCCGCCGCATGGCACAAGGACCCATCCGCCTGGCGTGACCCAGACAGGGACATCCTCCTTTTTGAAAATGTCTGTCGGCCTTGTGAATTCCGGGCCGAAGACTGCGAATACCGCTCCGATGAACCGCCCGCCGACGCAGAGCCCTGCGGCGGATTGATTCTCCTTTCCCTTTTGATGGCCCGTTCCCTTGTTGACAAGGCCGCCCTGGAGCACTGCCTATGACCGGAGTTGACTGGAAAAACGCGTACCTTCGCCTCGCCCCTGATGCCGCCCTGAAAAACCTTGAGACGCCCTTTGTCTACCTTGCAGCCAAAGACGAACTCTATGAGATTGATGAGACGGCTGCGGCCTTTCTGCTTTCATGCGACGGAACGCAAATCGGGCGGGAACTGACGTCTGAAGCTGAATTTGTTGAATACTGCATGGCGGAAGACATTTTAGAGGCACGTAAATATCCCGGTCCCATAGACGTCTTTATGGGGGAAAGGGCCATCCCGTCCCTGAGATATCTGGAACTGCACCTGACGCACCAATGCAACCTCCGCTGCGCTCATTGCTATATTGGCGAGGGCGACCGGTCCGCCGGCATGTCCCTGGAGGACGCTGCGGCCATCACCCGGGAATTTTCGGATATGGGCGGGCTCCGGCTGCTGATTTCAGGGGGGGAGCCCCTTTTGTACAAGGATCTTGACGCCTATCTCCGGCAGATATCCGGGTTGCCGGTTCGCCGGGTGCTGCTTACCAACGGCACGCTTGTTGACCTGGCAAACATCGGGCTGCCGGGCGTCCATGAAATCCAGTTCAGCCTGGACGGCTGGGAAGAAGGCCATGACCGTCTTCGGGGGAAGGGGACGTTTTCGCGGACCCTCGCAGGCATTCATGCCGCGCGCGATGCCGGAATGGATATTTCCTTTTCCACCATGATTCACCGGTACAACCTGGATCAGTTCGACCGGATGGCAGCGTTCATGGAAACCGTGGGCGCTTTGGAGTGGGGAATCGATGTGCTTTGCATGGCCGGTTCCCTGGAAGCTCACAAGGAGTTCATCGTCGACTACGACAAAGCGGTCCCCTTGATGGAATACGGGTTCGGCGGTGGATATCACGGTTCCTCGGATGGCCATGGGGAAGGATACGCCTGCGGGCGGCATCTCATGACCGTCATGCCCGACGGCCGCGCCGCAAAATGCGGGTTTTACATGGACAATCCGGTCGGCGACGCCCGAAAAGGACTTGCAGCGTGCTGGGAAAAGGTGGAACATCTCCGCCTGTCCGAGTTGGAATGCAACGGCTGCCCTGTGATTGCGGAATGCCGGGGCGGATGCCGCTTCCGTGCTCCGGGGCCGCTGTCCCCGGATCCCGTCATGTGCCGCCGCTATGGTATTTCACGCTAATTGCCACAGGGAGAAATGATGGCCGGCAGCCCACACAGGAAAACCTACGGACCAGCGTATCTTCAGTTTTATCCCACCCTGCGCTGCAACATGGCCTGCACCTTCTGCTTCAACCGGGGCCTTGCCGGCGCAGCAGACACCGATCCGGATGATTTCAGGAAAATCGTCGCCATTGCGGCAGACCAGGGGATCGGTCATATTGACTTTTTAGGGGGGGAACCGACCCTTCATCCGGACATCGAATCCATGATCGGTATGATCGCATCGGCCGGACAGATGACCACCATGAGTTCCAACGGCACGCGTCCGGAAATCCTGGAAATCCTTTCCCGTCGTTTTCCGGAAACATCGCTTCGCATCGGCATCTCCCTTAACACCGGATCCAACGCCGGATCCATTGACAAACGGCTTCGCGATTATATTGAAACATACCGGCCCATTGTAAAAACGCTGTTTTCAAATGAAAAAAAAAGCCGCGGGAAATACCTGTTTGCCGGTTTGGATACGGACGGCATCGATCTTCGCCTGATCTACCGGGACGCTGTGCAGGAAACAGACCTCGGGGAATGCGGAAGCTTCAGCGAATTTTATAATCACCTGAAACAGATCCAATCGGATCTTCCCAATTTGAAAGGGGTCTATTGCCAGGGGTTTCTGCCGGACAGGGATGATCCCGTAACGGATGGCGTCCGGTGCCCTGCCGGGACGACCAAGCTTGCCGTAATGCCGGACGGAACCGTCTACCCCTGCTACCTGTTGTTCCGCTACAGCCGTTTCCGGCTGGGGAATCTTCTGACAGATGATTTCCTGTCCATCTGGGAACACCCGGTCCTGGATTTTTTCCGGTATTTTGATAAAAATCGGTGCCCTGAAACCGATTGCGCGCTGTTTGACCGGTGCCACGGGGGGTGCCCGGCCCAGGGCTATATGTTTACCGGGGATCTGGACGGGCCGGATCCAAGGTGCTCAGGATTGCCGCTGGCATATGGCCATACCATGTAATTTTACAGATCGCTTCACCCCTGAAAAATCGGGGTTGGTATCGGTGTCGATATCGGTATCGAGTTCAGATATCGGAAGACAAACGTCGACCCCGATTCCGACCCCGATAAAAGCGATTCAGGCAGGTAATCAAGTGTATGTGAATGATAAACTGGACGTTACCACGCGGACATTCCGGGAGGAAAAGATGAAAACAATTGCGTTGGAAAAAAGGGCGATAGCGGCAGAAGAAGGAGAGGCCGTGCTCGGGCTTTCAGATACGGGAAGTCACGCCTGTTACATGATCTACGGCATTGTAAGGCCGGGGGAAAAGAAGCGGCTGGTCAAGCCGGGAAAAGGGCACGAGGAAATTATCCTGGCGGCAAAAGGGGGGTTTGATCTCACTGGAGAGGCCAGGGGACGCCTGGAAGAGGGGTGCGCGTTTTATTGTGCCGGGGAGATTTCCATTTTTCTGGAAAATTCGGGCGCTGAAGACGCTGTTTACGTGATCGCCGGCGGCCACTCCGAGGAAGGGCATCATCACTGAAGAACCGGGCGGCAGCGGTCTGCTGAGAGGGCTGTCAATCGGCTAAAGGGACGATGGTCGGAATGATCTTCCCGTTTCTGACGTTGAGTATCCCCACCGAAGCTTGCCGGTTGGATCGTTTCGGTCCGGCGCTGCCCGGGTTGACATAGAGGATGCCGCCGGTTTCCTCGATGGCGGCCTTGTGCGTATGGCCGTGGACAATGACGGAAATCCCCTCGGCGGATGGATGGTTCGCCAGACGGTGCCTGTCATGGACAACCCCGATGTTGGCTGGACCCGCCTTGATTTTCAGGTAGTTCGGCAGTTCGGCGACGCCGGGTTTGAAATCCATGTTGCCCCGTACTGCGTGGACCGGGGCAATCAGCTCAAGTTCTTCAATAACAAGGATGTTGTCGATATCGCCGGCATGGAGGATCATGTCAACCCCGCCCAGCGCGTCCAGCGCACTTTTGCGTAGCAGTCCGTGGGTATCCGATATCAGCCCGATGATGGTTATGGCGTTGCTCATGGAAAAAAGGAAATCCGGTTTTTTTTAATAAAATTTGATGGACACGTAAAAAAGTCGTTTTCAGACGGCTTTGTAAAATGTTCAAGATCAAGGCGCGTGCAATTCTTGAAGAATTGAGCGTACGTAGCCGTACGGGAGATTCTTCAAAAATTGTGCGTAACGCAGATATTGGACTTTTTACGAAGCCGTCAAGTTTATCCGCTCGACAAGGATGCATCATTTCAGGTACACCTACTTTACAGGATCAAAGACCGTATTGAAAGCGTAAAAGGGTGATCAATGGGTTTATAAAGGGGTTTTTGGGTTTTATAAAGGGGATTTTGAAGAGGGGGGCGTATACATGCAGAATCATGTGGATTACCAGGTCGTCATCGCCGGCGCCGGGCCCGCCGGGCTGCTTTTGGCCCAAAAACTGGCCGAACATTCCGTTTCCGTTGCCGTATATGAGCCCCGGGAGGAAAATGCGCTGGGGCACGACTGGTCGGATGCAGTGGAAAAGAGCGCGTTGAATGCCGCCGGGTTTGACGTGCCGGAGGCGCTGGACGGCAGATATGCCGGGAAGCTGGTGAAGACCTCGGAGGAGGACGGCAATCTGTTTGAACCCCATTGCATCGCACCCCTGGAGATCCGGTCCCCGGATTTGTCCTGCACGGTCGACGGCGGCGTTGAATTCCGGTATATCACCACGGATCGGAAGGCGCTGGCCCGTATGCTTGTCCAACGGGCTGTCGAAGCCGGGGCAGCGATATTCTACCGGCACCGGGCGGAGAATCTGCTGGGCGATACGGCTTTCGGCCTGGAAAATATCCGTGTGTCGGGCATGCGGGTCACAGACCTGGAAAACCGGCAATCGTTTGACGTGTCCGCCCGTATTGCGGTTGACGCCACGGGGCTTGGGGCCATGCTCCGGACGGGGTTTTCGGGGGAATCCACTGTCAACAGAAAATTTGAGGGGGGGGAACTCGCTTATGCCTGCCGTACCGTTCGCAGGCTGGATGCCCACCGGGCAAAGAGCGACGACCTGGTGGATCATTACCGCTACGGTGCCTACAGGGGCTATTTCTGGACGCACCTGCATCACCCGGATTCGGTGGATGTCGGCGGTGGGGTGCGCGAAGAGCCCGGCAGGGTGGATCCCATGGACATCATTGAAGAGATGATTGCCGATCGCCCCTCCATTACCGGGGAAAAACTGCGCGGCGGCGGCGGTACCGTACTGGTCGGGAAGTCCCCGTTTTCGCTTGTGGCCTCCGGGTTTGCCGCCGTGGGGGATGCCGCGGGGCAGGTGATACCCACCACCGGCTGCGGTGTGGGCGGGGCGATGACAGGGGCGCTTCTCTCCGCAGGGGTCATCCATGCCGCCCTGAAAAAAAACGACTGTTCCATAAAAGCCCTGTGGCCGTATAACTACGTGTGGTTTTCGGGCCGCGGAAGCCATTTTGCAGCGCTTTCCGCCTTAAAGGACATCCTCCAGGACCTGTCCCACGAAGAGATTTCATTTCTGATGCAAAAGGGGATCATGAATTCAAAAACCCTGACGCCGGCGATCAACGGGGTCTTTGCCGCGCCGGATATTTCCGATATTTTCCGGACGCTGGCAAACGGCTTTTCCCGTCCCGGGCTGCTGATGAAGTTGAACCGGGCCAACAGCATCGGCAGGAAGATCTTCCTGCACTACCGGAAGTATCCGGACAAGTGGGACCCGGAGGCCTTTTCCAGGTGGGTCGAAACGGCCCGCAAACTGTATGAAAAAATCTGAATCTTTTGTGCCTTCTCTGTGCCCTTTGCGGTAAAACAGTACATCCCCGTATTGATATCGTTTATATTTCAACCCTCCGTCATCGTTTGCGAAGGACAAGACTGCCGATGGAATACCCTGCGCCAAAGGAGCATATCACGCCGATATCGTCTTTTGCGAGGTCCTCGTTATACAGGTCAAAGGCGATGATGACCCCTGCCGATGCCGTGTTGGCGTAGCGGTCGATAATCGTGGGGGCATCCGCTCCCCGGTTCTCCAACCCGCTAAAAAGATGCTTCATCACCATGTTGTTCATATTGATATTGGCCTGGTGGAGCCAGTATCGTTTCACATCAGCCGGCGAAAATCCCAGCTGCGCGAGGTGATTTTTCATGTGAAAGGCTGCCAGGGGGCTAACTTCCTCGAATACCTTCCGGCCTTGCTGGTGAAACAGCTTGTCCCTTCCGTAGGGGTCCTCATCCGTGGCGCGGGAGATGTGGCCGAAGCCGGAGCGGATATTGTTGGAAAAAAAGGTTTCCGCCTTTGTGGACAGCACCTCGAAGCTGTTTTCAGCCGTCACCGTGTCCGCACGCTCCATGATGACCGCCGTGCTCACATCGCCGAAAATAAAGTGGGATTCCCGGTCTAGATAATTGACCATGGGTGTCATCAGTTCCGGGTTGATGGCAAGGACGCACCGGGCCGAGCCGGACGCCAGGCTGTCTGCGGCACGGTGAAGCCCGAAGGTCGCCGCCGAGCATGCCATGAGCATGTCAAATCCGAACCCGGTGATGCCCAGGGCATTCTGGACTTCGACCGCGATGGCCGGGTAGGCCCGCTGGGTGTAGGCGCAGGAAACAATCACCGCATCGATGTCCGAAGGGGTTTTATTCGCTTTCTCCATTGCTTTTCGGGCGGCTTCCGCGGCGATTTCCGCCTGGATGCTCAGATCCTCCGTTTTTCTTTCCGGAAAATGCGGCCGCATGCGGTCGATATCCAGAATTCCTTTTCTTGTATAGACAAAACGGGATTTGATTCCCGAGGCTTTTTCAATGAAGCGTGCCGATGAAATCGGCATTTCTTCGGTTTTTCCGGCTTGTATTGCCGTAGCGTTCTCCCGGTTGAATCGTTCCGCATAGGCATTGTAGCTGGCAACCAGTTCTTCGTTGGTGATGGTTTCCGGCGGGGTCCACACGCCGGAACCGCTGATGACGATGTTTGGTTTTGATTGTGATGTCATATGCTTTCATCCTCTCCGAATATTCGGTATCGGTATCGGGGTCGGTATCGATATCGGGGTCGGTATCGGTATCGGAATTATTATCATACGGATGATTTTCCGATGCCGGGGGTATTCCCCGTATCAACTGTGAGAACCTGGCGACCGCGCTATGGCGCAACAATCCGCACCCTGCAAACTCGCCCCGCCTGTGGCGGGGCTCAGACAATGCAGGGTGCTTGGATTGTTTTCGCCATGCGCTGTCTGCCAGGCCCTCCCAATGTTGCTCCGGGCAACACTCCCGGCATCGGAAAATCGTCAATTATATAAGTGCGAACCCCTCGAAAAGGGTTGGTGATTTGCATAAATATCTAAAATAAAGGGTTTTACCTACAACCTACAACTTACAACTTACAACCTACAACTTACAACATCGCTTTCGGTGGGGCGAGGAACAAAGGCATACCCTACGAACCGCCCATCGTGGCTCAGACTTATGTCGACTGAGGCTCTTTCGCCCTTGACGTAGAGTATGGGCGGGCCCGTACCGTAATTGTGCATATCATTTCTGATTTCCAGGTTTTCGGTGTTCAGGCCGCAGTATCTGGCGATATGGTCGATTGCAAGCTCCCTGACGGCGGTGGATTCGCATGTTGAAGAATCGATTGTCTGCTGTCCCCAGCGGACGTTGTCCAGACGGTCGGGAATATCATCTGTTCCAATGCAGTGGATGTGGGTGTGGAAAAGAAAGACGTTTACCGTCACACGGCCGTGCGGCGTTTCCACAATGCCTGGCAGCAGATTTCCCTTGGAACGGGAAAATGCCGTATGGTATCGCAAAGGGGAAAAATCGGCGTCAGGATGGGATTTGGAGATCACCTTGTAGGCGGTTTCTTTTGCGGCCCAAAACGCCCACAGCAGGACATCGGGGTTGGCAGACTGCCTGATGTAATTGGTTTCATTCAGGGCAAGAATTTTTGCCGTAAACCGCGCGGTTTTGTTTTTGGCCCCGGGTACGTCCATGTCGACAATGTCATTTCCCACGTGATGCAAAATATTGTTTCTCCATGCCGGCAAGATGCCGTACTATCTGCCCTGCGCAATCCCGCTGGGCCCGCAGGCCTTTGAGACGGGTTTTAGGAAAGCATTCTTCAACAAACATGGAAAACGTTTCCCTGCACCGCGGAAAATTGCTGTAAGTATGCTGCCCGTCTCCCCGCAGGTATATGCACATGACACGGCATCCAGGCGTTTTCAGAAAGAGCCTTCCCGTTCCGTAGGGAAAATCGACGGTGTTTACCCGTCCCGTCCGCGACCGTGTGCCTTCGGGAAAAATCATCAGGTTCCCGCCGGCAGAAAGGAGCCAGGCGCATTTCTCCAGGAGGGTTTTTACCCCGTCGCGTTCCCCGCCGCGCGTGACCGGGATGCATTTTGTGATATAGCACATGACGCGCAGCAGCTTGTTCCGGCTGAAATTCATGGTTTCCGGAACATTCCAGGGCATCTGGTCGAACCTGGCAAGGTGCCGGGAAACCGGCAGCATGGCATAGAGCAGGATCACCGAGTCGATCAGGGTCAGGTGGTTTGCGCAAATCAGCCATGGGCCGGAGTGCGCATCAAGCAAACGGGCGACCTTTTTTCGGATTTTGTCAATATCCCGTACGCGGTATCCGGCAATCCGGATCGCCGCCAAAATCAGCGGGGCGGCGATGAAAATTGCCAGCCGCCCCGCCGTATATTGAACCCAAAGGGCTCTTTTTGCGCGTGGTTCCATGCTATTGGGTTACGCTGAGTTTTGCCTCGATAATGTCCACGGCATCACCGATGGTTTTGATCTTATCGGCGTCGTCATCTTCGATTTCGATGTCAAATACATCTTCAACCTTGATGATGATGTCGACCAGGCGGGCGGAGTTGACTTTGAGATCACCGATAATTGCGGTTTCCATAGCGGCGGTTTCCAGTTTCTCCTTTTCCTTCACGTATTCTTCGATCAGTTCGATGAATTTTTCGAAAATTTCCTGTTTTTTCATGCGTATTTCTCCTGTTTTTTTATTATAATACAGCTGTTTACATCGCCGAATCCGAAACTTGCCTTGGCGATGGTCCTGATTTCCGGAAAATCCAGCCTTTCGCGGACAACGCGTTTTTCAAAGGGCTGTATGTCCGGATGGATGTCTTCGCAATTGATGGACGGGTGAAGAAACCCCCCCTGCAGTTCCAGAACGGCGGCGATGGTTTCAATGGCGCCGGCCGCCCCCAGGCAGTGGCCGATCATTGACTTGGTCGAATTGATGTACGGAAAATTCCCAGGTCCTCTTTCAAGGGCGGTGGCCCAGCTTTTGACTTCATGGGGATCGGCGTAGGTAGCGGTCAGATGCCCGTTAATGGCATCGATTTCATCCGGGTGGATGCCTGCGTCCGCCACCGCCCCGCGGATGCATCGGACCACCCCCTCCGGGTTGGGCGCGGTCATGGAGCCGCCCTGGCGCTGCCCGCCGCAATTGACCATTGCCCCGGCGATTTCACCGTAAATTTTTGCGCCGCGGGAAATCGCTGTTTCCATGTCTTCCAGCACCAGGCAGCCTGCGCCTGCGCCGGGGACGAAACCGCAGGCGGAAGCGCTCATGGGTCTTGAGCCTTGCTCCGGCCGGTCGTTGAACTTGCGGGAAAGCACGATCCGCATGGAATCAAAGCCGCCCCATATGTACGGGGAGGGGCCTTCGGCGCCGCCGGCCACCATCCGTTTTGCCAGCCCGGACCGGATTCGGAAGGCCGCATCGATGATTGCCTCGGTCCCGGTGCTGCAGGCCGATGAATTGGACGTCACCTGGTTGCCAAGACCCAGAATTCCCGCAACGGTTGCACTGACACCGCTCCCCATTACCCGCTCCACGATGGTGGAGCCCAGTCGGCGGACTTTTCCCCCATTGATCGCGGGAACGACGCGGGTCGCGATGGTCTCCATGCCGCAGATGCCGCAGCCGTAAATGGTACCCGAATCCCAGTCTGCAACGGCGTCTGCGTCCGGGATTGCAAGCCCTGCATCCTGCCATGCCTCAATTGCGGCAATCGCACCGTAGCCGATATTGTCATTGAGCAGTTCATCGTTTATATGGGCTTTGTGCCCATTTTCCTTGATTTCCGGCACGGCGGCGATCCGGCACCCGAAGTTAAGTTCTTCCAGTCTTTCCATGAACCGGACGCCCGAGCGCCCGGTTGCGATGGCGTTGCAAAAATTATCAAGGCCTGTTCCGTTGGGGCTGACGACCCCCATCCCGGTAATGACCACCCGTTTATTGTTCATTTGCGGTACTCCTGGTTTTATTTTGTTCTGCACCTAATGTTTGAAGGACAATTTTCCCCGGGCAGTGCCGGGTATTGCCCTGGCAACTGCAGGAGAACGCTGATATCTCCAAGGCTCGCTTCGACGCGCCCTGTGATGAACGGCAGGGCCACAGGGCGCTTGTCTGCACTTCGCCAGGAGCTATCAGCAACCCCCTGCAATGTTGCTGCGGGCAACACCTGGCACCACCCGGGGGAAATTGACCATTTTATATAAGGTCGGCTGAATCTGCTTTTTTCCAAGGTATTCAGCACTGACGGCTTCGTAAAAAGCCCAATATTTGCGTTGCGCACAATCTTTGTAGAATCTCACGTACGGATCAGTACTCTCAATTATTCAAAAATTGCACGCGCCTTAACCGACTTTCTACGAGCTCATCACCTCTAAAAATTTCCAACACAAGCAACAGATGGCTATAAGCTGTTTTTGTCGTATTGTGCCCATATCAAATCGGACATTTCCGGACCGGCGGGGGTGGGATTGCCCGGCGCAACATTGGGCGGCCCCGGCGGCAGCTCCCGGTGAAGATACGCCAGGCACCCTGCATTGTTTGAGTTCTTGATGGCTGAGCGAACCCGCTCTCGCGACTCTCTGACGGCGGCGTCCGGGAGCCCGACGACCGTCAGCCCGACGACCGTCAGCCCCGGCATTCCGCGCGTGGCATCGACCTCGACCTGGACGACGACGCCGTCAAGGCCCTGTAGGGCACAACTGCTCACGGTGGCAAGCATAGACAGCTCCTGGGTTCTCGGTGTTCGTGGCAGCGGGTGATGGCGGGCTTATCACAGGGTGGGGACTGAGGCAAGTGACGGTTCTAATGAGTGGGCCAACGCATCGTTACCAGGGACTTGGATGCCTCCGCCAGAAGCTATTCGCGTGCCGGTGGGCCACTTGTGTTAAGCAGACAAGGAGGAGGTGCCCCTGGGTCGAGACTGGCCGAGGCCAAGGGGGAAACCCCCGAGTCGCCTTCGTCCCATAGGCAGGGTTCAAAGCGCGCTCTCCACGTCACTCATTCGCGCGCTGGGTGGGTGTCGTGGTGAGCACATGGATGAGCTTCAGTCTTCACGGTCCCAGCAA